>NZ_CP011047.1:3903755-4207510 GCF_000982825.1 Cronobacter sakazakii | reverse complement strand
AGCGGCACGCTTTTTTCGCCTTCCGACGTGACGACGCGCGCAACCGGCGGTGTCAGATCCAGCAGACGCTCCAGCGCCTTCGATGAACGCTGGCGGGCGCGCGCCTCCAGCATATGACCAAGATTAATCAGACCAATAATCATGGCGCTGGCTTCGTAATAGAGATGGCGCGCTTCCATCGGAAAATGCTGCGGCCAGAGGTTGACGCTCATGGAGTAGAGCCAGGCCGCGCCGGTGCCGAGCGCCACCAGCGTATCCATCGTCGCGCTGCGGTTGCGCAGGCTTTTCCAGGCGCTGGTATAAAAATGACCGCCCGCGAAAACCATCACGCCGAGCGTGATAAGGCCAATGACCAGCCAGAGCGAACGGTTGGCGTCGGTGACCATCATGTTGTCGCCGAACATGCCCCAGATCATCACCGGAATGCCGACGGCAAGCGCCAGCGCCGCCTGCCAGCGAAAGCGTTTCATAGCCGCCTGCGCGGTCTGCTGCTGGCGTTCCCGGCGTTCGGCGTCGTCATCAATAGCCTCTGCGCCGTAGCCCGCTTTTTCAACCGCCGCGATTAAATCAGCGGCGGAGGCATGGCCCATCACCAGCGCCGTGCGCTCCGCCAGATTCACCCGTGCCTGCGTGACGCCCGCCACCCCTTGCAGGGCGTTCTGAACGCGGCTCACGCAACTGGCGCAGCTCATGCCGTTGATAAGCAGCTGTCGGCTGTCGTCATCGTCGGCGTTATCCGCTGCCGGAAGCTCAGGTTGCGCCGCTGTCAGTGCTTCCGACGGGGTTGATGACTCTGTCAGCGGGTTAGCCTTTGGGTGTGCGAGCGTCGCCTCGTAACCGGCCTGTTTCACCGTCTCAATCAGGGCGTCCGCAGGCGCAGTGGTGGTGACGCTGGCATGTTCAATCGTGACATCCGCGCGTTCAACGTCCGGGCGCTGCTCCAGGCTCTCTTTCACCCGTTTTACGCAGTGTCCGCAGGAAAGCCCGTCCAGGGCCAGTTCTATGGTGTTTGACATACGTTGTCTCCTCGGTAAGCGGTCAGCCTCGGGTTGACCAGAAAACGAAATGCTTTCGACTGTGTTTAAGCGTAAACCTTCCATCAAGGGGAAGGTCAAGGTTTTAAATCACGGATGGAAAGCCGCGTGTAAAAAAGTGTCCAGATAGCGCCAGAAAGGTGGGCAATGTGTCCGGTTCGCACCGCAGAAGAGAGCGAAAGCGCAGGGCGTTTCTGTTAACGTGGTTCGCTGATAAATTCTTGTACACGAGCGACACCGGGTTCTGGAAAATGTTATGAAATTTCTGAAATTATCGCTTTTTGCTGCGGTCGGGGCGGTATGCGGCGCAGCGCTGATGCTGCTGATCTTGCCGGTGGTGTGTCGCGTAGTGGTGGGGCCGATACAAGGTGAAGATCAAATGTCGCAAAACTTTGTCATTTTCCTGGTAGGAACGCCGTTACTGGCTGCGATCGGTGCCTTCGCTGGCTGGTTTCTCGGCACAAAAGTGATTCCGAAGCATTAACCCGGCCTGTGATACTTTCTGCCAGCCTTTACGGGACGCCGTGCGTTATAATCCCTTAGCGAAATGCCGGGATTACCGCGGGAAATCGCATTCATGGCAATGTATGCGTAATCTGGTGGAGTAACACCGGGCTTTACGGCACGGCGTCATTCAAACGCCTGAAGGGGGAAACGTGAATATCAGCGATGTGGCGAAAAAAACCGGGCTGACCAGCAAAGCGATTCGTTTTTACGAAGAGAAAGGGCTGGTGACGCCGCCGCGGCGCGGCGATAACGGCTACCGCACCTATTCGCAGCGGCATATCGATGAACTGACGCTGCTGCGCCAGGCGCGGCTGGTGGGGTTTAACCTGGAAGAGTGTCGCGAACTGGTGCATCTGTTTAACGATCCGGCGCGCCACAGCGCGGACGTGAAAGCGCGCACGCTGCAAAAGGTGGCGGAAATCGAAAGCCATATCGAAAGCCTGCGGGCGATGCGCCAGCAGTTGCTGGATCTCGCCGCCGCGTGTCCTGGGGATGACAGCGCCGACTGCCCGATTATCGATAACCTTTCCGGCTGCTGCCACCGACGCGCTGACGCGTAAGATCAGCGCTCGCCGTTCATCACGAAAATCACCACGCCGCGATACCAGGGCGATGCCGCAAGGGTTTTCTCCTGCGCCTTATCCCACTCGCCATTCTGCGCGATGCCAATTTTAAACGGAATGCGCAGGCCGAGCAGGGCGGGCAAATAGCGCGCGTAGCCCGGCACCGTGTGTCGCCCCTGATAAGTCTGCACCACCAGTTCATCCACCGGCAGGGCGTTAAGCTGCGCGACGCTGCCGGTCTGCGCCCAGTCGAGCAGCCCTGTCACGCCGAGCGCGAAACGGCCATCCAGCCGCGCCCGCAGCCGCGTTAAAAACTGGCCATAATCCCCGATACGCCGGGTCGCTGCGTCAAAATCAATCTGTAACCCGGTCACCGGATTTCCCGCCTGCGCCCAGCGCACGGGCAGGCGGGCCAGCGTGTCGAGCATCTCATCGCTGAGATCGAGCCGCTCAAGCCGCACGGTAAGCCAGAGGGCAGGCGCGCGCAGGCGGGCGACCGGCTGGCCGAGGCGCACAAACGCGGGCTTGCCCTGGCGCGTCACCACATCGCCCTGATGCAGATAGATAACCTCAGCCTCACGCAGCGCCGCAGACGGCCTGACGCCCGACCAGAGCCAGAAGGCCCGGTAGTCGGCGTCATTCGCCCGCGTCGCCTGCGCCCACGCGCTCGTTGTCGCCAGCAGCAGGCTTACCAGTAATATTTGAGCTGCTGCGCCCATGGGCTTCCCGGCCAGTTTTTCTTAAGCTGCCCGAACCAGGCTTTGCGCGTCGCTTTATCGACATCCTCGCCGCCGCAGTCGTTATACCCTGACGGCGCATAGCACATCACGGCGCGGTACAGCGCATAGCTTTTATCTTCCGGCTCGGCTTTCGGGTTGGCGATCACCTGCTGGTAATAGTGCTGACGATTCGGCAGCCCGACCGGGTGTTCGGTGCGGGTCACGGTATCGAGCGTACTGTTGCTGCCGCTGTCGCCCCACGGGTTGACCTGCGCGCCGGTCAGGCGGAAAAACTCGCCGAGGCAGTTCAGCGCGTGGCTGTCGTCCGGGTGAGCCGCCAGCGTTTTCGCGGTCTCATCAAGCGGCCTGCAGGCGTAGCCTTTCGCCACGTCGTCGCCTTTCCAGTTGAAAATGGTCAGGCTGACATCACCGTATGTCTTCTCATCCAGCGGTTTGAGATCGCCGGCCAGCGCTTTATCCTGGAGATAATCCTGATAACGGCCTTCGGTCAGATGGCGTGTAAGCAGCGTGTGCAGCGCAATGGTGCGCTCTTCGTTGTTCATGCCGTGCAGCGCCTGATCTTTAAGAAGATCCAGCGGCGCTCTGGTTTTCAGCACCAGCGAGCGGTAGCGCAGGCCCGTCACCAGGCTCTGCGGCGCGAAAATCGCCGCCGTTTCGTTGTTCTCAACCAGCGCGGCCGCCAGTTTCATCTGCAACAACTGCTGTTCAGCGCCCGGTTTGGCGGATTTCAGCAGGCGCTGCCAGTGGTCGCGCGCGGCGGCCCACTGCTTTTGCGCGCCCAGCGCGTCGCCGTACAGCACCTGCTCGCTGAAGGCGAGAATATCGTTCTGCGGCACGCTGTCGGCAGGCTTAATCGCCGCCACGACGGCCGCGTAATCCTGCTGCTGCCAGAAGAGCCAGGCGTTTTGCAGGTAGTTCCACAGCGGCATCAGCCCCGCTTTTTCATAGATGGGTTTGTAATCGTCGAGCATCTGGCGCGTCACGTGCGGGTTTTTGTCGGCTTTACGTTCATTTTCGCGCAGCCAGCGCAGCGTCTGGGTAAAGGTGAGCAGCGGCGCGTCCGGGCTGCTGATAAAAAAGGTGTCGCCGCTGGCGTCTTTGCTTTGCAGTTTGGTGTCGTTCTCTAAAAGCAGCGCGCGCAGGGCGTCGGCGTCCGGCGCCGCTTTCAGCGCCTGTTCGTAGCGCGGAGCCAGCGCGTCCCAGTCCTGGAGATACCAGTAGATGCGTCGCTGCATACCGCGTGCGGAGTCAGCGTAGTCGCCCTCCGGCCAGGCTTTCAGGTACGCCTCAGAATAAGCGAGCGCCTGGCGCGCGGCGGTTTTGTCAATTTTAGTGGTATCAAACAGGCCGTAATCATCGTCCACCGCCGCGGCGCTGCTCTGGTTAAGCGCCACGCGCATCAGCATATAGGCGGCGGTCTGCGCCACCCACGGCTGGCTGCTGGTTTTAAGCGCGCTAAAGCGTTCCGTCGCGGCGGGGTAGTCGCCCTGATAAAACGCGCTCGCCGCGCCAAGATATTCATCGAACGCAGCGGCAGCAGAACCCTGCGGCGCGTTGAGGCTGTCGGGCGTGCTGTCAGGCGCCTGATAAATACTCAGACGCGCCTGCGCCAGGTGTTGACGCTGCGCGTCGGTCAGCGATTTCTCATTATTCAGCGCGGTCAGAAACGCGATGACGCTCTGCGAATTATTGGAGACAAAACGGTTTTCACGGTCGGCGTCGCTCAGCGTCGCGGCGGCCGGGTCGAGATGCATGCTGGTCAGCAGCGTCGCCAGCGGGTCCGGCGCATCGCCTGCCGCGGTGCCGGGCGTGGCAGTTTCCGTGACGTCTTCTTCGTGATAGCCGAAGTGATAATCGCGGGTGGTGCGCGTGTCGGCGGGCAGCGGCCAGACCGGCAGCGCGAAATGTTTCTGCTCGCTTATCATGCGAATCAGGTTATCGCGGGTGTCGTTATTCACATTAAGCCAGGGCTCGCCTTGCAGAACGCAGCCCGGCGTGCCCCACGTGCAGTCTTCAATATCAGAAGAGGCCTGCGCGCAGAGCGTGGGCAGCGTCAGCAGCGCGAGGGCGATCCCTGTTAGTCGTAGCGTCATAACGTCGTTTCCTTGTGAATATTTTGTAAAAAAGCCTGTCCGGATCATGCCCGAACAGGCTTTTATTGAACAGTGCTGTCTTGCGAGAATCGGCTATTGCGTCCGGCTCGCCTGCACGCGCAGGCGAATGCCGTCGAGCGCGACCACTTCCACGACGGTACCTGCCGGTAAATCGCTGCTCGCCACGACCGGCCAGACGCTATCACCAACGGTGATTTGCCCGCGGCCATTCTCCAGCGCCTGCGTCAGCGTAAAGCGCTGTCCGATCAGCTGCTGGCCGCGCTGGTTCAGCGCATTGTCAGGCCGCGGCTGTGCGCGACGCGACAGCCAGCGCCACCAGAGCCAGACGGCGATAAGCATGAACAGCGCGAAACTCACGCCCTGCCACTCCCAGCCCAGCGGCAGAAGCCAGGTCAGCAGCCCGGTCGCTACCGCCGCCACGCCGCTCCAGAGCAGAAAGCCGTTGCCGCCGAGCATTTCCGCCGCCAGCAGCAGTCCGCCTAGGCAGAGCCAGAAGACGTGAGGGTGAGAGAGGATAAGGGTCATCATGGGCGTTTACGCTCGTTGCCGCTCTCTTTCATGAGTTCGGCGATCCCGGCTATCGAACCCATCAGGCTTGAGGCCTCCAGCGGCATCATCACCACTTTGCTGTTGCTGGAAGAGCCAATCTGCTGCAGCGCGTCGGTATATTTCTGCGCCACAAAGTAATTCACCGCCTGAATATCGCCCGCGGCGATAGCTTCGGAAACCATTTTCGTGGCGCGCGCTTCCGCCTCGGCCGAACGCTCACGGGCTTCCGCCTGCAAGAACGCCGACTGGCGATCGCCTTCCGCTTTGAGGATCTGCGACTGTTTTTCGCCTTCGGCTTTGAGGATCTCTGCCTGGCGCACGCCTTCGGCCTCCAGAATATAGGCGCGTTTGGTACGTTCGGCTTTCATCTGGGCGTTCATCGAGGCGATAAGCTCGGCGGGCGGGCGCACGTCGCGGATTTCGATACGCGTGACTTTGATGCCCCACGGGTTGGTGGCTTCATCGACAATGTGCAGCAGGCGGGTATTGATGCTGTCACGCTGCGACAGCATTTCGTCCAGTTCCATCGAGCCCAGCACGGTACGGATATTGGTCATCGTCAGGTTGATGATGGCAAGCTCCAGGTTGCTCACCTCATACGCCGCGCGCGGCGCGTCGATCACCTGAATAAAACAGACGGCGTCGATAGTGACGTTGGCGTTATCTTTAGAGATAACTTCCTGCGACGGGATATCGAGCACCTGCTCCATCATGTTGATTTTGCGGCCCACGCGATCCATAAACGGCACCACGAGATTCAGGCCAGGCTGAAGAGTTTTGGTATAGCGGCCAAAGCGTTCCACCGTCCACTGGAAACCCTGCGGCACGATTTTGACGCCAGCCATAACGATAACCAGCGCGACGAAAATAAGTACGGGGATAATAAACAGCATCGAACCAACCTCCTGTTGTGTGCAATAGCGACTATTTTACCGCCTGCCAGCGCCGGGCGCAGCGCCCGAATCTGGCAGGGGAACGTCATGGCATCCTTGCCGGTGGGGATCAGTAGAGCAGGGAGTAGAGCTGACGGCGATATTTCGACGCCAGCGCGTCACCGGTGCCCAGCGCGGCCAGGATTTCCTGGAGCATTTTACGCGCCTGGCCGTCGGCGGCGTTAAGATCTTTCTTCAGGTAGACGAAAAGTAACTCCAACGCCTCTTCGTTACGGCCGACCTGATGCAGTTGCAGCGCAAGCTGGCTGGCGAGTTGCGCGTCATCCGGGTGTTGCTCCACCTGCTGTTGCAACTGCTGGATTTCCGGCGTGTCCGCCGCCTGTTTCAGCAGGTCTATCTGCGCCACCAGGCTCTGATAACGGGTATCCTGATCCTGCAACGGAATGGTTTTCAGCACCGCTTCGGCGTCTTCGGAGCGGTTAAGCGCTATTTGTGCCTGCGCCAGCAGCAGGCCGATTTCGCTCGCCTGGTTCGACATCTGCCAGGCCTCTTTCAGCAGCGGCAGCGCTTCAAGATGTTTGCCTTCCTGCATCAGCGCCATCGCTTCCTGCGCTTTCAGCTCTTCTTCACGCGGCAGCACTTTGTCCAGCAGCGCACGGATCGCTTCTTCCGGCTGCGGGCCCTGGAAGCCGTCCACCGGCTGCCCCTGGCTGAACAGATAGACCGTCGGGATGGCGCGCAGGCCAAACTGCGCGGCGATGGCTTGTTCGTTGTCGCAGTCCACTTTCGCGAGAATAAACTGGCCCTGATACTGGTTCGCCAGTTTTTCCAGCACCGGCGTCAGCTGCTGGCAGTGCTGGCTGCGATCGGACCAGAAATAGAAGAGCACCGGCACCGTCATGGATTGCTCCAGGATCTGGTGCAGGTTCGCTTCGCTGAGGTTGATAATATTCTGTTCGGACATGAGTCACTCTCTGTTGTCGATTTCTTTTTTACATGGGGGCAGGGCGCTCGCCTTCAACTTACTCGTGTAAAATTTTGTCCATGATTCGCGTCGGCAGTAGCCGTTTGAGTATGCCTACCGCATGCGTCACCAGCGTGACCGGATAGCGAATACGCGGATTCGGGCTCTCAAAAGCATGGCGCACTTTGGCGACGACCGCCTCCGGGCCGAGTGTAAAACGCGCGGCGATGCCGGGGTTTTCGACCGGTTTATCCGTCTGCGTCTGGTTGACGTTTTCCGTAAAGCGCGTGCGAATAGGGCCGGGCTCAATCAGGCTCACCTTCACGCCGCTATAGCGCAGCTCCATGCGCAGCGCGTCAGACCACGCCTCCAGCGCGTATTTGCTGGCGGCGTAGGCGCCGCGTCCGGGCGTTGAAATTAACCCCATGACCGAGCTGGTGTTGACGATGCGCCCTTCGCCGTGCGGCAGCATCGCGGGCAGCAGCAGCATGGTGAGCTGATGCGCGCCGAAAAAGTTCGTCGAGAACTGTTGTTCCATCTGCGCGCGGCTGATGGTCGAGAGCGGCCCGTACACGCCATAGCCGCCGTTATTGAAAATCCCGTACAGCCGGTTATTCGTCAGGCGAATCACCTCCTGCGCGGCGGCCTCCACGCTCTGCGGCGAATCGAGATCGAGTTCAATGCCGGTAAAACCCAGCGTATTCATGCGCGCCACATCGCCCGGCTTGCGGCAGGCCGCAAGGATTTGAAAGCCCTGGCGGCGCAGCTCGTGCGCGCAGGCAAGACCAATACCGCTGGAACATCCTGTAATTAAGAGTGATTTTTGCATAACTTTACCCGCTCAGCGCCCCGCAGGGTTATGAGTCGTGTTTAACTAAAGGGGCCAGTCGCTGCGCCATCCAGTCGGCGATAAACGGCTGGGCGTCGCGATTGGGATGAATGCCATCGTCCTGCATCCACTGCGGTTTGAGGTAAACCTCTTCCATAAAAAAGGGCAGCAGGGGGATGGAAAAAGATTGCGCCAGTTCCGGGTAGATCGCTTCAAACGCCTGATTGTAGCGGCGTCCGTAGTTCGCTGGCAGGCGGATCTGCATCAGCAGCGGCTCCGCGCCCGCGGTTTTAACCTGTTCTATGATTTTCCTGAGCGTGGCGGAAAGCGTATCCGGCGGAAAACCGCGCAGGCCGTCGTTGCCGCCAAGCTCAATCAGCACCCAGCGCGGCTGATGCTGTTTAAGCAGCGCAGGCAGGCGCGAAAGCCCCTGCTGAGCGGTGTCGCCGCTGATGCTCGCGTTGACCACGCGCACGTCGCGCTGCTGCCATTTATCGTTCAGCAGCGCGGGCCAGGCGGCGTCCGCCGCCATACGATAGCCGGCGCTCAGGCTGTCGCCCAGCACCAGCAACGTGTCCGCCGCGGCGGCGCGAAAGCTTAATAACGCCAGTAACAGGAAAGGGAAATGCCAGCGGAAAACATTCTTGAAGTTCATCATCTTAATAAATCCGTCGGTCAGGGGGAACACGCCCTGTCCATCCTTACCGGAGTTGAACTGGTTGTCAAACCGGGCCAGAGCATTGCGCTGGTGGGCGAGTCCGGCTCCGGCAAGTCTACGTTGCTGGCCATACTCGCGGGGCTGGACGACGGCACCAGCGGCGAGGTGCGCCTTCTTGGCGAGCCGCTGCATCAGATGGACGAAGAAGCGCGGGCGCGGCTGCGCGCGCGGGACGTCGGCTTTGTGTTTCAGTCGTTCATGTTGATCCCGACACTCAACGCGCTGGAGAATGTCGAACTGCCCGCGATGCTGCGCGGCGAAACCAGTAAGGCCAGCCGCCAGCAGGCGCAGGCGTTGCTGGAACAGCTCGGGCTTGGCAAACGCCTCGATCACCTGCCCGCGCAGCTCTCCGGCGGCGAACAGCAGCGCGTGGCGCTGGCGCGCGCGTTTAACGGTCGCCCGGCGGTGCTCTTTGCCGATGAGCCCACCGGCAATCTGGATCGCCAGACGGGCGATCGCATCGCCGATCTGCTCTTCTCCTTAAACCGCGACAGCGGCACCACGCTGATTCTCGTGACGCACGATCCTGAACTGGCGGCCCGCTGCGATCGCACGCTGCGGCTGCGCGACGGCAAGCTGTGGGAGGAAGCATGACGGCCCGCTGGTTCTGGCGCGAATGGCGCTCGCCGTCGCTATTAATCGTCTGGCTGGCGCTGAGCCTGGCGGTCGCCTGCGTGCTGGCGCTCGGCAACATCAGCGACCGCATGGAGAAAGGCTTAAGCCAGCAGACCCGTGAATTTATGGCGGGCGACCGGACATTGCGCAGTTCCCGCGCGGTGCCGCAGGCATGGCTCGACAAAGCCGGGGAAGACGGCCTGACGCTCTCCCGGCAGCTCAGTTTTTCCACCATGACGTTTGCCGCCGACCGCCCGCAGCTGGCGAGCGTTAAGGCGGTGGATACGCGCTACCCGCTCTACGGCACGCTGCAAACGCGCCCGCAGGGGCTACTGCCCGCGCCGGGCACGGTGCTGATCGCACCGCGTTTGATGGCGCTGCTTGGCGTGAAACCCGGCGATCCGGTGGATGTGGGCGACGCGACGCTGAAGGTGGCGGGCGAGGTGATCCAGGAGCCGGACAGCGGCTTTAACCCGTTCCAGATGGCCCCGCGACTGCTGATGAACCTGGCGGATGTCGAACAGACCGGCGCGGTGCAGCCCGGCAGCCGTCTCACCTGGCGCTATAAATTCGCCGGCGCGCCTGAGGCGCTCGCGCAGTATGAACGCTGGTTGCTGCCGCTGCTTCAGCCGGAACACCGCTGGACCGGCCTTGAGCAGGACGACAGCGCGCTCGGCAAATCGCTCCAGCGCTCGCAACAGTTCCTGTTGCTCTCGGCGCTCCTGACCCTGCTGCTGGCGGTGGCCGCGGTGGCGGTGGCGATGAACCACTACTGCCGCAGCCGCTATGATCTGGTGGCTATTCTGAAAACGCTCGGTGCCGGGCGCGCGGCGCTGCGCAAGCTTATCATCGGCCAGTGGCTGATGGTGCTGCTGCTGGCGACTGTCACCGGCGGGGCGGCAGGCCTGCTTTTTGAGGCGATCCTGATGCGGTTGCTCGCACCGGTGCTGCCCGCCGCGCTGCCGGAAGCGAGTTTCTGGCCGTGGCTGTGGGCCGTGGGCGCGATGGTCGTAATTTCGCTGCTGGTAGGGCTGCGGCCTTACCGGCTGCTGCTTGCGACACAGCCGCTGCGTGTGCTGCGCCGCGACGCGGTGGCGAATCTCTGGCCGCTGAAAATCTATTTGCCGGTAATGGCGCTGATTGTGGTGGCGCTGCTTGCCGGATTAATGGGCGGCCGGATGCTGCTCTGGGCCGTTCTCGCGGGTGCCGTCGTGCTGGCGGCGCTGTGCGGGTTCGCGGGCTGGGCGCTGCTGTGGCGATGCGCCGCCTGCGGTTGCGCTCGCTGGCGCTGCGTCTGGCGGTCAACCGCCTGTTGCGCCAGCCGTGGCAAACCCTGAGCCAGCTCGCGACATTTTCGCTCTCTTTCATGCTGCTGGCGCTGTTGCTGGTGTTAAGAGGCGATCTGCTCGACCGCTGGCAGCAGCAGTTGCCGCCGGAAAGCCCGAACTATTTTCTGATTAACATCGCACCGGAGGAGCGCGACGCGGTGAAAGCGTTTCTGGCGGAGCATCAGATTATCCCGCAGGCGTTTTACCCCATCGTTCGCGCGCGGCTGACGCAGATTAACGGCAAGGCCACCGTGGGTAATGAGGATGAGGCGCTCAATCGCGAGCTCAATCTCACCTGGCAGGCGGAGCGCCCGGAGCATAATCCGCTCACCGCAGGACGCTGGCCGCCGCGCGCGGGCGAAGTCTCGATGGAAGAGGGGCTGGCGAAACGCCTGAATATCGCGCCTGGCGACAGCGTGACCTTCACTGGCGACACCCAGGCGTTTACCGCGAAAGTGACCAGCCTGCGCAAAGTGGACTGGGAGAGCCTGCGGCCTAACTTTTTCTTTATCTTCCCGCCGGGCGCGCTGGACGGGCAGCCGCAAAGCTACCTGACCAGTTTTCGCGCTGACAAGGCCGACGCCATGCTGACGCAGCTTAACCGGGAGTTTCCGACGGTGAGCGTGCTGGATATCGGGGCGATCCTCAGACAGATAGGCCAGGTGCTGGAGCAGGTGAGCCGCGCGCTGGAGGTGATGGTGGTGCTGGTGACCGTCTGCGGCGTGTTGCTGCTGCTGGCGCAGGTGCAGGTGGGCATGCATCAGCGCCGCCAGGAGCTGGTGGTTTACCGCACGCTGGGTGCCGAGAAAAAACTGCTGCGCGCCACGCTCTGGAGCGAGTTCGCGCTGCTTGGCCTGGTGGCGGGGCTGGTGGCCGCCATCGGGGCGGAAGTGGCGCTCGGCGTGCTGCAAACCCGCGTGTTTGACTTCCCGTGGGAGCCGGACTGGCGGCTGTGGGTGATGCTGCCGCTCTGCGGCGGGTTGTTATTGTCGCTGTGCGGCGGCTGGCTCGGCGTGCGGCTTTTAAAAGGCAAAGCGCTGTTTCGCCAGTTTAACGGCTAGCGCAGTAGCGGTGGCGCAGCCAGGCGTCCACCTGCTGGTAGTCGCCGCGAAACGCGATGTGCTGCGCTTTTTTCTCTAACTGATAGCGATACATCGGGTCGTAATAGCCCTCCAGCAGCGGCGCAAGCCAGGCGAAATGCGCATGGGTTTCACCGGTGCGCTGCTGGCGGGCGAGCGCGGCCTCCTGAAGCGCCGCCAGCTCGGCGTAGCGCGCAAGCCCCAGACGGCGGCGGATGGCGTAAAGCCCGTGGTGCAGGTAGTCGCCATAAGCGCGCCAGCCTTCGGCTTCATCGCCGAGCGCTGCCTGAAACGCGGCCTGCATCTGCACAAAATACTCCTCACGCAGCCGCTCCAGACGGCGTTCCAGCGGCTCTTCGACCACCGCAACAGGCGCCTGTAGCATCTGTTCGCGCAGTACGGCGGGCAGATGGTTGGCGCCTATAATTTTGCCTTCATCTTCCAGCACCCAGAACGGGTTGCTGAGGGTCATCCAGCGGGCGTGATGGTTAAGCATCGCGGCGGCGAGATGGTTTTCAAAACTGGCCTGCGCCCGTTGCGGCGTCAGCGTCCGGCCAAAGGACGAGCCGCGGTGATGCGCCAGCCCTTCCAGGTCAATGCCGGTCGGCAGCGCTTTCACCAGCTGCGTTTTGCCGCTGCCGGTACACCCGCCGATAAGCACCATCGGCAGACGGCTTAAGCGATCCGTAGCGTCCATCGCCGCCTGGCGCAGCCGTTTGTAACCGCCTTCCACCAGCGGATAGTCGATGCCGCGCTCACGCAGCCACTGCTGAACGATATGGCTGCGCATTCCGCCACGTGCGCAGCAGAGAAAGCCCTCGGGATGACGCTCGCAGGCGAGACGCCACGCGTTAAGCCGGGCTTCGCGCACCTCGCCGCACACCAGCCGGTGGCCGAGCGCCAGTGCGGCCTGCTGGCCGTGCTGCTTGTAACAGGTGCCGACCGCCGCGCGCTCGTCGTTATTCATCAGCGGCAGATTAATCGCACCTAGCATCGCGCCCTGCGCAAATTCCACCGGCGCGCGAACGTCAATCAGCGTGACGCCGCGTGTAATAAGCGCCAGCGCATCGTCGCTGTCTGGCCGCCGTTGTGCATCCTTTTGCATGTTGTTCTCATCTTTTTTAAAACGCCGCCATTGTACGCCGCTCACTCTTGCCGGGGTATACGGAAAACATCCCGGGCGGCTTCGATAAATTCCGGCAATCCAAATGCGCAAACTGGCAAAAGCGGGCGTCTGTATAAGAAAAAACGGTGAAAATGGCAGCAAAAATGCCTCATCCAGCCATCGATATTTCTGGACGACTTTACTGCTTTCCTTCTTTACCGCCAGAACAGCAGAGAATATTCCATCTGGTTCTAAAGACCCGCGAATGATTCTTTAACCGCCAAAAAACGCAGTCCTATCATTTGGCCATTCTCTGATGACTGGATAAACCGACCATGTCGATAGTCGATTCTGTAACCTCTCTTATCGGGCAGACGCCGCTGCTGCGCCTCGCAAAGCTCGATACCGGCCCGTGTGAACTGCTGCTGAAACTGGAAAACCAGAACCCCGGCGGTTCGATTAAAGACCGCGTGGCGCTCTCGATGATTAACGAGGCTGAACGCCAGGGGCGGCTTGCGCCCGGCGGCACCATTATTGAAGCCACGGCGGGCAATACCGGCCTTGGCCTTGCGCTTATCGCCGCCCAAAAGGGCTACCGGCTGATTCTGGTGGTGCCAGACAAAATGAGCCGCGAGAAAATTTATCACCTGCGCGCGCTGGGCGTGGACGTGCGGCTCACCCGCTCGGACGTGAACAAAGGCCACCCGGCCTATTACCAGGATTACGCGCAGCGCCTCGCCGATGAAACGCCTGGCGCGTTTTATATCGACCAGTTTAATAACCCCGCCAACCCGCTGGCGCATCAGACCACCACCGCGCCGGAGCTTTTTGCGCAGGCGGAAGGGCGCATTGACGCTATCGTGGTGGGCGTTGGCTCCGGCGGCACGCTCGGCGGGCTTCAGGCCTGGTTTCGCGAGCACTCTCCCCACACTGAATTCGTGCTCGCCGATCCGGCAGGATCGATCCTGGCCGATCAGGTTGAAACGGGGCGCTATCACGAGGCGGGATCGTGGCTGGTGGAGGGCATCGGCGAGGATTTCATTCCGCCGCTCGCGCATCTCGAGGGCGTCCGGCAGGCTTTTCGGGTGACCGATGCCGCCGCGTTCGCCGCCGCGCGCGATCTGCTGAAAATCGAAGGCGTGCTGGCGGGCTCCTCCACCGGCACGCTGCTTGCCGCCGCGCTGCGCTACTGCCGCGCACAGACCACGCCGAAACGCGTGGTGACGTTCGCCTGCGACAGCGGCAATAAATATCTCTCGAAAATGTTTAACGACGACTGGCTGCGCCAGCAGGGGCTACAGACGCGGCCCACCGTGGGCGATCTGCGTGATTACATCGCGTTTCGCCATGATGAAGGCGCGGCCGTGACCGCGGCACCCGATGATTCGCTCGCGACGGTGCTCGCCCGGATGCGGCTTTACGATATCTCTCAGCTTCCGGTGCTGGCGCAGGGGCGCGTGGTGGGCATTGTCGATGAGTGGGATCTGCTGACGTTTATCCGCGGCGACAGTCAGCGTTTTCTCACGCCCGTCTCGGCGGCCATGAACCGCGAAGTGGTGACGCTCGATAAAAGCGCCAGCGAGCGGGAACTGTTTGAGGTTTTCGAACGCGGTCTGGTGGCGGTGATTACCGACGAGACGCGCTTTCTCGGGCTTATCACCCGTACCGATGTGCTGAACCGCTGGCGCAACCAGCTTGAATCTTAAGGAGTTTTATCATGGATAAATTCGCAACGCTCAGCGTGCACAGCGGCACGCATCACGATCAGCATGGCGCGGTGATGCCGCCGATTTACGCCACCTCCACCTACGCGCAGCCCGCGCCCGGCGAGCATACCGGTTATGAATATTCGCGCAGCGGCAACCCGACGCGCCACGCGCTCGAGCGCGCCATCGCGGAGCTTGAAGCGGGCAGCCAGGGATTCGCGTTTGCCTCCGGACTGGCGGCCATTTCCACGGTGCTGGAGCTGCTCGACAAAGAGAGCCATATCGTGGCGGTGGACGATGTCTATGGCGGCACGTACCGGCTGCTGGAAAATGTGCGTAAGCGCACCGCCGGGCTGACCGTTTCCTGGGTGAAGCCAGACGATCTCGCGGCGCTGGAGGCGGCGATCCGCCCGGAAACCCGGATGATCTGGGTCGAGACGCCGACCAATCCGCTGCTGAAACTGGCGGATCTCGAAGCGATTGCCGGGCTGGCGCGCAGGCGCGGGCTGATAAGCGTCGCGGATAATACGTTCGCCTCGCCCGCCATTCACCGCCCGCTGACGCTCGGGTTTGATATCGTCGTGCATTCAGCCACCAAATACCTGAACGGCCACTCCGACGTGGTGGCGGGGCTGGCGGTGGTGGGCGATAACCCTGCACTGGCGCAGCAGCTGGCCTATCTGCAGAACGCCGTCGGCGGCGTGCTCGACCCGTTCAGCAGCTTTCTGACGCTGCGCGGCATTCGCACACTGGCGCTGCGTATGGAGCGCCACAGCGCCAGTGCGCTAAAGATTGCGCAGCGGCTGGCGCAGCATCCGCAGGTGGAAAAAGTGTTTTTCCCGTGGCTGGAAAGCCACCCGCAGTATGCGCTGGCGCGCCGTCAGATGGCGCTGGCGGGCGGTATGATTTCCATCGTGGTGCGCGGCGATGACCAGCGCGCTGCGCAGGTGATTAAAAAGCTGCGGCTCTTTACGCTTGCCGAGAGTCTCGGCGGCGTGGAGAGCCTGGTGAGCCAGCCGTTCAGTATGACGCACGCCTCGATTCCGCTTGAACAGCGGCTGGCGAACGGGATTACGCCGCAGTTGATCCGGTTGTCGGTCGGGATTGAAGACGCGGAGGATTTGCTCGCGGATCTCGAGCAGGCGCTGGAGGCGTAATGCTGGACTGGCGGGTGCGCTGCGCTTACCCGCCCTACGATAATTCTGCCTTATGCCCGGCGGGCATGAGCGACGGTGAATGGTAGGGTGGGTAAGCGCAGCGCACCCACCATTCAAACACCCATCACACTCCGTAAAAAGGTGAATGGTAGGGTGGGTAAGCGCAGCGCACCCACCAGTAAACCACCCGCCACACCCAATAAAAAAGCACCCCGCAGGGTGCTTTTCTTATCGCAAATGCGCCTGCGCCCAGGCGATGCCGCTTGCGTATTCCGGTGGCAGCAACGGCGAGAGCGCTTCCAGCGTGGCGTCAATCAGCGTCGCCTCGGCATCGCTCAGATTGAGATGCCCGACTTTACGGCCTTCACGCACCTCTTTGTCATACCAGTGCAGATGCACCAGCGGCAGCTTCAGCCAGTCGTAATTCAGATCGGTGCCAATCAGATTCACCATCACCGACGGGCCGCTCACTACCGGCTGCGGCAGCGGCAGATTGGTGACGGCGCGCAGGTGCAGCTCAAACTGGCTGATGGACGCGCCGTTCTGCGTCCAGTGACCGCTGTTATGCACGCGCGGCGCAAGCTCGTTAATCAGCAGCCCTTGCGGCGTCACGAAACACTCCATTGCCATCACGCCCACATAATTCAGCTCGTCCATAATCGCGCGCAGCATCGCTTCGGCCTGCTTCTGCTGCGTGGCGTTCGCCTGCGGGAAGGCCACGCTGGTGCGCAGAATGCCGTCCTGATGCAGGTTGTGGGTCAGCGGATAAAAGACCGCGCTGCCGTCACGCGCCCGCGCGCCCACCAGCGACACCTCGCCGGTAAAGTTAATGCCCCGCTCGACGATGCACTCGCCGTAACATTCAGCGGGCAGCGTCTCCGTCTCGTTTTCGCGAAGCCGCCACTGGCCGCGGCCGTCGTAGCCGCCGGTGCGGCGCTTGACGATAGCCAGCTCACCGAGGCTCTCAAAAATCTGCGGCCATTCGTCGCTGCTTGCCAGCAGCTGCCACGGCGCGGTGGGGAGATTGAGCTTATCGAGCAGCTGTTTCTGGGTGAAACGGTCGGCGATAAGCGGGAAAACATCGCGGTTAACGAACGCGTTGTGGCGCGCCAGCTCGCGGGTCAGGGCGGTTTCCGGCCAGCGTTCAATTTCCGCCGTGATAACGCTCTGTGCGAACGGCACCGCCTGCGGATCGGCGTCGAGCCCTACCGGCCAGACGCGAATGCCAAGCGGTTCGCCCGCCTGGCGCAGCATTCTGCCAAGCTGGCCGTTACCCAGCACGCATACCTGCTTCATGCCTCACCCCGCGGGTCCGGATTCTCCAGCACTTCCTCGGTCTGTTTCTGACGCCACTTTTCAAGACGCGCCAGCAGCGCGCTGTCGTGCTGCGCCAGGATCTGGGCGGCCAGCAGAGCCGCGTTCGCCGCGCCCGCTTTACCGATAGCCAGCGTGCCGACCGGAATGCCGCGCGGCATCTGCACGATAGAGTAGAGGCTGTCCAGCCCGCTTAACGCCGCGCTTTGTACCGGCACACCCAGCACCGGCACCAGCGTTTTCGCGGCAATCATGCCCGGCAGATGCGCCGCGCCGCCTGCGCCCGCGATGATCACCTGAAACCCGTTCTCCTGCGCGCGCTCGGCGAAGCTGAAGAGTTTATCGGGCGTGCGGTGCGCGGAGACCACTTCAACGTGGTGAGGGACATCCAGAGCATCGAGAATTTCTGCGGCAAACTGCATGGTGGCCCAGTCGCTTCTGGAACCCATTACGATGGCGATACGCGCCGGGGTGTGGCTGGAAGACATACGTCTCAAAACTCCTGTGGTCAGGCGGCAAAATCAACGGGGTCGCCGTTACGAGGGCCTTGAGAATATCACGGAAAACCGGCAAGGAAAACGGTTGCGTAGGCGCGAGCGCGGCAAAAAGTACCGCGCAGATCAGAACGGAAACGCTACCAGTTCCACGTCGTCGGGGGTGACTTTGATCATTGAGCCTTCGCTGTGCCAGGCACCTAACACCACGCGGTGCGCGGGCTTGCCGTTCGCCTCAAGCGTGTGGACGGCAGGGCGGTGGGTGTGACCGTGAATGAGCCACTGTACCTGCTGGCGTTCCATGGTATCGACCACTGCCTGCGGGTTGACATCCATGATGGCGAGATCTTTCTGGCTGTTAGAGGCTTTACTGCCGGCGCGCATGCGGGCGGCGATGCGGCGGCGCAGTCGCAGGGGTAATGCGAGGAAAAGGGTTTGCAGCCACGGCTTATGCACTTTGGCGCGAAACGCCTGATAACCGGCATCGTCGGTGCACAGCGTGTCGCCATGCATAATCAGCACGCGTCTGCCGTAGAGATCCAGCACCTGCTCTTCAGGCAACAATTGCATACCGCTTTCGCGGGCGAAGCGACGGCCAAGCAGGAAATCGCGGTTGCCGTGGATGAAATAGCAGGGGACGCCGGATTGTACGAGCGCGCGCAGCGCGGCAGCTATCTCACGGTGCAGCGGTTCCGGGTCGTCATCGCCAATCCAGGCCTCAAAGAGATCGCCCAGAATGTAAAGGGCGTCCGCTTCACGCGCGGTACCGGCTAAAAAACGCAGAAAACCGGCGGTAATCGCCGGTTCTTCTGAGCACAGATGAAGATCTGCAATAAAGAGCGTCGCCACGAATTACTCGCTGACGGTTACGCGCTCGATGATCACGTCTTCTTTCGGCACATCCTGATGCATGCCGCTGCGGCCGGTGGAAACGCCTTTGATTTTATCAACCACGTCCATACCTTCGACCACTTCTGCGAACACGCAGTAGCCCCAACCCTGCAGGCTTTCGCCGCTGAAGTTCAGGAAGTCGTTATCCACCACGTTGATGAAGAACTGGGCCGTCGCGGAGTGCGGCGCCTGGGTGCGCGCCATGGCCAGCGTACCGCGGGTGTTCTTCAGACCGTTGTTGGCTTCGTTTTTGATAGGATCTTTAGTGCTTTTCTGTTTCATGCCCGGCTCAAAACCGCCGCCCTGAATCATAAAGCCGTTGATTACACGATGGAAAATGGTGTTGTCGTAGAAACCTTCGCGGCAATAGTCCAGAAAGTTTTTTACCGTTTCCGGCGCTTTGTCATCGAACGTCTTGATTACGATGTCGCCGTGATTGGTGTGAAAAGTAACCATGTCTGCATCCTGTTTTGTTTCAGTGGTGCTTCGGCTTCCGAAAGAAGCCACAGTAGGAGGCTGTTATAGCATAACTCACCGCTTGCTTCACCTTGCAAAGTGGGGTGCTTGCGCTTTCAATTATGGGTAATATAGGGGTTTTATCTGCTTACCACACACTGACACGGAAACTTCTGATGTTAAAAATCTTCAATACCATGAGTCGCCAGAAAGAGGAATTTAAGCCTATCCATGCCGGGGAAGTCGGCATGTATGTGTGTGGTATTACCGTTTACGACCTCTGTCACATCGGTCATGGCCGTACGTTCATCGCGTTTGACGTTGTTGCGCGCTACCTGCGTTTTCTCGGCTATAAGCTGAAATATGTGCGCAACATTACCGATATTGACGACAAAATTATTAAACGCGCGAACGAGAACGGCGAAGATTTCGTGGCGCTGGTGGACCGTATGGTCGCTGAGATGCACAAAGATTTCGATGCGCTGAATATTCTGCGCCCGGACAGCGAGCCGCGCGCGACGCAGCACATCCCGGAAATTATTGAAATCGTTGAGCAGTTGATCGCACGCGGCCATGCGTATGTCGCGGGTAATGGCGATGTCATGTTCGCGGTGGAGAGCGACGCGGATTACGGCAAGCTTTCGCGTCAGGATCTGGAGCAGCTCCAGGCGGGCGCGCGCGTGGAAGTGGCCGACAGCAAACGTAACCCGATGGATTTCGTGCTGTGGAAGATGTCCAAGCCGGGCGAGCCGAGCTGGCCGTCACCGTGGGGCGACGGGCGTCCAGGCTGGCATATCGAGTGCTCCGCGATGAACTGCAAGCAGCTTGGCAGCCATTTCGATATTCACGGCGGCGGTTCGGATCTGATGTTCCCGCACCATGAAAACGAAATCGCCCAGTCCACCTGCGCGCACGACGGCGAGTATGTGAATTACTGGATGCACTCCGGCATGGTGATGGTCGATCGCGAGAAGATGTCCAAATCGCTCGGCAATTTCTTTACCGTGCGTGACGTGCTGCAGCACTACGACGCCGAGACTGTGCGCTACTTCCTGATGTCCGGCCATTACCGCAGCCAGCTGAACTACAGCGAAGAGAACTTGAAGCAGGCGCGCGCCTCGCTTGAGCGTCTCTACACCGCGCTGCGCGGCACCGACGCCAGCGCGACCGCCGCAGGCGGCGAGGCGTTCGAAGCGCGTTTTGTCGAGGCGATGAACGACGATTTCAACACGCCGGAAGCGTATTCCGTGCTGTTCGATATGGCGCGCGAAGTGAACCGCCTGAAAGCGGAAGACAGCAGCGCGGCGAACCAGTTAGCCGCGCATCTGCGTAAGCTTGCCGCCGTGCTGGGCCTGCTGGAGCAGGCGCCGGAGCAGTTCCTGCAATCCGGTGCGCAGGCCAACGACGATGAAGTGGCGGAGATCGAAGCGCTGATCGTTAAGCGTCTTGAAGCACGTAAAGCGAAAGACTGGGCGGCAGCGGACGCCGCGCGCGATCGTTTAAACGAGATGGGCATTATTCTGGAAGATGGCCCACAGGGCACGACCTGGCGACGTAAATAAGAAAAAGCGGCGAAAGCCGCTTTTTTTTATGGCTGTGGTTTAAGTGGTTGCGGTAGTTTCGGCAGGTGCGCTGCGCTTACCTGCCCTACGAAACGATGCGACATCCGTTGTAGGGTGGGTAAGCGAAGCGCTCCCACCACGGAAGAAAGCGCAAAACATGTAGGGTGGGTAAGCGAAGCGCACCCACCACAAAAGCAAACGCGCGCCCACCGTCATCCATCACGCCGATCCGCGCGCAATCAACTGGCCCGAAAGCGTGATCCGCTGCGCAGGCAAGTCTGGTTCGCGGATAAGCCGCACGATCAACCCCGCCGCCTGATGCCCGGTCTCTTCACTGGCGGAAGAGACATAGGTAAACGAAGGCGACGTCAGATTCACGTGCATCATGTCCTCAAAGCCAATCAACGACACCTGCTGCGTCAGGAACACATCTTTTCCCACCGTGCGGCCCACCTGATGAATCGCTTCCAGGCAGCCGATAATCGCGTGCGGCGAATGGCACAGCAGGGCGGTGATTTTGTTATTCGCCTCAAGAAGCTGGCGCACCGTCTGGCTCACCGCCAGCGTCTCCTCGGCGCAGGCGGGCGCGAACTCATCACGCCACGGCAAGCCGTATTGCGACAGCGCCGCGCGGTAGCCGAAAAGCCGCTCCTCACGGATTAAACACCCCGCCGTACCGCCGATATAGGCGATATTACGGTGGCCGCGCTCAATCAGATAACGCGTGGCGAGCCCGCCCGCCTGGCGGTTATCGCGTACCACGCTGTTGCGCTTTTCTTCTACTGGCGACTGCGACACCACCACCAGCGGCAGCGTGCTCTGCACGACCGGCGCGGGCAGCGCGCGGTGGCGGGAATCCGCGGTGAGATAAACCACCCCCGCCACGCCCTGGCGGGTAAAGGAGACAAAACAGCTCTCAAGCCGGCTCGTGTCGCGCCCCGGCTGGGTGAGGAACACCATGAAACCCTGCGCTTCCAGCGCCTGCACCAGGCTTGCCGTCACGCGGGTCGAAAAAGGGTCGTTCAGATCCTCAACGACCAGGCCAATCAGGTTCGAGGTTTTACCGCGCAGGTTAGCGGCCGCGACGTTATGCACGTAGCCCAGCGCCTCAATGGCGGCATGCACCTTTTCGATGGTCGCGGCAGAGATTTTTCCCTTCTCGCGCAGCACCAGCGAGACCGTCGAGACCGAAACGCCCGCCTGGCGCGCCACATCGATAATGCTGACCTTTTTCATCTGCCCTGATTTATCCTTTTATCGCTGATGTCGCGGGCCTGACGTGAGGCCCGCGCAGGCACTGCTATTTCCCCGTCATGCCTGACAGACTTTGCGCGATGAACTGCGCGCGCGCCCCGAAAATCACCTGAATACCGTTATCGCCCACAAACACCACGCCGCGCGCGCCAAGCCCGTTCAGCCCGTCTTTATCAACGAGATCCGGTCGCGCCACTTCCAGACGCAGGCGCGTAATACAGGCGCCGACGCTGGTGATGTTCTCTTTACCACCCAGCAGGCCCACAATATTGCCCGCCAGTTCCGCATCGGTTTTATCATCCGCACTGGCGGTGACATCCACGCGGCCCGGCGTTTTCACATCAAAACGGCGGATAACAAAGCGGAAGGTGAAGTAGTAAATAATCGCCATCGGAATGCCGACGATAACCGCGTTCAGATAGTGCGTCTGATAGCCGTTAAAAGAGGGCAGAATGCCGAACGAAATATAGTCGATAAGCCCGGCGGAGAACGATTTGGCAATATGCGCGTCCAGTAAATACATGGACATATACGCAAGCCCCGCCATGATGGCGTTAAATACATACAACACCGGCGCGACAAAAATAAAGGTAAATTCAACCGGCTCCGTGATCCCCGTCAGAAAACAGGTCAGCGCGGCGGAGAAAAGAATACCGGAGGCGATTTTCTTATTCTTCGTACTGGCTTCGTGATACATCGCGAGACACGCCGCCGGCAGCGCGAACAGCATCAGCGGGAACTCGCCCTGCATAAACTTACCGGCGTTCTGGTAGGTATTACTGCTGAAGCTTTTCACGCCTTCTTCCAGCATTTTGAACCAGATGGTCTGATCGCCGTGGATAACCTGGCCGCTCTGGGTGGTGTAATCGCCAAACGAATACCAGAACGACGGATACCAGATATGGTGCAGGCCCAGCGGGATCAGCGCGCGCTCTACCAGCCCGAAGATAAACGTCGAGGCCGCCTGGTTATCACCGTTAACAATAACCGACAGCGCGTCGATGCCCGCCTGAATATGCTGCCAGACATACGGCAGCGCCAGCCCAAGCAGGAAGGAAAGAAACGCCGCGGCGATCGCCACAAACCGTTTGCCGGAGAAGAACCCCAGGAACTCCGGCAGTTGCAGCGTGTGGAAGCGGTTATAACACCATGCGGCGAGAATGCCTGAAATCAGCCCGCCGAACACGCCCATCTGCAGCGTGGGAATGCCGACCACCATGGCGTATTTGCCGCCGCTCGCCGCCATTTCCTGCGTGATGCCAAGCTGCGTGCTGATGGTGATGTTAATGATAAAGACCGAGACCGCCGCCGAGAGCGCCGCGATGCCGGATTCCGACGCCAGACCGACGGCGGAGCCGATGGCGAACAGCAGCGGCAGGTTATCGAAAATAACCCCGCCCGCGTTCATCATCAGCGGCAGATGGAACTTATCGCCAAACGCCAGCAGCAGACCGGCGGCGGGCAGCAGCGAAATAGGCAGCATCAGCGCGCGGCCTATCATCGACAATTTTGACAGCGATTTAACGAAACCTGTTATCAGACTCATACCGATCCCCCGATTGGAACAGCCGGACTTTTTGTGCCCTGTTTTATAGTAGGTAGAACGTTCTAGTAGAACGTTCTACCTATCGTCTGTTAATTATTTTTTCGTCGCAATTAAAATTTAATTTCGTATTAGACAAAATTGTGATTCTTAGAAGTCTGTCAGGAAAAACCTTACGTCATAAGGGGAATTAATATTGCGGTCTACTATTATTGGGGGCCGCGATTAAGGGGAAATCAGGAAATTAAATGAATAACATGCTGGATAATCTGGATAAATTTGTCTCGTTGCTTTTTAAGTTGAGCCTGGCGGCAGGCGCGATGGTGCTTTTTAGCTATTGCGCTTCAATTGGTTATGTACCGGAAAATCTCACGGCAGGCGATGGGATATATTTTTCACTCCTGGCGGTCGCATTCGGATTTATGTTGCTTATGACCTCGCTCCTTTTAGGCGCGCCTGGCTTGATTCTGTGGCGTTTGCTCCTTTGGGGAGGGGTCTTATGGCTTCGTCACTTAAGACGGCAACAGCGCAAGCGCGGGCCTGGCATGCCTGTTCGCTACAAAAACCGATTGCGACGTAAAAAACAGCCTTACAGAGAAGATGATTACCTGTCAAAAGGCTTCCCGCGCCTGAGCCGCTTATGGTACGGGTTTGCTTGTCTCGGCCTGATATATGCTTATCTTATTGGTCGTAAGAGCTGGCTCGATCTATTGTATGTTGCGGCTACCTCTATTCTGTGCGGTTTATTTATTTCCTTGTGGCTTGCAACGCTTCAGACTTATCTGCGGGAAAGCAAACGCAACCCCGTGCCACGACGTCAGCTCCGTCAGCGGCGGTTTCTCTGGATTGCACCATTAGTAATGATGATTGCGGCAGTGGTTAACGGACGGATGCTTACTCGCGTGACCGAAGGCTCTTTGCTTATGATTAATTTCCGCCAGGTAAATACGGTGGTTCATATAAAGAAACCCTGGACAGACATGCTGGCGGCACAGGGTATTACCGGCTCAGCGAGCCCGGTTGGCAGTGAGTATCGTCGGTACGCGCCGGTAACCATTAAATTTTCCGTGCCTGGAAAAGACAAATTGCTGGAGTGGGAAGTGGAAGGTCGTCAGTTCGACTTGCAAGTGCCTTCCAGTGATGTGCTGGTTGACGGCAAATGGCATTGTGAAGAAGGGAAAATCTGTAATTAGAACTGCAAAACGGCGGGAAACCCGCCGTTTTTATGATATTCACGCCGTGACCGTGACGCTCTGACCGTCGAAGCTGACGGTTTGTCCGGCGACGATTTTGCAGCGCTTGCGGGTTTCCACCGCGCCGTCGACGGTCACCAGACCTTCGGAAATCACGATTTTCGCCTGCGCGCCGCTTTCGCTCCAGCCTTCGAGCTTCAGCAGGTCGCACAGTTCGACGTGAGGGTGTTTACCTAAAGAAAATGTTGCCATGTTATGCCTCCTCGCCGTCATGGTATTCAACGCACGCCTGCAGCGTGTTCTCAATAAGCGTGGCGACCGTCATCGGGCCAACGCCGCCCGGCACAGGCGTAATGTAGCTGGCGCGCTTGGCCGCCTCTTCAAACACCACGTCGCCGACCACTTTGCCGTTTTCCAGACGGTTGATGCCGACATCAATCACGATGGCACCTTCTTTGATCCACTCGCCCGGAATAAAGCCCGGCTTGCCGACCGCGACGATCAGCAAATCGGCATTTTCGACATGCTGACGCAGATTTTTGGTGAAGCGGTGGGTCACTGTGGTGGTGCAACCCGCCAGTAATAGCTCCATGCTCATCGGGCGGCCGACGATATTGGACGCGCCGATCACCACGGCATTCAGGCCATAAGTGTCGATGTTGTAACGCTCAAGCAGCGTGACGATACCGCGCGGCGTACACGGGCGCAGACGCGGCGCGCGCTGGCACAGGCGGCCAACGTTATACGGATGGAAGCCGTCCACGTCTTTATCCGGCGCGATGCGCTCCAGCACCTTCACGTTATCGATACCGGCCGGCAGCGGCAGCTGAACCAGAATGCCGTCAATCGCGGCGTCGGCGTTCAGCTCGTCAATCAGCGCCAGCAGCTCAGCTTCGCTGGTGGTTTCCGGCAGATCGTAAGAGCGGGACACAAAGCCCACTTCCTCACAAGCCTTACGTTTGCTGCCGACATAAATCTGCGATGCCGGGTTCGCGCCAACGAGCACAACCGCAAGCCCGGGAGCGCGTTTTCCGGCCGCCACGCGCGCTTTCACTTTTTCGGCAACTTCAAGCCGCACCTGCTGCGCAATCGTTTTACCGTCAATAATCTTTGCTGCCATCAGAGAGAAGATTCCGTCTGTAATCAAAAGAAGAGGGGATGAGGATATTCTGTCAGAAGCGCGCCGTGCTGTCAGTTTTCGTTTATGTCTTTCGCTCAATTGTCCAGCAGGCGGTTCGAAAGCCATTGACTCACTTGGTACTGACCGTATAATTCCAGGCGTTTCACACTGCTACCGGCAGAGAAAACGTGAAACGCCTCTTCACGAGGCGCCCTTAGCTCAGCTGGATAGAGCAACGGCCTTCTAAGCCGTGGGTCGCAGGTTCGAGTCCTGCAGGGCGCGCCATGATTATTCAATCACCTACTCTTTACTGTTTGCCTCCTTTTTTTCCATGTGGGACACATTTGGGACGATAGCGTCAAAAGTGGCTTTCATTTCCACGCGTGTGCGCAAAGAGCGTTTGGTTATGGCGCGGCAGGTGACAGAACCGCTGTTACGCTCTCAAACCAGCCCGTCGACTGGTTTGATCTCTTTCCTCGTTAGATCCAGACATCGTTCTCTGCGGTGCGCGCTCCTCCTTCGTGCCCGGTATTGAGCACCCCGCAGGGTTCGATCATCATCATTTTTACCGCCGCCTCAGCAGAGGTTTTATGCTCGATGCCTTTGGGTACAACGTACATTTCACCCGGGCCGACGAACACGTGGCCGTCCCGAAAATCAATCCGTAATACGCCTTCAATTACAATAAATGCTTCGTCGGTTTCAGGATGCGAATGCCATATAAAGTCGCCTTCGATTTTCACTACCTTGAACTGGTAGTCATTCATTTGGGCGATGACTTTCGGCTGCCAGTACGTATTGAAGAGAGAAAATTTCTGTTCAAGATTAATGGGATAATACATTGTCATGCTCCCTGTGGTTGAGAACATCGAGGATAGAGTAAGGCTACAGCAATGGTCTTGAACGATCGTGCAACTTAGCGCTGGCTGTTTTGTATAAATTTTTGCCAGCGTCCCGGCGAGAGACCAAACGTTTTAATAAACTGGCGAGTCATATGGCTTTGATCGGAAAACCCGGCTTCCGTCGCGGCTTCAGCCAGCGTCAACCCTGCCTGAATCTTCCGCCGACAATATTCAAGGCGGCGCATCGTCACATATCGATAAGGACTCGTGCCATAAAGCGCCCGAAAATCCCGGCTCAGGCTCCAGCGATCTTTGCCACTGACGGCGGATAACGTCTCCAGCGTAATATTCTGGGTAAATTCTGTTTGAATATATTCGCGTGCGCTTTCCGCAGAACGGTAATCCACCAGACACCGGCGAAAACGCTGCCCTCCAATACTCGCCATCGTCCGGGCAAGATCATAGAGCGCATCCTCTTCTTCCAGTGCATCAAAAGATTCTTCAGGGGCTTTTAACAGAGGTTCCGTCGCCGCATAAAGCCGGGGATCGGATGAGATCCCACCTGGAATAAAGGGCAAGGGTTTTCCGCCGAGGATTTTCTGAATTAACGCAGGATCGATATACAACATCCGATACTGAAAGCCTTCGGTTGTCCCCGCTTCGCCATCATGAATTTCGTCCGGATGTAAGACCATCGTCCCACCAGGCAGGCTGTGCTTTTTACCGTCCCGATAATGAAAGCGCTGCACGCCGGATAATGTTCTGCCGATGGCGTAGGTATCATGCCGATGTGGTTCATAGCCATGTCCACTGAAATAGGCTTCAATGCGTTCTATTTTTCCCGGCGTTTGTGCGAGTTTGACCCAGTCTTTATTCTCTTTTTCGCCAGGCATAGGTAACCTTATTTTCACCGGGAATGGATATTTACCATAAACGGATGAGAGGTATTTTTGAAAGAATTAAATAAGCCGCAAGAAGATAAATCATCAGCAAGCCGAGTTGAATGCAGCGTACGCGTTAAATACACTGGTCTTTACTCTGCTCCGGCATGGCCTGAAAGAAAAACCAGCCTTTGAGATATCATCACCTCGCTCAGTTAATCCTTAATGGATAACATTGCGTCCAGTTGTAGTTAACCCTCGCTGATATCAATTCGCCGGTGACATCGCCGAAATCTATGTCCTGACGCTTAAGAAAAAATTGACGTAGCGTGGCGGGCAAAAACGCGGCGTTATAGCGCAGAAGCGTGCTGTGCCAGAATGGCGCGGGTAACGCGCTGCCGTGATGACGCTGCAGTAACTCATTTTTCCAGTCACTCTCCAGCACCTTTTCGCAGAATGACTGACGCAGGGCTATCGCCGGGTTTTCAGGAATGCCCGCCAGCAGTAACTGACCGGGCAGCGCCACTAACCGAAGATTTCGGATAATAATTTTTTTCGCATCAAACGGAGGCCAGATTGTGGTCAGTTGCTCCACTTTCGCGGGCAATGGCTCGTTTACGTGATAAAGCGGTAACGTCAGAGGTAAAAAAGTAAAATGAAAACCGTGGGCAGGCAGAATATCGGCAAGCGGATCCTCCTGATTGCGTTGTTTCAGTTCGTTCATCAGACGTGAAACCTTCACGGGTACGGGCGGTTGTATGCCGGTGGCAAGCGCAAGCTTTAGCGGATCGTAGTAGTTTTCTTTTCTGACTTCCCCGATGCCTGCGTTTTTCGCCCAGATAGCGAGAGTCTTCTCGTTCGCAGCGCGGTACATCTCTTGCAGACTGACTGTTTTCATGGCTGACCTTATAGCATGGGGGTTAGTACAGAGTATTCATTATGAAAGGTATTGCTATCAGATTCGCCGCCTTTATCGCGCGCTGCCTAAATCGCGATCGTGCGCTTTACCCTCGAGCATAAGCGTCGTTTCCTCAATGCGGGTGAAGCGTCCCTTGTCGTCGGTTTCGGCGAACATATAGACCTCCATCACCACCTCTTCTCCGTCGCGCTTTGTGCACTGAACACGGTGCCGGGTGGCGTAGCGTCTTCCGTCGCGCAGTTCATCAAGCACATCGATGCTGGCGAACGAAATGAGTTCCCTCAGTTTACGTGCATGATGTGCGAACCCCTGACGGTCGTCCCAGGCACCATCGGTGCGCTGCCGGTAGTCAGGACTAAAGTAACTATCAAGCACGTCTTCAAGCGGGCGTTCCTGCTGGTTAAGCAGGGCATTCAGAACGGTATCAATGGTAAAAGTTTGCATGGGAGTTCCTCTGTGTGGTTTGCAGGCAGTTTACCGTTGAGGAGGGTGGCTTCAGTACGCTATAAAAGACATCTGATAATCTTATGACGCCACTGATGACTGATTCGCTAATCCCCTTATCTCTTGCTTCATCGATAGACGGACCCGTGTTAATGGCCGTGTTGCGCCGCTCGGGGGCGATACGGGAAACGCCCCTGCATCAGCACGCGCGTGGACAGCTCCTTGGCGCCGAACAGGGCCTGCTGACGGTTGATGCCGGGAATGCCCGTTGGGTGGTGCCTGCAACGCATGCGGTCTGGATACCTCCGGCAACGCCACACGGTTTATGTTCACATGGCCCTTATTCAGGATGGAATGTGTATATCGCGGCGGCGGCCTGCGATGCCTTACCCGATGCCCCCTGTATTCTCACCCTTTCCGGCCTGTTAAGAGAGGCGGTGACACGCGCGGCAACCTGGAAGGAAAATCATCTTACAGCATCGCAGCAACGGCTCGCTGGCGTCATTCTTGATGAGATAGCGTCACTGCCCCAGGTTAACCTCGGGCTGCCCATGCCGCAGGATGCGCGCCTTATCAGGATCGCGCGGGCGCTTTCAGCCAGGCCAGATGACGCTCGCAGACTGGAGGAATGGGCCGCATGGGCCGGGCTATCCTCACGCACGCTGACGAGACGATTCAGTGCCGAAACCGGATTCAGCTTTACACAGTGGCGACAGCGCGTGCGGTTGCTAAAAGCGCTCGAACTTCTGGCGGCGGGTAAACCTGTCACTGCGGTTGCGCTGGATTTGGGTCACGACAATGTCAGCACGTTTATTGCCTTATTTCGCCGGGTGTTTGGCACGACGCCTGGCCGGTATCAGATTTGATTTCTGGCGGCCTGAACAAACAACCGTGAGCCACTCTTCCGCCCGTGCTTCGCTAATCCAGACACCGCTTGCGTACAAAGACGCCGCTAACGCAGGCGTCACTGGTGAGTGATGACAGCGCATCCGGAGATACGCGCGCCGGTTTTTCTGCCACCGGCGCGCGGTACTGCAATGAATACCGTTTACGCCGTCATACCGCCATCGATAACCAGCTCCGCGCCGCTGATATACGTGCTTTCGTCCGAGGCAAGGAACAGGGCGGCGGCGGCCACTTCGTCGGGGTGGCCTAAGCGCCCGGCCGGGATGCGCGCGTTCATCATATGCCTGAACTCATCGCTCACTTTGTCAAACATCGGCGTATCCGTGGGGCCGGGGCTTAGCGTATTCACCCTGATGCCACGCGGCGCAAGCTCCGCGTTCCACGTGCGGGCATAGGAGCGCACCGCGGCTTTAGTGGCAGAATAGGTGCCATAACCGGCATTGGCCATGGAGCCTGCGATCGAGCCGAGCAACACGATGGCTCCACCATCGTTCATATGCCGGACCGCGCGCTGCGTCGTTAATACCATCGCACGCACGTTGAGGCCGAAAGCGTGGTCGAGATGCTCCTCCGTGGTCTCCTCAAGGCTCGCTGGCTCGGAGACGCCGGAGGAATAGACCAGAATATCGAGGCGTCCGGCTTTTGTCTGAATGGTGTCAAAAAGGCGGGTGATATCATCGGTTGTAGTAAGATCGCCGGGAATGGCGTCAATCTGACCGCCGATGTCAGCCACTGCATCGGCGAGCTGCGCTTCGCGTCGGGCGGTGATAAACACATGCGCGCCTTCCTGCACAAAACGGCGCGCGATAGCAAGCCCGATACCGCTGTTGCCGCCTGTCACCAGGACGGTCTTTCCTTCAAGTTTCAACATGGCTACTCCAGAAAGAGGGGGTGGAAGCCAGATGATACATTTTGTATATTTACGGTCAATTACGCACCTGATGTACACCAGATATAGAGAAGGTAACCACATGTCGACGGATATCGCTGCCCAACTGGCTGAAATCAACAGCACCCGCCCTGTTCTGGAACAGGTGGCCAACAAATGGTCGGTATTGATTCTGACCGTACTGTGCACCCAGCCCGCGCGCTTTAACGCCATAAAACGCAGGCTGGATCCGATCACGCATAAGGCTCTTACGGAGGCGCTGCGTCGCCTTGAGCGCAACGGCCTGGTCAGCCGTCGCGTCATTGCGTCATCGCCTGTGGCGGTTGAGTATTCGATTACGCCGCTCGGGCGAACGCTGCAGGAACCGTTTGTAGCGCTGGTGGGCTGGGCCAGGCAGCATGGCGCGGCGATAGAGCTGGCGCAGGTGGCTTACGACGAGCGTCTTGCTGCCGATGAGCCCGTCTGACGAATACGGACTCTCAGGCATCGCTTCTTACCAAACATGGCGGAGAATTTATGGATATCACCCCTTTTTACACCCGCATTGAAGGCGTTTTTTATCGGGCGATCGATCCCGCGTACCGGGACTTTGCGTTATCAGGCTCCAGAACGCCGGGGCGGTATTCACGGGGCGATCAACCCACGCTGTATCTAAGCTCTTCACCGCAAGGCGTTGAGGCCGCCATGCAAGCGCATTGGGATAACAGAGCCAGCCTGGAAATTATCAACGTCAGCGTCGTAGCCGATAAGATTTTTGATCTGCGCAATACTGATGCCGTTATTGCGGCCGGTATCGACATCAATGACGCGATTGCGCCGTGGCAGGAGACGGTGAAAGCAGGCGGCATTCCGCCGTCATGGCAGGTACGCGCGCGTCTGGAATCACTGGGCATGAACGGACTGATTGACCCTTCACGCAAAGCGCCTGGCCTCTGGCATCTGGTGCTGTTTTCATGGAATGAAAACAGCCACGCTCAGGTGCGAATGATTGAATGAGGCCTTACAGCCCCATCCATAGCGCGATTAACGCCAGCAGCGCGGGCAGCGCCTGAACATACAGTATTTTCCTGCTGGCGGTAATTGCACCAAAAATCTCGGCAATCAGCACGCAAACCAGAAAGAAAAACTTAAATGGCAAACCGCTGTCGCCGAGCCATAGCCCGCAGAATAACCCCGCCGCTAAAAAGCCGTTATACAGCCCCTGATTGGCGGCCAGCACCCGGCTGTCGCGCGCGAAGTCGGCGCTCAGATTAAACGCCTTATGGCCTGTTTTCGTATCCCATAAAAACATTTCGAGCACGACGATATAGACATGAATAATGGCGACAAGCGCAATAAGAATGGTGGCTACCATAAGCAACTCTCATCAGGAAGAATGCAATAACAACAGTATACGCGCGGCTGGCCCGTACGGATGCGATCAGGCCGTCGCCGATACCCGCTCGCCCGCACGCCACCAGACGATGAGCGCGGCCAGCGCCACCACGCCCAGCGCCGCGAACGAGGCGCTCCAGGAGGCGTGCGCGACGATACTGCCCGCCAGCGCCGGGCTGAACGCCGCGCCCGCGCCCTGCATCAGCATAATGACGCTTTGCCCGGCATTGACGTGCCCGGAGCCGCGCAGCGCGTTAACGATATAGCCCGGCACCGCGACACCTAAAATCCCGGCAGCAACGCCATCAAGGATTTGCACCGGTATCACGGACAGCGGCCCGGCAAAGCTTGCCGCGAGCGCGGCGCGGACTGGCAGCACGATCAGCGCAATCAGAATAAGCCTGCGATAGCCATAGCGCTGTGCCTGCGAGGCGGTGAAGAGCGCGACCGGGATCATGACGCACTGCGAAATCACCACCGTTGCCGCGGCGTAAAGACCCGGGCTCCACAGGCTGCTGCCCGTGGACGCCACGCGCATGCTCAGCATCGGCAGCAGCGCGGCATTGCCTAAGTGAAACAGCAGCAGCGTAAGCCCGGTTGTGATAAGCACCGGGTTACGCAGCAGCACGGAGAGTTGCGGTACGGCATGGGCCTGGTCATTTTTTTCAATGCCGCGCGCCACATCGTGATCGATATCCTGTTCACGGATCGCCACTACGCAAAGCGCGGTGAAAACGGCCATGCCGGTCATCAGAATAAATACGGCACCGATGCCCCACAGCCACATCGCGACGCCTGCCAGCACCGCCGCCACCATATTGCCGCCGTGATTAAACGCTTCGTTGCGGCCCATCTGACGGGTGAAGCCATGCTGGCCGGTCAGGCCGAGCGTGATCCCGGCGACAAGCGGCCCAATCAACGCGGCGGCAAGCCCGGAGACGATTTGCGACACCACAGCGACGCTGTAATGCGTGCTGTACCAGAGCAGCAGCGTCGCGAGCGTCACCAGTGCGCAACAAGCCAGCAGTAACAGGCGCTTTTTACGGGTGGCGTCGATCATAATCCCGGCTGGCACCGTCGCCAGCAGCGCGGCAATCCCGCCCGCCGTCATCACAAAGCCAATGTCATCCGGCCGCCAGTGCCGCTCCGTCAGAAAAATGCCCAGAAAAGGCCCCAGCCCATCGCGCACATCCGCCAGAAAAAAGCTCATCAGGCACAGTGCCTGTAGCGATCGCAGCATCGGTTTGATCTCCCTGTGATCCTTGAAGGTACGTCATAGCGTTATCGTGTTGTTATCACAAAAGTATGAAGGCAATAGAAAAAGTCACACAACGTTAACGTAACCAAATGAAACGAGCGAGGCGGGGGAGAACAGCCGCGGAGATTGACAGTCATGCTTTTATTTTAGTATTTTCTAAATTTAGATAAATCTAAATTATTAAACCATGACCGATCTGAATGCGTTACACAGGCAGGCCGCCAGTGCCGCCGCGCTTCTCAAAACGCTGAGCCACCCGCAGCGATTGCTGATTTTATGCGTACTCATAGAAAACCCCGGCACCGAAGCCGGGGAGCTTTGCAAAATGAGTGGCCTCAGTCCTTCGGCAACCTCTCAACATCTGGCGCGGATGAAAGCGGAAGGGCTGATAGAAGGCATTCGCGAGGCGCGGTACATCCGTTATCACATTAAAAATGAGGCGGTTGTGGCGGTGGTGCACACGCTTAAAACTATTTATTGTCCGGGAGAATAAAATGTCATCAATATTTATCACCCCTGAGGAAGTGCACGCGCTTTCCGGGCGGAAGATCATGCTGATCGATATCCGGGGGCAGGATGAGTGGCGGCGGGAACATCTGGCTGATGCCCGCGCATTACCGCTGGAGCAGATCCAGCCCGGCTGTCTTGATAAAGACGCGCTGGCGCAAACCGACATGGTGATTTTTCACTGTCAGAGCGGAATGCGAACAGAGAAAGCCCAACAGCAACTGACAGCCGCGGCGCATCCGGCAAACGTGCGGATAATGCAGGGCGGCCTGAACGCATGGAAAGCGGCGGGACTGCCGGTCATTACCGACCGGCGCCAGCCGTTACCGCTGATGCGCCAGGTGCAGATTGTCGCCGGTGCGCTGGCGCTTGGCGGCACTATTGCGGGCGCGGTAGTGACGCCTGCGTTTTATATCGTTCCGGGGTTCGTCGGGGCGGGGCTGATGTTTGCGGGTATCACCGGCTGGTGCGGGATGGCGAAACTGCTGGCCGTGATGCCCTGGAATCAGCACCGGGTTTCGTGAACCACACTTGCAAAAGCGGTCCTGATATAGTTGTATAATACAACTATATCTTTGAGGGCACTGTGAATGACTATTGAACCGCAACTGGTTGAAAATATCCGTGTGGCTTCGCGTCTGATGGTCCGTGAGCTCGGCTTTATGAATCAGACGCTGGCGGCAACCAACTACTCGCCTTCCGTCGTTCATACCCTGCTCGAAGCAGAGCGCTGCGGCACGATCACAGCAGCGCATCTGGTACAAGTTCTGGGGCTTGAGAAATCGAGCGTCAGCCGCATGCTGGCAAAACTCGTCGCGGCCGGGGAATTACAGGAAACGGGGTCTGCCGGGGATGCGAGAAGCAAGTTGCTTCGTCTGACGGCGCAAGGCAAAACCACGGTCGCAAAGATTAACCACTACGGTAACGAGCGCGTTATTACCGCATTAAAAAACCTGTCTGCGCACCAGCGTGAGACGGTTTCGCAAGGGCTGACGCATTACGCCCAGGCTTTGCAAGCCTGCCGTAACGGCGCGAAAACCGGTGATAACGATAATCTGCACATTGTCACCGGTTATCATCCGGGCATGATTGGCCGCATTACGGAAATGCACGGCCGTTATTACGCCAGAGAACATGACTTTGGCGCTTTTTTTGAAAGCAAAGTGGCCGCGGGGCTGGCTGATTTTGCCGAGCGTCTGGATAAACCCTGCAATCAGATTTGGCTCGCGATGCTCGACGGGCGCATTGTCGGCTCTGTGGCCATTGACGGGGAAGATCTCGGGAGCGGAGAAGCGCATCTGCGCTGGTTTATCCTGGATGATGGCTGTCGTGGCAGCGGTGCAGGCAGAACGCTGATGGCAGAAGCCATGCGGTTTTGCGATGAAAGGCAATTTCCTGCCGTTCAGTTATGGACATTCAATAAACTGACCGCGGCGAGACGCCTGTATGAGTCGTTTGGTTTTACCCTGACAAAAGAGTGGGTGGGCTCTCAGTGGGGAAGCATGTTTACGGAACAGCAGTTCACCCGCAAATGTCCTGAATAAATGCATACAGAAAGAGAAAATGAGGCCAGTGCGCCTCATTTTCTTTGGGCTTTGCGTAAAAGCCTATTCCACCAGCGGTGATACGTTCGGATTAAAACTATTAATGATCTGCACGTAGTGTTTACGCTGATACTCGGTGAAGTCAGCCTCGGCGTAAAGCGTAAAAATAATGACTTCCCGGTTCAGGGGATTGGTAACTGCGTCAAAAGGCAGCTGAACCAGCGTTTGCACCTGACGAATGGTTTTTCCTTCCTGTAAATAGCGGTTCGCGATTTGCACGACCGGCAGCCGCGACGGGCCAGTCTCGTGGCGGAGCATTTTTCCTTCAAGCTGAAAGCCGGGGAGTTTGTTGCGCAGAATGTCCATTTGCGCCTCGCAAAACGCTTCCGGCGTCTGGTCTTCATCCAGCGTCGCGCGATTAATTATCAGGCTATATTCCTGATTATCCGGGTCGCGAAACATCAGCACATTAACGCTTCTGTCGAGCACCGGCGCGGTGGTCAGAAAATTTCCCTCATAAAGCGAATAGGGCTGCACTTTATTACTCATTGTTGAATTTCCTTATTTCCATTGAGTCGGCGGGCAGCGCGATGGCTTCAACCCGCCGGTTAAGCTCTCTGCCCGTTTCATTGTCATTACCGGCGACAGGCTCGCTGGCGCCGAGACCGTAAATATCAAATTGGGTGGCTGGCCTTTTTGTTGTTTTCACAAGCCATTCTCGCACCGCGATCGCCCGGCTCACGGAAAGCTGCTGGTTAACCTCAGGGCTGCCGGTGTTATCCGAGTGGCCAATAATCAGAAAACGCTTTTCCGGGTGTTGATTCACCAGCGTGAACAAAGGCTGCAGTGCGTCCGGGCCGTGCGGCCGCAGACGGGCGCTGCCCGATGAAAAGAGTGACACCGGTGCCTGCGAGCTGAAATAAGGTAAATTCCTGTAGCGCCCGATGACGGCCTGCGCTTCCTGTTGCAGACGTGAGCACGGCGATAAACCCCAGTCAGTGAGCCGCGGTTTTTCCGCGCACGCTAAAAGATGCTGTTGCTGCGCTTCAAGTGCCGCCAGTGCGGCACGTCGGGCGCGTATTCGCCACGGTTCGAGGGCTTCGGTATGCGCAATCAGGGACGTTGTGAGCCGAGTCTGTTCACGCGCGTGATGAAATGCATTGAGCAGCGAGGCGGCAAGCAGGATGAAAACGGCGGTAACGCTCATTAACCCTCCTGCGGTGCGTCGGTTTTTCACGGTGTCATGTGAGAGCGAGACAGCTTTTAATGCTGGCGCCAGCGGCGGCAACAGCAGCGCGGAAGAGAGCGGCGGAAGCACGCCATACTGATTTTCCAGAAAGCGCGCCCACGCCCCGTGGCGCGTAAAACCCTGGCCGTCATCGGCCACCACAATGCCACTGAGACATAGCGTGGGATGTGTCGTGAGTGGCATCAGCGCTTCACGTAACGGCGTGGTCTGCAGCCAGTTCAGCAACGGTTTGCCCATGAGGCTTCGCTGACGCGTTTCGATGTTGTTCGACGTGCCCATAGCATCGAAAGCCTGTGCAAGCGTTTCAAAGGGTGTTGTCGTTGGTGTTTCAGTCCAGGGAGAAAGACAGTGCAAACCGGTCCAGTAAACGCTATCGGTGTTGCTTAGCCTGGCGTAAATAGCAACACAGCAGGGCAAAGGATGCGCCAGGCCCAGGGCTGCGACGGAACGTTGCCACTCCTCCAGTTGCGCCGCGAGCGTTGCGACATCGTCATAACCGTCCGGCAGCAAAGGAAGCCAGAGCCGGATCTGTGCCTGTGGGTGCTGCAGGCGCACCTTTTCAACGCGGGTCTGAAGTACCTCCGCTGTGGCGGCGAGCAACCACAGGGTGTCCTGCTCTGTCCGTAAGTCCGAAGCATAGCCGGTGCGGTTAAACCAGCGCGCGGCAAAGGGCCCGACGATAAGAATGACCTGTTGGTGGTTCGCTGTCTCCGCGGCTTTCAGCGTTCCCTGTCTGGCAGGTAATAATTGTTGGCCAATGAAACACAACCCAGCCAGCAGCGCCACTATCGCACAAGCGTTGTTGAGCCCTGCAGGGCCGGGCATTAGTTGTGTGGCGATAAACGCCAGCAATGCCGTGGTGCCCGTCAGCCTGCGAGCGGATCTGTAATGTAATGCCGACATTTACTATTGCTCACTTAGCCGCTGTACGCACCACCACCACACACCCGAAAGCGCGGCCATCAAAAGAATGACAAAGGCGATAAGGGCTCTCTGACGAATGATCCCGTTGCCGGCAGGACGCATGACAGGGGAGGCGACAAAATTTTCGCAAGTTAGAGATGGGATTGCCGTTTCATACTGAAAGCGCAGCGTGCGCAGTGCGCTGTCGGTAGGGAAAAGCGCCGCCAGTAAAAACAGAAGCCGTTTCGCGTAGAGATCAATATGACAGGCTGGCTGTTGCAGCAGTGGCGAAAGCACCTCTGCGACGATGACAGGTTCCTCGTGATAGCCATAATAATGATGGGTCAGCGCATGGCCCTCCCAGCTTAGCCCTTGTCGCGCGAGCATCGTGCGGGCGCGCGCATCTATACAGAGGCAGAGGATTTTACAAAGCCTGTCGACATCCTCTTGCGGCGCGCCTGCCGTCATCAGTGAATGGCAGAATCTGTCAAGCGTTGCTGTCAGCCTGAGTTTTAACTCTGAAAACGAAGGAATAATGCCATCCATAGACAGCAGAATTTCTATCGTGAGTATTTTTTCAAATAATGCGTCGGGTGTTACCATGGCTTTTGCAACACCTCGCCCCAGCCCTGACTGTCGCTGAATGAAGACAAGCGCACCCACACCGGTGCTACGGCCGCCGGGCTCGTAAATTCGACGACAATATCCAGATTATCCTCAGCGACGATCACTTTTTTCGCCAGCGCGTCGGGTGTCAGCTCCTGTCGGTAAATCAGGGTGTTATTCTCATCATAAATACCGAGATGCCACCAGCTCACATCTGAGCGCTGATAATCCAGCTCCTTTTTAGAGAATTTAACGACTTTCCTGAAAGGGTAAATTAACGCGATATCTTGCTGTGGTTCTTCCGATTTATCCGCTGAGAAAAAACTGACTTTATTCTCACCCACGACCGACGGATGTACCGCCCGCTTACCGAAATTCACACCGATGGCCTGCTCAAAGGAGTGAAAATCTCTCACGCTTCCGAGGCCATATTTCCCCATTTCACATGGCGGTTGTTCCAGCCCCAACAAAGTCCGAACGCGTTGTTTCGCAACCTGGTCTCGTTCCCACCACGCAAGCGCGACGCTTCCCGTCGCCTTCGCCTGATTACTGTGGTCTGCCCAGACTTTGGGGTGTTGCCTGCGGCCATAAAAATGCCAGAGCAGGATCTTATGCGGGCAATAAATATCGTAGCCATTGGTCCATGCGCGTGCCGCCATGGCTATCTCTTCACCCGCGAAGAAAATATGCGGATCGTTGGGCACTTCTTTGACAAAACTGCCATCAGCAAAAATAAAACCGCCAGCCAGATAGCCGCAGCGTAAAGGCGATGGCGACGTTACCGTTCGGGAAGAGAGCATGACAATACCCTGTGGGGTAAACTCACGGAAAATAAGCCGACTGATGTAACGCTTTCTGTCTTCACTATTATCCGGGTCATAAGGCGGCGGGTAAGTTGATAACACAGGCTTAGAGCTCGATGAGCGCAATTCTTCGACTGTGTTAATCATTTCCTGATCCCAGTTTTCAATAAAACGGCAGTGGGAATCGATTTGCAGGAAATAGTCTTCGTCGTTAAATCGCGTTTCGGCCATATGACGCGCCCAGCACGCCCCCTGGCTGGTGTAGTAGTGCAGGCTTATTACATCAATCACTACGCCTGCGAAACTGAGTTTATACAACGCGCCGTTATCCATCCCTTCCACAAATACGACGGTAAATCCTTGATTAAGAAACTGCTTAATATCGTTATCGTCCTGCCAGCATACCGAAATATGTAACCGTTCAGGATAAGCCGCCGTTTGCAGCATATCTTTAAGCGTCGGGATCAGTTCAGGATCCCGGTAACTGGCAATACTAACGAACAGGGTTGAAAGCGAATGATTCATAGGGCAGACCGCGACTTAGTTTGCAGGATAATTTCAGCCTGAGCGGTAAAATCGCCGTTCGCCGGATGGAGAACGCCTGCCGTGGGTTTAAGGTGCGCCTTCCAGTGAAAGGTCGCCGGGGTATTGGCCACGATATTCGTCAGTTGCTCGCGGGTACTGCCATCTAACAACATCAGCTGCCCCTGGCTGTCTTTGATTTCTATGCCAAGCCTGTCGCTGTTACCGGCGCTATCTTTGACTTTAATATATTGATTGTCCGCAGAGGGCGTATTTGTTGAAATGGCGGCTGTTGCGGAATAATTCTCATAATCAGACTGACAAGTAATGTCAAAATTGAGATCTTTTTCGATGCCGCCTGCAGCCAGGTCCGCTGCGGTAACAAGGCCGAAGTCCACCACTTTATTATTGTTGAAAGTGCATGCGGGTGTACTCACCACCAGTATCTGTCCGATATTAAGTTTTTGAGCATAGTGACCGATGTTATTTATCAAAACCCAGTTATAAGCAATGTCGCCGGGTGGCAAAAGAATATCACCATCGGGGTTTTTCAGAGAAACGGTTGGCTGTGTTTTATAAAGCTCTATACGGAAGTAAGAGCCTACAGAATAAATAAATCGCCCCATGGTTGACGGGAAACTCATGGCACCTTCGGAGGGAAAATCACCGAAAGCGGAGGCATTATTCCAGCGCAATTTTAGCCCAATGCCCGGCACAGACGTTGGGTAAAGTTTTGTGCTGGTATCCTGTGGGCCAAGATTATAAGGGCTTTTACCGAATGGTGTGCCGCTCAGGCAGTTAATATAAGAAATTCGCGTGCTTTGTAATGAGGAATCATAGCTGTAAACAGGCACTGTCGTGCTGGTTTGCGCCGCGGCATCAATAGTAATGGTCTGGGAAGGAATGGATAACGTCGTGGGGCCGACGCCGTCGCTCAGGTCAACCTCACAGGCCTGAGCTTTTACAATAGTAATAACAAATAGCGCCACAATGGAAAGCCATTTTTTCATTTTTTTAATCCTTTTCTGCGTCCAGTCGGGAAATTAATTCCGCCGGGATAAACTTTAATAACTCATTGAAGTGCATTCCGATGGTCCGCTCGGTAAAAGCCAGTAGCGGTATAACGGGGCTACTTGGCTCGGCATGAATAAACCAGGCGCGGATTTCTTTAAGCCGGGAAAGCGCCTCCGTTCGACTATTAATAGTGTGCGGTTGCGCTGTCATTGTTACTTGCGCAGATACCACGTCTGGCATCAGCACAGGCACTATTGACTCCTCTCCTGACGCGCCCGGTTGAGGGGGAACAACCGGAGTTTCGCAATAGACCGCTGACTGTTCATCCTCTGAGATAAACAGGCTCAAAAGCTGGCTCATTTGAGGAAAATCAGGCATATCGATATTGGTTTTCTGCGGGATTATATTTTTTATCTTATCGAGCCATGCCTTTGCCACTTGTAAGGAGCGGATTACAGGATCATTCCGCGTTTTCCATTCGAGACGTAAGGCGGAAAGCATTATTTCAGGCAATGCATCGCTGTCGCGCGGGAGAGCATGCGATTTTTCGAATATTTTAAGTGTGATCTGCGTACCGGCGGCTTTGGGCAACAATTGATTACGCAAATCGCCAATGATGCCATGAATATCTTCCAGCTCATTTAGCGCGTTAATACGCATCAGGGGATCGAACTCCCCTTCGTCATAAAGCTGTGGATGAATATCTTCAGGCCAGCGCGTGAGAAAAAAAGATAGCGCAATAAGCCCTTCCTCAAGCGCCGTCAGTCCTGTTTGTCGCAAGCGGCACCGCATAAGAATAATCAGCAATCTGATATCTTTACTGCGGTTGAGTAGCGCTAAACAGTCACGTTCAATTTCCGCCCAGTTTACGGGTTCTGCGGCCTCGATAAATTGACCATATTCCGCATCAAGCCTCGGCTGTAATCGTGACAGCAGTAAAATGAAATGGTGATGCTGCCAACTTACTGATTTAGTGTATGATGGTGTTTTTGAGGTGCTCCAGTGGCTTCTGTTTCTATCAGCTGTCCCTCCTGTTCAGCTACTGACGGGGTGGTGCGTAACGGCAAAAGCACCGCCGGACATCAGCGCTATCTCTGCTCTCACTGCCGTAAAACATGGCAACTGCAGTTCACTTACACCGCTTCTCAACCCGGTACGCACCAGAAAATCATTGATATGGCCATGAATGGCGTTGGATGCCGGGCAACCGCCCGCATTATGGGCGTTGGCCTCAACACGATTTTCCGCCATTTAAAAAACTCAGGCCGCAGTCGGTAACCTCGCGCATACAGCCGGGCAGTGACGTCATCGTCTGCGCGGAAATGGACGAACAGTGGGGATACGTCGGGGCTAAATCGCGCCAGCGCTGGCTGTTTTACGCGTATGACAGGCTCCGGAAGACGGTTGTTGCGCACGTATTCGGTGAACGCACTATGGCGACGCTGGGGCGTCTTATGAGCCTGCTGTCACCCTTTGACGTGGTGATATGGATGACGGATGGCTGGCCGCTGTATGAATCCCGCCTGAAGGGAAAGCTGCACGTAATCAGCAAGCGATATACGCAGCGAATTGAGCGGCATAACCTGAATCTGAGGCAGCACCTGGCACGGCTGGGACGGAAGTCGCTGTCGTTCTCAAAATCGGTGGAGCTGCATGACAAAGTCATCGGGCATTATCTGAACATAAAACACTATCAATAAGTTGGAGTCATTACCAAGCCAGCGATAAATGGCTGGCTTTTACAGGCAGGTGGTTCCTTGTTTAAGGTAAATTCCCTTAATCAGTCAGGAGCCGGTCAGGCGTAACGCGGTTTTCAGGCGGCCCAGATTTCTCCATTCAGGCGTACCAGTTCAGAGAGCGAGCCGCCATCGGCGGTAAATTCACGAATGCGGTGTACGTCGCTGTCGTTATTCTTCACATAGCGGTGGATCGCCTCCAGCGCGCTGCTGGCGTTCAGCGGGCGGGCATAGCGCTCAAGCTTGTCGAGCAGGCGCAAAATATCTTCCCCGATGGTGCGTTGCTCGCCAGTGCTAACATCCGTCAGCGTCCCCTCCAGCCCATAACGGCAGGCCTGAAAACGGTTAAACCGGTAAATCAGGTAATCCTCAGCCTTATGTTTATAAGGGCGCTCATCCAGCAGCCAGTGTGAAATCGCCTGAATAAATCCGGCAATATTAATGGCGCGCTCAAGCGTTAATGGCGTATCCATCACGCGCACTTCCACGGTGCCAAAGCCGGGGCTCGGGCGAATATCCCAGTGCAAATCTTTAATCGACTCCACTACCTTCGTGCCTTCGAGACGCGCGTACATGTTCTCGAACTGCGTCCAGTCGGCGGCAAATGGAGCCGGGCCGTTATCCGGGAAGGCCGAGAAAATATTGAGTCTTGAGGAGGCAAAGCCGGTATCTGCGCCCTGCATATACGGCGAAGACGCCGACAGCGCGACAAAATGCGGCACGAAACGCGACAGCCCGTGCAGCAGATACATCGCCTCTTCCCCGTTGCGACAGCCCACATGCACATGCTGGCCGAATACCGTGGCCTGCTTGATGAGATAACCGAACAGCTCCAGCGTGCGGGCGTAACGCTCGCTGGAACATACTTCCTGGCGCTGCCATTTCTGAAACGGATGCGTGCCGCCGCCGCTTATCATCAGGTGATATTGCTGGGCGCAGGCGAGAATTTCACGCTGCATGGCAGCGAATTCCGCGGCTACCTGGTTGATATCGCGACAGACGCCGGTCGCGATTTCCAGCATGCTTTCGGTGATATCGTGCTTCACTTCACCCGCCGTGACGCGGCTCTCCAGCGCGCTAATCAGCGTCGAGGAATCCTGGCTTAAGTTAAAACCGGGCGGGCTGACCACCTGAAGCTCCAGTTCAACGCCCAGGGTGTAAGGTTCGGAAGGGGCAAACGGTTTAAGGGGCATTGGCAGCTCGCTTATCAGTAAAGGGTTCTGCTCCAAGTATAGTCATGCGAAATCATCCAGTTGCGGTGAAAACGCTCAGATAAAACCGAGTTCCTGTGCGCGGTTTTCCCGCTGCGTTATCGCTATCTTCCTGGTTTCACTCCTGATATAACTTTTTATTAACAACCATCAGGAGGAGTGCTTGTGGCTTATTTCAACCATTACGATCAGCAGGTCGGCGCGCCAGTGCCGGGCTGGAACGGCGCACGGATGCCTGAGCGCACAACGCTTGCAGGGCGCTACTGCACGCTGGAACCGCTCAATGCCGACGCGCACGCCGCCGCGCTGCTGGCGGCCTATCAGGACGCGCCGGACGATCGCGACTGGACATGGCTTGCAAGCGATCGCCCCGATACTGCTCGCGCAGTGCCATGAATGGGTGGCGCAAAAAGTGATGGATCCGTCGCTGGTGCCTTTCGCGGTGATGGATAACGCGCGCGGCGAGGCGGTCGGGCTGGTCTGTTTTATGCGCATTGATAAGGCTAACGGCGTGCTGGAAATAGGCCACGTAACCTGGTCGCCGCGCATGAAAAACCGCGTCACCGGCACCGAGGCGCTGTGGCTTTTGATGCGCGATGCCTTTGAGCACGGTTTCCGCCGCGTGGAGTGGAAATGCGATTCGATGAACACCGCTTCGCGCCGCGCCGCTGAACGGCTTGGCTTCACGTATGAAGGGCGACTGCGTCAGATGATGGTGCGTAAAGGGCGCAACCGCGATTCCGAATGGTTTTCACTGCTTGATAGCGAATGGCCACAGGCCGATGCCGCGCTGCGCGCCTGGCTGTCGCCGGAGAATTTCACCGCCGACGGTATACAGAAACAGCCGCTCAGCCACTTCCGGGCGCGTTCACCAGCGTGAGGATCTGCTGCGCCTCCTGACGCCAGTGCAGCGTGAAGCACTGCCCTGAGGCAAACGGCCCGACCGGGCAGACGAGGCGCAGCGTTAACTGATGGTCGTCCAGCGCGACGACTTTCGCGCATTCGAAACCGAACCAGTCGCCCACCTGCGGGAACAGCGCTTTAAAAAGACTCTCTTTAGCGGAAAACGCGAGCGTCAGGGCGCTGGCGAAGGGCAGCGGCGTGCGGGCCAGCAGCGCGCGCTCTTGTGTGTCGATAATACCGGGCGCCAGCTCGCGCGCCGTCTGCGCGTCCATCAGGTTTTCAACGTCGATCCCGATGCCGCCCGGCGTGGTGATAACCGCAGCCCAGGCGCGGTGGCAGGTGTGCGTAATGCTGCCGGTGAAACCCACGGGCCAGCGCGGTTCGCGGTGCGCACCGATGCCGGGTGGAGAGAATGGCGCGCCAGCCGCCCGCAGTGCGGCGACGGCGGCGATACGGCCCGCCAGATGCTCGGCCTGACGCCGCGCGACAGCGTTCGCCAGCATGGCGTGGTGCGGCAGCCACAGCAGATCGGCAGGTGTGAAAGTGTCGGGTGAGAAATCAACGCGCCAGAGCAGTTGCCCGGCAAAGGTCAGTGAAGTGAGAGTGGTTTGCATCGGAAAAAGGCGGGCATCGCTGCCCGCCGTCGTCATTATCAGAAATGAGTGTTAATGCCCATAAACCAGGTCCGGCCCGATTCGTTATAGGTTTCCGCCCCCGCGCCATACATCCAGGCGTTGGTTTTGGCGTTACCGGTGGTCTGGGCGTTGCCCGCGCGCCAGTGGCGCTTGTCGAAGACGTTATCGACACCCGCCGTCAGGCTCACATTTTTGGTCACATCCCAGGTGCCGCTGAGGCCGACGATGCTGTAAGGGCTGACTTCATTGGTGCCGCTGTCGGTCACGCGTTCGCCCTTATAGTTGTACATCTTCGGCTTCTGACGGCCATACCAGGTGAGCGTGCTTTGCAGCGACAGATCGTCTCGCACCTGCCAGCTCAGCGTTGAGTTCAGCGTAAATTCCGGGATGATCGACAACCGATCGCCGGTGGTTTTGTTCTTACTCTGCAACATCCAGGTCAGGTTATTGCTCCACTGAACGGTATCGGTCACCGGCAGGTTTAGCGTGCCCTCAAGCCCTTCCACCACGGCTTTCGGCACGTTCTCCCATTGGTAGAGATCCGTTTTATTGCTGATGGCCGTGACGCGGGTATAACCGGCTTCGATCTTGTCGTGGTAATCATTACGGAACCAGGTCAGGCCCGCCTGATAGCCATCCTGCTTATACTCAAGGCCAATCTCTTTGTTGACGCTGGTCTCCGCCTTCAGATCTTCATTACCCATCAGGTAACAGCCGGTATTGGTGGCGCTGGCGTAGCAGCCCTGGCCACGGCTGTAGAGAATATAATTTTCGTTGGTCTGATAGAGGCTCGGCGCTTTGTAGGCGCGCGCGATGCCCATTTTCAGCGTTACCGCGTCGGTCAGCGCCTGCGTCAGGTTCAGCGCCGGGCTCCAGTTGTTGCCAACGATGGTATGGTGATCGAAGCGCAGCGACGGGGTCAGCGTGGTGCTGTCGGTGAGCTGCATGTTGTCTTCCGCGAACAGCGAGAAGATCTCCGCTTTGGCATACGGGCTGCGGTTGGTGGAATCGACGCCAGGGATAGCGCCGCCGCTGGCGGAGCCGGTCAGCGCCTGCGCGGTAGAGGTGCCATCCTTCATACGCTGCTGATTCCACTCGGTGCCGAGCGTCAGGTTCTGGTTCACCAGCCAGTCGAAGGGAATGCTCACTTCGCTGTGCAGCAGCACGTCGCTCAGGTTGATATCGGAGAATTTCTCGCTGTTGAACAGCCCCTCCAGGCCGCCCGTCAGCCCTTCGCCAAGACGCGAGTTGCGCGTGTGTTCATACTGGGCGTAAGTGTTGGTGGTTACGCCGTTATCCCAGCCGCCAGTCCAGGTGACCGCATAGTTCTGGCGATAGAGACGGTTGGTCTCCTTGCCGTAGTATTTTTTCACCAGTCCGTTGGTGCTGTTGTCGTTGTTGGTGTTCTGAGTGTCGCCCGCGTAGAGATTGCCCTGGCGGCTGTAGCCCGCTTCAAACTCCAGCGCCTGCATCGGCGCAAATTCCCAGCGTACCTGGCCATTAATATCTTTATTCACCACCCCTTCGCGCCCGGCGGGCAGGGTATCGGCGTAGCTGCCGGTGCGCAGTGATTCATGCCCGGCGTTGATGTCCTGCGCGTCGGCCTGGGTTTTCGCCAGGTTACCGTACAGGCGGAAACTGACGCTGTCGCCAAGCGGCCCGGTGAGGCTGAAGTTGGTGCGTTTGGTGGCGCCTTCGGTTTTGTGTTCCGGCACGTCGAAGTAGCTGTTCCAGCTGCCGTGCCAGTCGTTGCTGCTGCGTTTGGTGATGATATTCACCACGCCGCCCGCCGCGCCGTTGCCGTAGCGTGCGGCGGCAGGGCCGCGCAGCACCTCGATACGCTCGATCATCTCCGGCGGCACCCAGGCGGTATCGCCGCGGCTGTCGCGCTCGCCGCGCCAGCCCTGACGCACCGAATTACGGCTGCTGACCGGTTTGCCATCAATCAGGATCAGCGTGTTTTCCGGGCCCATCCCGCGGATATCGATCTGGCGGTTGTTGCCGCGCTGGCCGCTGGTGGAATTGCCGGTCAGGTTGACGCCAGGCATGGTGCGGATGATTTCCGACACATCGCGCGCGGGCGGGTTTTTGCGGATTTCATCGGCGGTAATGGTCGAGACGCCCGGTGCCTGAAGATTTTGCTGTGCGGCGGTGACGACTATCGTGTCATCGCCATCCGTTGCGTTGCCATCCACGGGAGCGGTGCTCTCCTGCGCCCAGGCGGGCAGCGCAGCGCCATACATCCCAAGATTAATCAGCATCGCCAGAGAGAGAGGGAGCTTTTTATTCATTTTGTATCCTGCTGTCTGTGCTGCGGCCCGGAAGTCCATCCCCAGTGGGGCAGGGCGCAGCAGGGAATAGGCCAGAGCCGCTATACGCAAACCCCGCTCGTCCCGGAGCGGCAGCGCGCAAACGTCTGGCTGGGTTAATGTTTTTTGAGTGAAAGACGCGCTTCCCACAGCGCGCCAATACGCTATTGCAAATGCAAATAATTATCAATAATATTATCATCAAATTATCAGGATTGACGTCATTAGATGATATTTATCAACACTAACAAGGAGTTGGGCAGTGGCGGAGCACGCGGCGGGAAGTGATGCCTGGTGGCAGGCGAAGCAGGCGCAGGGCATTCCGGAGATTTCCGGCACGGCGTCGGGCACCTGCTGCGTGACGTTCTGGTGGCGCGATCCGGCAGGTGATGAAAGCACGTCTGATACAAAGCGGGTGTGGATTTACCTCACCGGTATCACCGATCACCACAAGCCCTCCGCGCCGCAGTCGCTCACGCGTCTGCCGGGCACCGACGCCTGGTACTGGCGCACCGAATTAGACGCCGCCTGGCGCGGCAGTTACTGTTTTATCCCTTCCACAAACACCGATGATTTCGCCCCCGACGCCTTTGCAGACGTTCCGGCGCGCCACGCGCTGCGCGAAGGCTGGCGCGCACTGCTGCCGCAGGCCATTCCTGATCCATTCAACCCGCACCACTGGCGCGGCGGCCGCGGTCATCCGATGAGCGCGCTGCATCTGCCAGACGCGCCCGCTCAGCCAGGCTGGGAAGAAAAAGACGTGGCGTACACGCCCGCGCAGGAATTTCTCTGGCACAGCGAGCGGCTCGGCAACGCGCGTCGCGTGTGGCTCTTTACTACCGGCGGTGATGATGCGCCCCTGACGCGCCCGCTCGCTATTTTGCTGGACGGTCAGTTCTGGGCGCACAGCCAGCCGGTTTGGCCCGCGCTCCAGGCGCTCACCGATCGCGGCGTTCTGCCGCCTGCTGTTTATCTGCTGGTGGATGTGATTGACACCGCGCACCGCAGCCGTGAACTCCCCTGCAACGCCGCCTTCTGGGAGGCGCTGTGGGAGGAATTACTGCCGCAGGCGCGTCATTACACGAGATGGCGTGACGCGCCGGACACCACTGTGATTGCCGGGCAGAGCTTCGGTGGGCTCGCCGCGCTCTATGCGGGGCTGCGCTGGCCCCAGCGCTTCGGTTGCGTACTGAGCCAGTCCGGCTCTTTCTGGTGGCCAACGCGCGAGGCGAGCGGTGAGGGCGGCTGGCTGGTTGAAGAGCTGGCCGCAGGCCGCTTCGATCCGCGCGGGTTGCGCATTTATCTTGAAGCGGGCCTTCATGAGCCGCTCATTTTGCAGGCGAATCAGCGCCTGGTCTCTTTACTGCAACGCACACAGCCGCCGCTTTTCTGGCGTCAGGTGGAGGGCGGCCACGACGCGCTTTGCTGGCGCGGCGGCCTGACCGACGGTCTCGCCGCGCTCTGGGCCGCTACACCCGCCCCGACGCCTTTTTCAGGACAGGAGTGACGTATGGAATTCAGCAATCCCTTCGATAATCTGCAGGGCCGTTTCTGGCTGCTCGAAAATCACGAAAAACAGATAAGCCTCTGGCCGGAGCCGTGCGCGCTGCCGCCGGGCTGGCGTGTGGTGGCCGCGCCACAGCCTCCGGAGAGGTGTGAGGCGTGGCTTAATGAGCACGGTCAGGCGCTGCAGCCTGCCGATTTCGCCCACCGCAACGAGACCCGAGGTTAACGTGACGGATATAACTCTTTCCCCTGCGGAGCAGGCCACGGCCGCGCTGCCGCTGGTGGCGGCGCAGCCGGGTATCTGGATGGCTGAAAAACTCTCCCGCCAGGCCAACGCCTGGAGCGTGGCGCATTACGTCGAGCTGAACGGCACGGTTGACGCGCCGCTGCTGGCGCGCGCTATCGTGGCGGGCATGATGGAAGCCGACACGCTGCGAATGCGTTTTGAGGAACGCGACGGTATCGTCACGCAGCGGTTTGACGCATCGCTCACCTTTGCCACGCCTGAAATCATCGATCTGCGCCACGAAGCCTGCCCGCTGACCACGGCCCAGCGCCTGATGCATGCCGATCTGGAGCAGGATCTGCGCGTCACCCACGGCACACCGCCGGTGCACCATGCGCTGCTGCGTGTCGGCGAGACGCGCTGGTTCTGGTATCAGCGTTATCATCATCTGGTGGTGGATGGTTTCAGTTTTACGGCCATTACCCGTCGTATCGCCGATATTTACGGCAGCCTGCGCCGGGGCGAACAGCCCGACGCCTCGCCGTTTGTCCCGTTTAACGAGGTGGTTGATGAATACGTGCGCTATCAGGCGTCAGACGCCTGCGCGCGCGACGCCGCCTTCTGGGCGCAGCAGGTGCGCGACCTGCCGCCGCCGGCGACGCTCTCTGACCAGCCGCTTACCGGGCAATCTTCCACCACCTCGCTGATTCGCCGCTCGCTGCGCTTTAATGACGCCCACTTCGCCATGCTTCTGGCAAACAGCGGCGGGCTGGCCGCGCCGGACGTGGCGCTGGCGCTGGTGGCGCTCTGGCTTGGCCGCCTGAGCGGGCGTGACGCCTACAGCGCCGGTTTTATCTTTATGCGCCGCATCGGCTCGGCCGCGCTGTGCGCCACCGGCCCGGTGCTGAACGTGCTGCCTTGCCCGGTGCGCATTGCGCCTGAGCAGACGCTGGCGCAGTTCGCCGCCGCCTTTGCGAAGACGCTCAAAACGCTGCGTCGTCATCAGCGCTATGACGCCGAGCAGGTGCTGCGCGACGCGGGCAGAGTGGCGCAGCAGACGCCGCTCTATGGCCCGGTGCTGAACCTGAAAATGTTTGATTACCGGCTCGATTTCGATGGCGTGGAGGGGATAACCCACCAGCTCGCCTCGGGGCCGGTGAAAGATCTCGAAATCGCGCTCTATATCGACGAACAGGGCGGTGTGACGCTGGAACTGCTCGCGAATCAGCAGCGCTATGAGGCCGCGCAGATTGAGCGCCATCTCGCCCGTCTGCCGCATCTGCTCACACAGTTTGCCGCTGATCCTGAGCTTGCCTGCGCGCAGGCGGATCTGCTGGATGATAACGACTACGCACTGATTGCGCGTGTGAACCAGACCGCCGTGCCACTGCCGCAGGAGACGCTCAGCAGCCTGCTGGCGAAACAGGCGCAGGCGACGCCGCAGGCCCCGGCGCTTGCGGATGCGCGCTATGCCTTTACCTATCGTGAAATGCGTGAGCAAGTGCTTACGCTTGCGTCAGAGCTGGTGCGTCGCGGTGTTAAGCCGGGTGATATCGTGGCCGTCGCGCTGCCGCGCTCGGTCTTTCTCTCACTGGCGCTACAGGCGATTGTGGAAACGGGCGCGGCCTGGCTGCCGCTCGATACGGGCTACCCGGACGATCGCCTGCAAATGATGCTGGAGGATGCCCGCCCGGCGCTGCTGATTACCGCCGCGTCAGAGCAGGGGCGTTTCGCGCATCTCCCGAGCCTGCCCGTGTTCTGCTACGACGCGCCGCTGCCGGCAAGCGATCCGCAGCCGCTTTTGCGCTCGCGCCCGGCGCACACCGCCTATGTGATTTTCACCTCTGGCTCCACCGGGCGGCCGAAAGGCGTCATGGTCGGTCAGACCGCTATCGTTAACCGGCTGCTGTGGATGCAAAGCCAGTATCCGCTCGGCGCGGATGACGTGGTGCTGCAAAAAACGCCGTGCAGTTTTGATGTGTCGGTATGGGAGTTTTTCTGGCCGCTTATCGTCGGCGCGCGGCTGGTGATGGCACCGCCGCAGGCGCACCGCGATCCGCAGGCGCTTCAGACACTGTTTGCGCGCTGGCGGGTGACGACGACGCATTTTGTGCCGTCGATGCTGGCGGCGTTTGTCGGCGCGCTCACTTCTGAAGCGGCGATCGACGCCTGCGCGTCGCTGCGCCAGGTGTTTTGTAGCGGCGAAGCGCTGCCGACGGCACTGTGTCGCGACTGGGAGCGGCTTACCGCCGTGCCGCTGCATAATCTCTACGGCCCGACGGAGGCGGCAGTGGATGTGAGCGGGTATCCGGCTTTCGGCGCGGCGCTTTCGCAGGTGAAGGGGGCCAGCGTGCCGATTGGTTTCCCGGTCTGGAATACCGGCCTGCGCATTCTCGATGGCCGGATGCGTCCGGTGCCGCCGGGCATGGCGGGCGATCTCTATCTCACGGGCGTTCAGCTGGCCCAGGGCTATCTTGGCCGCCCGGATCTGACCGCCAGCCGCTTTATCGCCGATCCGTTTGTACCCGGCGAGCGGATGTACCGCACCGGCGACGTGGCGCGCTGGCTGCCGGACGGCGCGGTGGAATATCTCGGGCGCAGCGACGATCAGCTGAAAATCCGCGGCCAGCGCATTGAGCCTGGCGAGATTGACCGCGTGATGCTGAGCCTGCCGGATGTGGCGCAGGCGGTGACGCACGCCTGCGTGCTGAATAGCCATGCCGAAACGGGCGGCGATGCGCGCCAGCTGGTGGGTTATCTGGTTTCCGCCTCCGGCGCTACGCTGGATTTGGCCGCACTGCGCGCGCGCTTAAGCGAATGGCTGCCCGCGCATATGGTGCCGGTGACGCTTGTTCAGTTGCCTGCGCTGCCGCTCAGCGCCAACGGCAAGCTGGATCGCAAAGCGCTGCCGTTGCCGCAGCTTGCCGCGCGTGAGCCGGGCAGAGCCGTAGCGCCGGGCAGCGAGACGGCGATCGCCCGCGCTTTTTCGGAACTTTTAGGTATGGAAGTGACCGACGCCCAGGCCGATTTCTTTGCGCTTGGCGGCCATTCGCTGCTGGCGATGCGTCTGGCGGCAAGGCTCACGCGTGAGCTGGAACGTCCTGTTACGGTCGGGCAGGTAATGATTGCCTCGACGGTGGAAAAACTCGCGGCGGCCGTTGAGGCCGCACAAAGTGAGGCGCAGGCGGAGCAGGCGGGTTTTGACGCCATTCTGCCGCTGCGTGAAGGCAGCGGGCCGACGCTGTTCTGCTTCCATCCGGCGTCGGGCTTCGCCTGGCAGTTCAGCGTTCTGCAACGCTGGCTGTCGCCGCGCTGGGCGATAACGGGCATTCAGTCGCCGCGCCCGGATGGGCCGATGCAACAGTGCGCCTCGGTGGATGAACTGTGCGACCGCCATTATGCGACACTTCGCGAGCAGCAGCCGCACGGGCCGTACTGGCTGTTTGGCTATTCGCTCGGCGGGACAATCGCGCATGGCGTCGCCGCACGGTTACAGGCGGCGGGCGAGGAGGTGGCGTTCCTCGGGTTGCTCGACACCTGGCCGCCGGAAACGCAAAACTGGCAGGAGAAGGGCGGGCGCGAGCTCGACCCGGAAGTGCTGGCGGAGATAGAGCGCGAGCGGGCGGCGTTTGTGAGCGCGCAGCAGGGGCAGGGGTCGACGAGGCTTTTTGAAACCATCGAAGGCAATTACGCCGACGCGGTGCGGCTGCTTTCTACCGCGCGCAGTACGCGCTTTGAAGGTAACGCGACGCTGTTTGTCGCCGAACGCATCGTGACGCCGGGCCTTAACCCTTACGAGGCGTGGGCACCGTGGACGCGGGCGCTTGATGTGTACAGTGTCGATTGCGCGCATGTGGAGATTATCTCCCCGCAGGCGTTCGAGGTGATTGGCCCGGTATTGCGGGAAATTCTCGGGTAGGTTTTGTGTAATTGGGTGGGTACATCGGTGGGTGCGCTTCGCTTACCCACCCTACGCACATGTTGTGAGTGTTGTAAAAAGGTGGGTGCGCTTCGCTTACCCACCCTACGTACATGTTGTGAATGCTGCTGAAAGGTGGGTGCGCTTCGCTTACCCACCCTACAAACGACGAAGACCGGTGCCTGAAGGGATGTAGGGCGGGTAAGCGAAGCGCACCCGCCATGTCGCCTCTACAGGCACCCACTACATTCAACTGCCACCCGCACGCTACCCCAGACGCGGGTACGCTTCGGCTATCGAGCTGCCGGTGAAATTCGCAATCCAGCCTTCCGGGTTATCGAAAATGCGGATCGCCGTGAAATGCGGCTCAGAGCCCATATCAAACCAGTGCGGTGTGCCGGCGGGCACCGAGATCAGATCGTTCTTCTCGCACAACACCTGATACACCTTGTCGCCGATGTGCAGACAGAACAGCCCGGCGCCTTCCACGAAAAACCGCACTTCATCTTCGCCGTGGGTATGCTCATTGAGAAATTTGTCGCGTAGCGCCTCTTTCTGCGGGTTATCGGCGCGCATGCTGATGACGTCCCAGCTCTGGTAGTCTTTTTCCGCAACCAGCAGGTCAATCGCGTGCTGATAGGCGGTCAGCACCGTCTCCGGCGTTGGGTTATCACCGAGCTCGCGGTCGGCCTGCCAGCGTTCGAAACGCACGCCCTGCGCGTTAAGCTGTTCGCGGATAGCGTCGGCATCGGTGCTCTGCCACAGCGGTTCGCTGGCACCGTTATCGGCAAAAATCGTCAGTGCGCTCATGTCGGGATCTGCTCCGGGTGAATGTCATCGAAACTGGACACCTGGCGGTGGGTACTTTGCGTATCAGGCTCGCCGCGGATGAGCTGGACTGTTTTCCAGCCCGCTTCGCGCGCGGCGTCCAGCTCTTCGCGGATATCCGAGAGGAACAGCATCTGATGCACCGGCACGCCGGTTTTCATGGAGATATTGCGGTACGACGACACCTGGCGTTTGGCGCCGACGTGCGTATCGAAAAAGCCGCTCAGAAGCTCCGTGACGTCGCCGTAATCGCTGTGGCTAAAGAGCAGCTTCTGCGCGGGAACGGAGCCGGAGGAGTAGATATAAATATCGATATCCTGATCGCTCCAGCGGCGCAGCGCGGGCACGACATCCGGGTACAAATGGCCGGTAAAATCGCCGTTGTCGTAGCCTTCGCGCCAGATATAGCCCTGAATCGACTTCAGCGCGGGGGATTTGCGGTCTTCATCCATAAATGTGAAGAGCGTTTCAATCAGCTGATCCACCGACGCCGCGGGCGCGTGGATCTCGCCGCGCAGCTCGTTAAGCAGCAGATTCACCGGTTCGCGCTGCTCGCCCGAGCGGATAAAACGCTCCAGACGCTCGCGCGCATACGGGAAAAGGACGTTATGAACGAAGCGAATATCGGTCGTGGTGCCTTCAATATCGGTAACTATGGCGCGGATCATGCTCTCTCCAGCAGGCGTCGCTGCATTTCACATTCAAACAGAAATTCGAGCCCCTCCAGATGGCGACGCGCGACGGCGACATCGCTCCCCCAGCAGGTCAGCCCGTGGCCGCGCAGCAGAAATCCGTAGCGCAGCGGGAACTGGCGGTGGTGACGCGCAATGCGCTCCGCCAGAGCATCAATATCCTGATCGTTATCGAAAATGGCAACAGGCACATCATCAAGATGCGTCATTTGTCCCGCCAGCGATTTCTGCATCTCGTAGCCGCACAAATGCAGCGCGTCGCTTTTCTCCACGCGCGACAGCACCGTCGCGTTAACGGTATGCACGTGCAGCACGCAGTTCGCCTCCGGGAACAGGCGATAAATCAGGGTATGCAGCCCGGTTTCGGCGGAGGGCTTACGGCCGGACGGCGCGAGGTTAGTGGCAATTTCCACCTGCAGAAAATCGTCTGTCGTCAGGCTGCCTTTATCTTTGCCGGATTCGCTTAGCCAGCACCAGCGCGCGTCTTCGCGCAGCGACATATTGCCGCCGGTAGCAGGCGCCCAGCCCTTCGCGCCAATCCAGTGACAGGCGGCCACCAGCGCTTCCAGTTGGCTCTCTTTACTCATCGCATCCCCGCAGGCATATCGTTAGCGTTTAGACGTCTAAGCGTCTTGATTGCCAGAGAGTAGCATCGTGTTATAGTGTCGGCAACAGACAGATAACATCAAAACAACACGACACCGCGCGAAAGGATCAGCCGTTATGAGCCATACCCCGTTGACGCCAGAAAGCAAACTGCCCGCGCTGGGCACGACCATTTTTACCCGCATGAGCGCGCTGGCGCAGCAGCATCAGGCGATTAACCTGTCGCAAGGGTTTCCGGATTTCGACGGCCCGCGCTATTTACAGGAGCGACTGGCGCACCACGTGGCGGCGGGCGCAAACCAGTACGCGCCCATGACCGGCGTGCAGGCGCTGCGCGAGGCGATCGCCGATAAAACCGAGGCGCTCTACGGCCACCGTCCGGATGCCAACAGCGATATTACCGTCACGGCGGGAGCTACCGAGGCGCTCTACGCGGCGATTACCGCGCTGGTGCGCCCCGGCGACGAAGTCATCTGCTTCGATCCGAGCTACGACAGTTACGCGCCCGCCGTGGCGCTGTCCGGCGGCGTGCTCAAGCGCATCGCGCTGACGCCGCCGCATTTTCGCGTGGACTGGGCGCAATTCGCCGCGCTGCTCTCTGAGCGCACCCGGCTGGTTATCCTCAACACGCCGCATAACCCGTCCGCCACCGTCTGGCGTAGCGCGGATTTCGCCGCGCTCTGGCAGGCCATCGAGGAGCGTGAAATTTACGTGTTGAGCGATGAAGTTTATGAGCACATCTGTTTTGCCGAAGAGGGCCACGCCAGCGTGCTGGCGCATCCGCAGCTGCGCGAGCGGGCGATTGCGGTGTCGTCATTCGGCAAGACCTATCACATGACCGGCTGGAAAGTGGGCTACTGCGTGGCACCCGCCGCGCTCAGCGCGGAACTGCGCAAAGTGCATCAGTATCTGACGTTCTCCGTCAACACGCCTGCGCAGCTGGCGCTGGCGGATATGCTGCGCGCCGAGCCTGCGCACTATCTCGATTTGCCGGAGTTTTACCGCGCGCGCCGCGATCGCTTTATCCAGGCGCTCGGTGACAGCCGCTTTAAAATCCTGCCCTGTGAAGGCACCTATTTTCTGCTGGCGGATTACAGCGCTATCTCAACGCTTGATGACGTGAGTTTCTGCGAATGGCTGACCATGGAAGCGGGCGTCGCGGCCATTCCGCTGTCGGTATTCTGCGACGCCCCGTTCCCGCACAAGCTGATTCGCCTCTGCTTCGCCAAGCAGGAGGCGACGCTGCTCGCCGCCGCGGAGCGTCTGGCGCGGTTATAAGGTGGGCTGATCGGGTGAAGCCGTGCTGCGGCTCTGCGCCTGTGGCACATCGCGCAGGAAGTGCTGTTCGATGAGCGACACAAAGCTTACGAACGACGCATTCGTTAACGATGAGCGGTTATAAATAAGGTAGTAATCATACTGCGGCAGGCTGAAGTTCAGCTTGACGGGGCGTAGTCCAAAGAGCTGACGATAACGGCGCAGCACGGGGGCAGGCAGAATGCCAACAAAATCGGTGCTGCCAATCACCGCCATAATCGAGGAGATCGAATTACTGGTAAAGGCTATCTGCCGCTCACCGAAAAGCTCCGCCGACTTCACGTGAAACTGTTTCTGGCCTTCCGCAGTGCCGTTAAACAGCGTGAATTTCTCCTGCGTGAGCGCGGCTTCATCGGCATGTGCGCCAAGCCGCGGGTGCTTTTCGCTGCACACCAGTACCGTCTCTTCGCTAAAGCAGTGTTTGCAAATTAGCGAGTGACTGGCAACCGGTGCCATACCGATAATCAGATCCGCCTTGCGATAGGCCAGCAGATCTTCCACGGTTTCGCTGGCAAGCGTGGTGTCGTAATGCTCCAGTTCAAAATCGTAATGCTCGCGAAACGCGCTGACTAACGCCGGCAGATGATCGGCGGCGAGAGCGGGCGGGCAGTAGAGCACGAAGTTTTTGCGCAGCGGCGCGCCCTGCATGATGTTAATGGTCTGCTCAAGCTGGTTCAGGTTGTCTTCCAGATAGTGATGCAGATTAGTGCCTACGGTTGTCGGCGTAATGCCTTTGCCGGAGCGCACGAAGAGCGGGTCATTGAGCTGGTTGCGCAGCCGCTGTAACGACTGGCTTATCGCTGACGGCGTCAGGAACAGGGCTTCCGCCGCCTTGCTGACGCTGCGATACAAATAAATGCACTCGAAAATCACCAGAAGATTGAGGTCAAACTTTTTCAAATCCTGCAAATTTGCCATGACAGCCTCGCAACGAGACGAAAAGGGGATTTTTATGGTTTATCTGTTCTCAGTAAATGATAGATAAGGAATATGTTTTTGCGCAGGCGAGACGGGGCATAATCCGAAAAAATGGCGCAGCCTCACACATCAGAGAGGCGATGAATTTTGCAAAGCGCTCCCTATCACAGCCATAGGCACGAATAATCTTCATGTGCGTTGCCCTTTAGGCAGGGGAGTGTTCTAATCGAAGGTACGTCTGCGTCGCAAAACACCGCGCGCAACGCTTTCGCCAGCACGCTGGCTCTGCTGTGGCCTGCGGGTATCTCAGCGCTCAGGCCGCCCGTTGAGGTGGCTTTTTTATTTTTTCGCGAGACGGCGAGAAACGTTCACTAAGGTTGGCCCGGATCAGTTGTTAGCTATTGCTTATTGATTTGATAACGCAAACGCATTGGCCTGGGTTACGAAAATTCGATACCTTACATCCCATCGAAAACACGGAGGAAGTATAGATGTCCTTGATTAATACCAAAATCAAACCTTTCAAAAACATGGCGTTCAAAAACGGTGAGTTCATCGAAGTTACCGAGAAAAACACGGAAGGCCGCTGGAGCGTATTCTTCTTCTATCCTGCTGACTTTACCTTCGTATGCCCGACCGAACTGGGCGACGTGGCTGACCACTACGAAGAACTGCAGAAACTGGGCGTAGACGTTTACTCCGTTTCTACCGATACCCACTTCACCCACAAAGCGTGGCACAGCAGCTCCGACACCATCGCGAAAATCAAATACGCGATGATCGGCGACCCGACTGGCGCCCTGACCCGTAACTTCGAAATCATGCGTGAAGACGAAGGTCTGGCTGACCGCGGTACGTTCATCGTTGACCCGCAGGGTGTTATCCAGGCTATCGAAATTACTGCTGAAGGCATCGGCCGTGACGCATCTGACCTGCTGCGTAAAATCAAAGCGGCTCAGTATGTAGCCTCTCACCCAGGCGAAGTGTGCCCGGCTAAATGGAAAGAAGGCGATGCGACCTTAGCGCCGTCTCTGGACCTGGTTGGCAAAATCTAATTTTTCTGTCGTCTTTCACGCCACAGGTGCGTTGGCTGCGCTTACTCACCCCGGTCACTTACTGATGTAAGCTCCCGGGGATTCCTAAGCTTGCCGCCTTCCTGTAACGCGAAATACTCGGAAAAAGACATTATCACGGGTGCAGTCTTGCACCCGTTTTTTTGAAAACGCTTTTACGCACTCTCATTTAAGTTGCATCGCGGCGGCGCTGCACTGAGGCGGCTTAAATGAGGAAGCGTAAGCTCAGGAGAAAATTATGCTCGACACAAACATGAAAACCCAGCTCAAGGCGTATCTTGAGCGTCTGACAAAGCCTGTTGAGTTAGTGGCCACGCTGGATGACAGCGCGAAATCGGCGGAGATTAAAGAACTGCTGCTGGAAATCGCCGAGCTGTCTGACAAAGTGTCCTTCAGGGAAGACAACACGCTCGCGGCGCGCAAACCTTCATTTTTGATTACGAACCCGGGCTCTGACCAGGGGCCGCGCTTTGCGGGCTCGCCGCTGGGCCACGAATTTACCTCGCTGGTGCTGGCGCTGCTGTGGACCGGCGGTCATCCGTCGAAAGAAGCGCAGGCGCTGCTTGAGCAGATCCGTGACCTGGACGGCGATTTCGAGTTTGAAACCTACTACTCGCTCTCCTGCCACAACTGCCCGGACGTGGTACAGGCGCTGAACCTGATGGCCGTGCTGAACCCGCGCATCAAACATACGGCGATTGACGGTGCGGTGTTCCAGAATGAAATCACCGAGCGCAACGTGATGGGCGTGCCGGCGGTCTTCATGAACGGTGTGGAATTTGGTTCTGGCCGTATGACCCTTGCCGAAATCGTCGCGAAAGTGGATACCGGCGCGGAAAAACGCGCGGCGGAAGAGCTGAACCAGCGCGACGCTTACGATGTACTGATTGTCGGCTCCGGCCCGGCGGGCGCGGCGGCGGCGATTTACTCCGCACGTAAAGGCATCCGTACCGGCCTGATGGGCGAGCGTTTCGGTGGTCAGGTGCTGGACACCGTTGATATCGAAAACTACATCTCTGTGCCGAAAACCGAAGGCCAGAAACTGGCAGGCGCGCTGAAGGCGCACGTGGATGATTACGATGTTGACGTTATCGATACTCAAAGCGCAACGAAGCTGATTCCGGCGGCGAGCGAAGGCGGTCTGCATCAGATTGAAACCGCCTCCGGCGCAGTGCTGAAAGCGCGCAGCGTGATCGTGGCGACCGGCGCGAAATGGCGCAACATGGGCGTGCCGGGTGAAGATCAGTATCGCACCAAAGGCGTGACTTACTGCCCGCACTGCGACGGCCCGCTGTTTAAAGGCAAACGCGTGGCGGTTATCGGCGGCGGTAACTCCGGCGTGGAAGCGGCTATCGACCTCGCGGGGATCGTTGAGCACGTAACGCTGCTGGAATTCGCGCCAGAAATGAAAGCGGACCAGGTGCTGCAGGATAAACTGCGTAGCCTGAAAAACGTCGACATCATCCTGAACGCGATGACCACCGAAGTGAAAGGCGACGGCACGAAGCTGACCGGTCTTGATTATCAGGATCGCGTAACGGGCTCGGTGAAGCACCTGGAAGTGGCGGGGATTTTCGTTCAGATCGGTCTGCTGCCGAACACGACCTGGCTTGAAGGCGCTGTCGAGCGTAACCGCATGGGCGAGATTATCATCGACGCCAAATGCGAGACCAGCGTGAAGGGCGTATTCGCCGCGGGCGACTGCACCACCGTGCCGTACAAACAGATCATTATCGCCACCGGTGAAGGCGCGAAAGCCTCCCTGAGCGCGTTTGATTATCTGATTCGTACCAAAACCGCATAAGAAGAAAGTAAGATACCTGCGTAAAAGCCGCCCTCAGGGGCGGCTTTTTTATTGGTGGATTGGGTGGATGATCTGTTGTAACTGGCGGGTGCGCTGGCGCTTACCCGCCCTACGTTTAACGTCACAGACAGGTAGGGCGGGTAAGCGCCAGCGCACCCGCCACCCCGGCATTCAGTAGTTGTAGGGCGGGTAAGCGCAGCGCACCCGCCAATACTCCCCAAAACTTAACGCACTACAAACACCGGCACATGCGCGTGGCGTACCACGCTTGATGCGTTCGAGCCCAGCAGGTGCGTGGTGATCGACGGATCGTGCGAGCCAATCACCACCACGTCGGCGTGTAACTCTTTGGCCATCGCGTTAACTTCATCACGCACGCTGCCAAAACGCACATGGCTGCGCAGGCGCGATTCCGGCAGGGTGAAATGCTGCTTGAGGGTTTGCAGGCGCTGGTTCGCCTCGGCCTCTAAATGTTCTTCAAAACGGCGGATATCGGCGGCGAAGCGGTGCAGACTCAGGTTGGCAGATCCTGGCAACACATGCAGCAGATGAATAATTCCCTCCTCCTGCGCCAGAAACTCCGCGTGGCGGATAGCCTTGTCGCTCAGCTCCATTTCAAACACATCTACAGGCATCAGAATGGTGTTGTACATCGTCACTCCTCCTTTAGCGGTTATCAACGCACCTATTAAACCCTGTTTTTGTCATGGATACTTTTATACATCCGACAAATTTGTGTTTTTTTACGCAGCCGCTTTCGCCAGGAAAACTCTCAAAGCCGCCACACTGGCGGCGGATCCGGCGGCTCGCGGCCCATCCCGACTACCCTTGGTGTAGTCCAGATAGACTTTCGCACTGGAACCTGTCTCTTTTTACCGACTGCCAGGAGGTCGTAATGAAGGCGTTAACCTACCACGGGCCGCATAACGTTAAGGTCGAAAATGTTCCGGATCCGATTATTGAGGCGCAGGACGATATTATTCTGCGCGTCACCGCGACCGCGATTTGCGGCTCCGATTTACACCTCTATCGCGGCAAAATTCCGCAGGTTCATCACGGCGATATTTTCGGCCATGAGTTTATGGGGGAAGTGGTGGAAACCGGCAGCGCGGTGAAGGATATCCGTAAAGGCGACCGCGTGGTGATCCCGTTCGTTATCGCCTGCGGCGACTGCTTTTTCTGCAAACTTCAGCAATATTCCGCCTGCGAAAACACCAATAAAGGCACCGGTGCGGCGCTGAATAAAAAGCAGATCCCGGCCCCCGCGGCGCTGTTCGGCTACAGCCATCTCTATGGCGGCATTCCGGGCGGCCAGGCAGAGTATGTACGCGTGCCGAAGGGCAATGTCGGGCCGTTTAAAGTGCCGCCGGTGCTTTCTGATGATAAAGCGCTGTTCCTCTCCGATATCCTGCCGACGGCGTGGCAGGCGGTGAAAAACGGCCAGGTACAGAAAGGCTCTCAGGTAGCGATTTACGGCGCAGGCCCGGTGGGGCTGCTCAGCGCCGCCTGCGCACGACTGCTCGGCGCAGAACAGATTTTTATGGTCGACCACAACGATTATCGTCTCGCGTTTGCGAAAGAGCGTTATGGGGTTATCCCGATCAACTTTGATGAAAACGACGATCCGGCGGCGTTTATTATCGAAAACACGCCGGGCAACCGCGGCGTGGATGCCGTTATCGATGCGGTCGGTTTTGAGGCCAAAGGCAGCCTGACGGAAACCGTGCTGTCAAATCTCAAAATCGAAGGCAGCAGCGGCAAAGCGCTGCGCCAGTGCATCGCGGCGGTGCGTCGCGGTGGCGTGGTGAGCGTGCCGGGCGTCTATGCGGGCTTTATCCACGGCTTTCTCTTTGGCGATGCGTTCGATAAAGGCATCAGCTTTAAGATGGGCCAGACGCACGTGCATGCGTTCCTGCCGGAGCTGCTGCCGCTTATCGAGCAGGGTTTGCTGACGCCGGAAGAGATAGTCACGCACTATCTGCCGCTGGAAGATGCCGCGCGCGGCTACAAGATTTTCGAGAAGCGCGAAGAGGAGTGCCGCAAGGTGATTCTGGTGCCGGGTGCCGCGACGCCTGAAGCCGCGCGGGAGAAAGTCACCGCGCTGATGAACGCGCCGTTACAGCCGTTGCAGCCGTAATTTTCAGCAACTAAAAACAGAAAGAGGATGCCCTGGCATCCTCTTATTTTTTGCCGCAGACAGGCGGTTAAAGGCGGTATTCGCCCGCCGCCTCCGGCTGGTAGAGCAACTCAAGCACTTCGATATGCGTTTCGCTGCCGTCCGGCAGCGGCCAGCGAATGGCATCGCCCACGCGCAGGCCAAGCAGCGCCGCGCCCACCGGTGCCATGACTGACAGCGCTTCCGGGCTGCTGCCCGCATTTTGCGGATAGACCAGCAGGCGCTCGTAAGTTTCGCCGCTCGCCAGATCGCGGAATTTCACCCGGCTGTTCATTGTCACCACATCTTCCGGCATCGCCTGCGGGCTAACCATCCGGGCGCGATCCAGCTCATCGTTCAGCGCGTCAGCCACCGGCAGACGCGCGAACGCCGGCTGCTCCAGCAGGCTGTCGAGACGTTCAGCATCGAGTTCGTTGATGATAAGGGCAGGTCGGGACATTTCTTACTCCATGTCATTGAATCAGGCGGCATTTCGCCGCTAACAAGCGTCCAAAGAAAAACCCTCACCGTCAAAACGATGAGGGTCCGCGTCAGGGGATGATACTCAGCCTTGCGCGCCGTTTGAAGTGAGCCAGCTCACGAAACGGGGCTTAAAGCAGAATGCTCCCCACGGCTGCCAGCAGGAAGGCGATGGTGCCCAGCAGGGTTTCCATCACGGTCCAGGTTTTCAGCGTGGTTTTCTCGTCCATTTCAAGGAAACGGCCTACCAGCCAGAAACCGGAGTCGTTGACGTGTGAGAGCACCGTCGCGCCGCCCGCGATGGCGATAACAATAAAGCAAAGGTCAAACTGGCTTAGGCCAGGCGTCGCCTGCACCATCGGCGCGACCAGCGCGGCGGTGGTGGTCAGCGCGACTGTCGCCGAGCCCTGCGCCACGCGCAGCGCGGTGGAGATAACAAACGCCGCGAGAATCACCGGCATGCCGGTGTCTGAGAGCACACCCGCCAGCGCGTCGCCGATGCCGCTGGCGCGCAGCACGCCGCCGAACATGCCGCCTGCGCCGGTCACCAGAATAATCCCGCAGATAGGGCCAAGCGCGCCGTCGCAAATTTTCTCCAGATGCTGGCGGCTGTGGTTGCGGCTGAACACCATCAGCGCGAAAAAGACGGTAATCAGCAGCGCGACCGGGGTTTTACCGAGCATACGCAGGAAGTTCGCCACGCTGTTATCGGCGCTGATCCAGCCCAGCACTTTGGCGGTGTTCAGGCCGGTATCGAGGAAAATGAGCATCAGCGGCAGCAGCAGGATCGTTAACACCATGCCGAATGACGGCGGGCGGTGCGTCGGATCGGCGTCCACTTCGCCAAGGAAAGAAGAGGGCAGCTTAATATCGAATTTTTTACCGGCGTACTGACCATACAGATAGCCGCCGAAATACCAGGTCGGGATCGCGATAATCAGCCCGACAATCACCAGCAAACCGATATTCGCCCCCAGCAGTTCGCTCGCTGCAACCGGGCCCGGATGCGGCGGCACCAGCGCATGCATGGCCGCAAACGCGCCCGCCGCCGGGAAGGCGTATTTCAGCGTCGAGCCGCCAAAGCGTTTCGCCACGCTGAAGATAATCGGCAGCATGACGACAAGACCCGCGTCAAAGAAGATAGGGAAGCCAAACAGCAGCGAGGCGACGCCGAGCGCGAAGGGCGCGCGGTGTTCACCGAATTTGTTAATCAGCGTATCGGCCAGCACTTTCGCGCCGCCGGACACTTCCAGCAGACGACCAATCATCGCGCCGATGCCCACCAGCAGCGCAACGCCCGCAAGCGTACTGCCAAAACCGGTCAGTAGCGTAGGCACGACTTTATCAAACGGCACTTTGGTCAACAGCGCCACCACGATACTGACCAGGGTAAGCGCAAGAAAAGCATGCACTTTAAAGCGCATGATAAGTACCAGCAGCAGTACGACGGCACCGGCAGCAATGCCAAGCAGCGTACCGGCGCTATAAGCGAAAGTGGTTTCTGTCATCGTTATTATCCTCAACATGGGTACAGTGAAACCGTAGCCTGGTCGGCGGTTTTCTCACTGATACCGGTAACATGATACCGATAACATGTGGCGGCTTGTAAACAGGGGCTGTCATATTTATTAACATTTTGAGATCACCGTCAAACTCCCGCGCGACGCGGGCTTCTCGCTTGCGGTTGCATATATCGCCTCGCGGATCTGTCAAATTTTCCGATGCGTTTTTTTCACAAAATCACCAGATTTGTTTGCGATATCCAGCTTTTTTGTTGTGAAGTCGCTGCAAAGTTGCCGCTATTCCATAACGTTAACTAGCTTAGGATCGTGATGATTTGCCGTACATCGCGCTGTGGGCGGCGGCGCAACGCCTCCGCACCCTGTTCAGTGCATAAGAGGACATCATGAAAAAGCTCACCTTCACTTTTCTGACCGTCGCGCTGGCGGGCGCAAGCTCACTGGCGTTTGCCGATACCCTGCGCATGGAGTGCCCCGTGTCGCCCGGTGGCAAACAGTATTGCCAGTACATCAAAGAACGCTTCGAGAAGCAGACCGGCAATCAGCTGGAGTTTATCGAGTTCCCGGCGGCCTCCGATGAAAAGCTGGCGCTGCTGCAACAACTCTTCGCCGCTAAAGATGAAAAAGCGGTGGATGTGTTTCAGTCCGACACCATCTGGATAGGCCTGCTGGACAAGCAGACGCTCGATCTCACCGACGCGATGGGCGGCATGGAAAAAGACTTTTTCCCCGGCCCCTGGAAGAACAACACCGTCAACGGACGCCTGAAAGCGGTGCCGTCGTATATCGACACCGGCGTGCTGTTCTATCGCAAAGATTTACTGGAGAAATATAAAGAGCAGCCGCCAAAAACGTGGGACGAAATGACGCGCATCGCCACGAAAATTCAGGCCGAAGAGCGCAAGGCGGGGCATAAAAACTTCTGGGGGTACATCTTCCAGGGCAAATCTTATGAAGGGCTGACCTGTAACGCGCTGGAGTGGATCGACTCATACGGCGGCGGCACGTTTGTCGATGAAAAAGGGAACGTGACCATTAATAACCCGAAAGCGGCGCAGGCGCTGGATATGGCGCGCGGCTGGATGGGCAAGATTACGCCGAAGGGCGTGCTGGGCTACAAAGAGGAAGAGTCGCGCACCGTGTTCCAGAACGGCGACGCGCTGTTTATGCGCAACTGGCCCTATGTCTGGCAGCTATCTCAGGCCGATGACAGCCCGCTCAAAGGCAAAGTGGGCGTGATACAGCTTCCCGCCGGGCCGGAAGGGCGTCAGGCGACGACGCTCGGCGGCTGGCAGTGGTCAATAAACGCTAACACCAAAAACCCGGAGGCCGCCATCGCGCTGCTGAAAATCTTAAGCGATGACGATTCGCAAATCATACGCCTGAAAATGCTCGGCCACGCGCCGACTCGTGTCGCGCTCTATGAGAACAAAGATGTGCTGGCCGTTGCGCCGGAGCTGACGCAGTTCCGCGATATTTTCGCCCAGGCGGTGCCACGCCCGGCGACGGTGACCAAAGCGCAGTATCCGCGCGTGTCGAATGCCATTTTCAACGTGACGTTTAGCGTGCTGAACGGCAAAGAGGATGGCAAGAAAGCGACGGAAGATTTGCAAAAGCGTCTGACCCGCGCGAAGGGGGCTGGCTGGCGGTAAGCGCTGGATGACATTGTGGCTGGCGGGTGCCTCCTGGCAATAACAAACCTGGCCCCTATGGCGGGTGCGCTTTGCTTACCCGCCCTACGAACTCGAAACAGGTTTTTGTAGGGCGGGTAAGCGGAGCGCACCCGCCGTGGGGCGTTAACCCTGAGGCTCGCTCGTCGGGGGAAGGGCAACATCATCGTGTCCGTCAACATACTCAACGGAGCGCCTATGAAATCCGATAGCCTTACGTCGCCGCCGTCTCCCCGGCGGCACAACGCCTCCTGGCATCAGCGTCGTCGGCGCGTGGCGTGGGGGCTGGTATTGCCCTCGCTACTCCTGCTGGCGCTGGCGGCGGGCTGGCCGCTGGTTCGCACCATCTGGTTTAGCTTCACCAACGCCATGCTCGACGCGCCTCAGGATTACCAGATGGTGGGTATCGCGAACTACTTTGCGCGCAAGGATGGTGTGAGCATCGGCGTGCTAAGCGACCCGCTCTGGTGGCAGGCGGTCGGCAACACACTCTGGTTCACGTTCACTTCGGTCGCGCTGGAGCTGTTGCTCGGTATGCTGCTGGCGCTGCTGATGAACGAGAAATTCCGCGGTCAGGGGCTGGTGCGCACCGCCATTCTCATCCCGTGGGCGATCCCGACGATCGTCAGCGCCAAAATGTGGGGCTGGATGTTCCATGACCAATACGGCGTGGTGAACGATCTTCTCGGCAAAATCGGCCTGCCGTCGCATCTCGCGTGGATTGCCGAGCCGTCGCTCTCCATGTGGGCGGTGGTGATTGCCGACGTCTGGAAAACCACGCCGTTTATGGCGCTGATGCTGCTGGCGGCGCTACAGCTGATTCCGGCGGATCTTTACGAGGCCGCGAAAGTGGACGGCGCCAGCCCCTGGCAGCGCTTTAAGCGCATCACGCTGCCGCTGATTATGCCCGCGCTGGTGGTGGCGCTGATTTTCCGTGTGATGGATTCGATGCGTATCTTCGATCTCATCTACGTGCTGACCTCCAACAGCGAAGCGACGATGTCAATTTCCGGCTACGCCCGCGAGCAGATCGTCTCTTATCAGGACATGGGCATGGGGTCGGCGGCCTCGGTGCTGGTCTTTATGATGGTGGCGGGCATCGCGGCCTGCTTTATCCGCGTCGCGCGCTTAAACGACAAGGAGAAAAGCTGATGAAAACCACGCGCTGGCAGCGCAGGATGGGGCATAAAGCGGTGATTTATATCGGCGCGCTGATGGCCTGTCTGTTCTGCGTTTTTCCTTTCTATTACGCCATTATCAGCTCGCTGCGCGCGGGCCAGGAGCTGTTTACGCCCGCCTATTTCCCGGACAGCTGGCACTGGGATAACTATGTGGTGGCGCTGGTGGATAACGGCATCGCCCGCAGTCTGCTGAACTCCGTGCTGGTGGCGGTGGTGACGGTGGGGCTGTGTCTGCTGGTGTCGGTGACGGCCGCCTTTGCGCTGGCGCGCGTGCCGTTTCGCGGGCGTCGCGTACTGCTCTTTACCATTCTCTGCGTCTCGATGTTTCCGCAGGTGGCGGTGCTGACGGGCATGTTTGAACTGGTGCGCTTTCTCGGGCTTTACGATTCGCTCGGTGCGCTGGTTATCTCCTACACCACGTTTTCGCTGCCGTTCACCGTCTGGGTGTTGACGACGTTTATGAAGTCGATCCCGGTGGAGCTGGAAGAGGCGGCGATCGTTGACGGCGCGAAAACCGGCACCATTATTCGCCGCGTCTTTGCGCCGGTGTTGGCGCCTGCGCTGGTGACCACCGGGTTGCTGGCGTTTATCGGGGCCTGGAATGAATTCATGTTCGCGCTGACGTTTATTATTTCCGGCGACAAACGCACCGTGCCGGTCGCCATCAGCATGTTCAGCGGCGCGTCGAGCTACGAGCTGCCCTGGGGCAGCATTATGGCCGCGTCGGTGGTGGTGACGCTGCCCATTATTATCCTGGTGCTTATCTTCCAGAAACGCATTGTCAGCGGCCTGACCAGCGGGGCGATTAAGGGGTAAATCATGGCGCAACTTCGTTTAGAGAAAGTCCAGAAACGCTACGGCACCCATGCCGAAGTGATTAAGCCGCTCGATTTACAGATCAACAGCGGCGAATTTGTGGTGGTGGTTGGCCCATCCGGCTGCGGCAAATCGACGCTGCTGCGCCTGGTCGCCGGGCTTGAGGAGATAACCGACGGCGATATGTATATCGATGACCTGCGGGTTAACGACGATTCGCCATCCGAGCGCGGCATCGGCATGGTGTTTCAGTCCTATGCGCTCTATCCGCATATGACGGTCTACCAGAATATGGCGTTCGCGCTTGAAATGGCGAAGGTGCCCGAGAAGGAGATTGACGAGCGGGTGCGCGAAAGCGCGCGGATTTTACAGCTGGAGCATCTGCTGGATCGCCGCCCGAAAGATCTCTCCGGCGGCCAGCGCCAGCGCGTGGCCATAGGCCGCGCGATTGTGCGCGAGCCGAGCCTGTTTCTCTTCGACGAACCGCTCTCTAACCTCGACGCCTCGCTGCGCGTGCAGATGCGCATGGAGATAGCGGCGCTGCACAGGCGCATTCACGCCACCATTCTGTATGTGACCCACGATCAGGTGGAGGCGATGACGCTCGCCGACCGCATCGTTGTGTTAAACCAGGGCCAGATTGAACAGGTCGGTACACCGCTTGAGCTTTACGACACCCCGGCCAACGTGTTTGTCGCGCAGTTTATCGGCTCGCCGAAGATGAACCTCATTCCCGGCAAAATGCTCCGCGTGATGGAGCACGCCTGCGAGGTGGAGCTGGAAAACGGCCTGCGCCTGACGCTGCCGGTGCAGGCCGCCGCCGGGCAGGAGGGCGACACGGTGCAGCTTGGCATTCGCCCGGAGCATGTGGAGGTCATGGCGCTTGCGAAAGCAGACGTGGAGGGCGAAGTGTTATTCGTTGAGCATATGGGCAATGAAACCCTGGTTTATGTGAACGGCGGTTATGGCGCAGAACCGCTGGTCATGCGCCATACTGAGAGGCTGGAAGTCCGGCCGGAGCATCATCTGGGGCTGAAACTGCCAGTGGAACACTGTTACCTTTTTGACAGCGCGGGCAACGCGTTTGCGCGCTTAAGCGGCCCGAAAACCCAGCATTAAGGGAGCGTGATGAAAGCAATCGACAAGAAGTGGTGGCACAACGCGGTGGTCTATCAGATCTACCCGCGCAGCTTTATGGACGCCAACGGCGACGGCGTGGGCGACCTGGCAGGCATTATCAGCAAGCTCGACTATCTGCAACAGCTTGGCATCAACCTTATCTGGCTCTCGCCGGTCTACAAATCGCCAATGGACGACAATGGCTACGATATCTCCGACTACGACGATATCGCCGCGGAGTTCGGCACGATGGCGGAAATGGAACAGCTGATTCAGGAAGCGAAGGCGCGTGATATCTATATCCTGATGGACCTGGTGGTGAACCATACCTCTGACGAGCATCCGTGGTTTATCGAGGCGAAAAAGGGCAAAGATAACCCGTACCGCGATTTCTATATCTGGCGCAAACCGGCGCCGGACGGCGGCCCGCCGAATGATTACCGCTCGCATTTTGGCGGCAGCGGCTGGGCGTATGACGAGGCGAGCGGCGAATATTATCTGCATCAGTTTTCGGTGCGCCAGCCGGATCTCAACTGGGAAAACCCGCGCGTGCAGGAGGAGATCCACGCGATGATGAACCGCTGGCTGGACAAAGGCATCGGCGGTTTCCGCATGGACGTTATCGATTTAATCGGCAAAGAGGTCGACCGGCAGATTATGGCGAACGGCAAGCACCTGCACGTGCTGCTGCGTCAGATGAACGAGGCGACGTTCGGCCCGCGCGATTCGCTGACCGTGGGCGAAGCCTGGAGCGTCACGCCGGAAGACGCGCTGCTCTACAGCGACCCGGAACGCCGGGAACTCTCGATGGTGTTTCAGTTTGAACATATTAAACAGACCTGGGATGAAAAAGCCGGTAAGTGGCGCAGCAGACCGTTCGAGCTGCCGCGCTTTAAGGCGGTGATTGATAAATGGCAGACGGCGCTGGCCGACCGCGGCTGGAACTCGCTGTTCTGGAGTAATCATGACCTGCCGCGCGCGGTGTCGAAATTTGGTAATGACGGCGAGTATCGTGAGGTCTCGGCGAAAATGCTCGCCACCGCGCTCCACTGCCTGCGCGGCACGCCCTATATCTATCAGGGCGAGGAGATCGGTATGACCAACGTGCGTTACTCCACGATTGAAGAGTATCGCGACATCGAAAGCCTCAATTTTTACCGGGAACTGATTGCTGGCGGCCTGACGCATGACGAGATGATGACCGGTATCTACGCCAACGGCCGCGATAACGCCCGCACGCCGATGCAGTGGGATGACAGCCCGAATGGCGGATTTACCACCGGCATGCCGTGGCTCGGCGTTAACCCCAATTACCGCGAGATTAACGTGGCGCAGGCGCTGGCCGAGCCTGATTCCATTCTCTGGCACTATCAAAAGCTGGTGGCGCTGCGTAAACAGTATCCGATTCTGGTGTATGGCGATTATCAGATGCTGTTTGCCGAGCACCCGGAAGTGTTCGCCTGGGTGCGCCGCTACGAGGGCGACACGCTGCTGGTGATTAACAATTTCTTCGGCAACGCCATTACGTTGCCCATTCCGGAAGCGATGCAGGCGTGGCACGGCGAATGCCTTATCAGTAACTATGCGCCGCGTGACCAGCTGGCTGTGAGCCTGGAGCTGCAACCTTATGAATCTTTTGCGCTGTTAATTCATCAGGAGGGGTAATGAGTGAAGCACCGACGCAGGTAAAAGGCCGCTGGTGGAAAGAGGCAACGGCCTACCAGATTTATCCGCGCAGCTTTAAAGACAGCAACGGCGACGGCATTGGCGATCTCAACGGGATTATCGAAAAGCTCGATTACCTGAAAGATTTAGGCATCGATCTTATCTGGATCTGCCCGATGTACCCGTCGCCCAACGACGATAACGGTTATGACATCAGCGACTATCAGGGGATCATGGCGGAATTTGGCACGATGGCCGATTTCGACCGGCTGCTGGAGGGCGTGCATCAGCGCGGCATGCGGCTGATCCTGGACCTGGTGGTGAACCACACGTCCGACGAACATCCGTGGTTTCTTGAATCGCGCGCCTCAAAGGATAACCCCAAACGCGACTGGTATATCTGGCGCGACGGCAAAAACGGGGCGGAGCCGAATAACTGGGAATCGATTTTCAGCGGCTCGGCCTGGAAGCGGGATGACGTGACCGGCCAGTATTTCATGCACCTGTTCAGCAGCCGTCAGCCCGATCTCAACTGGGAAAATCATGAGATGCGCGCCGCCGTCTACGACATGATGCGCTGGTGGCTGGATAAAGGCATCGACGGCTTTCGCATCGATGCCATCGCGCACATGAAAAAGGAGCCGACGTTAAGCGACGTGCCGAACCCCGAAAAACTGCCCTACGCGCCGTCGATGGTGTCGCACCTTAATTACGACGGCCTGCTCGACTATGTGGACGACATCTGCCGCAACGTCTTTAACCACTACGACATCGTCACGGTGGGCGAGATGAACGGGCTGGATGCCGCCCACGCGGAAGAGTGGGTGGGCGAAAACCGCGGGCGGCTCAATATGGTGTTTCAGTTTGAGCATGTCCGGCTCTGGGAGCCGCAGGCGGGACTGCGCCCGACGCCCGCCGTGCTGCGCAACATTTTCACCGCCTGGCAGCAGGCGCTGGAAGGCAAAGGCTGGAATGCGCTCTATGTGGAAAACCACGACGTGACGCGCGTGGTCTCGCGCTGGGGCGATACCGAGCATCACTGGCGCGAAAGCGCGACCTGCATCGCGGCGATGTATTTTCTGATGCAGGGCACGCCGTTTATCTATCAGGGCCAGGAGATCGGCATGACCAATACGCGTTTTGCGAGCCTGGACGATTTTGACGACGTCTCGGCCCATAACAAAGCGCGCGATTTGCGGGATCAGGGAATGCGCGAGGAGGAGATTGTCGAATTCCTGACGCGCACCGGGCGCGATAACTCCCGCACGCCGATGCAGTGGGACGCGTCGCCGTATGCGGGCTTCAGCACCCATGAACCCTGGCTGAAGGTGAACCCGAATTACGAGATGATCAACGTCGAAAGCCAGCAGCACGATCCGCATTCGGTGCTCAATTTTTACCGGCGGATGATCCACCTGCGAAAACGCGAGCCGGCGCTGATTTACGGGCGCTACGAGACGGTGCTTAACGATCACGAGCAGATCTATGCCTACCGCCGCGTGCTGGGCGATGAACAACTGGTGGTGCTGTGTAACTTCTCCGGCAAAGCGGCGGAGTGGGACGCCAGGGCGTTGTCGCTCAACGGCGCGTTCTGCGTGCTGGCGAATCTTGGCGAGACCCAGGAGCCGCACCGGTTACGCGCGTGGGAGACGCGGGTTTATAAACTGATGTCGTGAGGTATCAAAACCTGTGACGTAACAATCTTTTTTGCGAGACAGATCGCGCCACAATGGCGCGATTTTTTTTACATGGACGCAAATGATGATTCGTAAAACAGGTATAGCAGCGCTGGCGCTGCTCGCCGTGTGGTATGCGGCACCCGCCATGGCGGCGCTCAGCGACGATCAAGTCAAAGAACAAATTATCCAGGAATCGATAGACAATTATTCCGGCAACTGTCCGTGCCCCTATAACGCGATGCGTAATGGCCGTGCCTGCGGCGGGCGCAGCGCCTGGAGCCGGGCCGGAGGGTATTCACCCATCTGCTATAAACGTGAGGTGACGGCGGAGATGATCCGCGAATGGCGCGAGCGCAACGAGTGATTGCGCCCGCGTAGTTGATCAGTATCCAACGTTATCGAGAATAAAGTTTTTACCGCAGTTACCCGGATGCGGCTGCGGCGCAAAAGAATCGGCGGTAAGCGGCTCGTTGATCTTCGCGGCATTCAGTGAAATCTGCATCTCGGTGAGGTAAGCCGGATTGCCGTTACAGGTGAGTTTCACCGCCCGCACGTTCTGACGGCCAAACGCTTTGGCGACGGCGGTATCAAACGCCTGGCGGCTGACTGCTTTACCGTAGTTGGCGGCAAGGAACGCGCCGACTGGGCTCTGCTTCACTTCATTGTTCATGCGCACCATCGTGCCGAAATAGGCGTCCGGGTCGAAACCGAAGCAGACGCCGTGCTTGGCGTACTCATAACGTTCAAGGCAGGAGTCGCCGCCAGCGCCCGGCATGGTCTCGCTGAGCTTCTCAGCCGTTTCCAGCGACAGGCCGGTTTCCGCCGCCTGGCACTTTTTATCCGCGCGGGCGAGCGGCATATTCGGGATGGGGCGGGTGGCGCAGCCAAAACGCATCCAGCGTTTTTCATCGACGCCGCGTAAAGCGATGGATTTCGGCAGCCCCGGCCACAGACCATGCACCGTCAGGTAATTGCGTTTATCGTCTTCTTCTTTTTGCAGCGCGCACTCGGCAGGCTCATCGCGCTGGCGCTCATGCATGCTCTGGCAAAAGCCGGTTTGCCATGAGAGCGCCAGCACGTAGCGATCGAAATCGCCATACTGCTTCGCTTCCAGCGGCTGCGCGCTCGCCGTTGTCGCCGCCATCGCCAGCAGCGCGCCTGCGGCGAGTAAAACTTTCCTGTTAACCATAGTATGGGTCCGAAATCGACGGGATAAATCACAAGGGTGTGTCATTTAACCATAAAAAAAGCGCCACGAGGGCGCTTTTCGGACAGATTCCGCTTAAGGACAGCAGATTATGCCGCAACCAGCAGTTGCGTCGCCAGGATCACGACGATTAATCCAACCAGCACCGGCACCGAGGTGCGTTTAACGACTTCAAACGGTGAGATTTTCGCCATCCCCGCGACCGCCACCACCACGCCGGAAACCGGTGAAATGGTGCGTCCCAGGTTGGACGCCTGCAGCATCGGGATCGTCAGATAGGCCGGATTCACCCCGGCGCTGTGCGCGAGTTTTGGGATCATCTCCACGAAAGCGTAAAACGGCGCGTTGCCGGAGCCGGTCGTCATCGCTGCAAGCATAGTGAGCGTGACCAGCACCAGCATCAGGATAATGCTGGCCGAGCCAAACGAGGTGGCGATAGAGATAAGGCTCTGGATAAAGCCTATCGCGCTGAGCCCCTGGGCGAAAACGCCGGCGGCCACCAGCAGGATCACCACGCCTGCAAACGCGTCCGCCATGCCGCGGTACGCCACTTCCAGCCCGGCAAACACCGTTTTACTGTTAAAGCTGCGGAGAAATTCAATCACGGCGGTCAGCACCATGCAGATCACCAGAATGGTGATGATATGCAGTTGCGGCCCCCATTTGCCGTCGAAAATCAGCACGCCAATGATCGGACTGAACGGCAGAATCGCGTAAAAAGCGGGCGCGCTGGTGGTGATTTCTTTTACCTCCAGCGTTTCGTGATAGATGTGCTCTTTTTTATCCAGAAAGCGCTGCCAGAAGAAGTGGGCGACAGCCATGCAGATAATGGCCGCGATGGAAATCGGCAGTGTGGTTTTAAACGCAAAATTGATGAGCGGCATTTCAGAGGCCTGCGCGGCCAGCACCACATCGCCAGAGGTTGGGGAGAGAATAATCGCCGCCGGAGAGGCGCAGATGGCCGCCGCCGCGCCGCGGCTGATACCGACGTTGACCATGACCGGGAACAGCGTCGCCATCAGCAAGACACCAAGGCCGGTCGCGGACGAGACGGCAAGCGACATCAGGCAGGCGACGAAATAGGCGGCAATCATCAGTAAATAAGGTGAATTGATATAACGCAGCGGGCGGGAGGCGAGCTTGACCACCATATCGTTGGCACCGGTATGCGTCATATACGCCGCGAAACCACACAGCATCATAATCATCATGCCGAGATCGCCGCCGCGGCTCATCAGCAGAATTTTAATATATTCAAAAATATCGCTGATAGCGTAACCGGTACTCGTTTCTTTGGCGGGCAATATGGCGTGACCCATTAGCGCGCTAATTATTAACAGGGTAATACCGCCAACAAAGAGTACGCCCGTGGCGGAATAACCTTTAATGATATAACGTGCGACTCCCACAATAACCACGGCTCCCGTGAGGAGTTCCAGAATTGTTCCCATAATTGCCTCTGTTAAGCGACTGCAAAAAATAACCCGGCGACGTCAGGCGCGTGGCGCAGGCAAGCTGTGGGGGAATGTGCCTGAATTACTCTGAGCGTTATCTGATACACATCAATAAACCTTCTGCTTACCAGAAAGATGAAATTCAGATAAATAAATGTATTTTAAATTAATGGCTTGCATGGAAGCGCGATGCTGTTAGTGCAAAGAGAATGGCGTGAAAGCGCAGAATGGACGGAATTTACGTTAGGGGGCGGCGCAGGGCATGGTTATTGACGCGCATTATTTCGCAATAGGGGTTAATACGTTTTCAGCGCGGTAGGGCAGGGGAGAAGCGTCTGAAAAAAACGCCTGACAGAGGCGTGCGGGCTTGCTTTAGGAATTAACTGGCAGTCGGTTAAGTCTTCATTGAGGCAGGATCGCCCAGAATATGACTTCATACGGTGATGCTGCCAACTTACTGATTTAGTGTATGATGGTGTTTTTGAGGTGCTCCAGTGGCTTCTGTTTCTATCAGCTGTCCCTCCTGTTCAGCTACTGACGGGGTGGTGCGTAACGGCAAAAGCACCGCCGGACATCAGCGCTATCTCTGCTCTCACTGCCGTAAAACATGGCAACTGCAGTTCACTTACACCGCTTCTCAACCCGGTACGCACCAGAAAATCATTGATATGGCCATGAATGGCGTTGGATGCCGGGCAACCGCCCGCATTATGGGCGTTGGCCTCAACACGATTTTCCGCCATTTAAAAAACTCAGGCCGCAGTCGGTAACCTCGCGCATACAGCCGGGCAGTGACGTCATCGTCTGCGCGGAAATGGACGAACAGTGGGGATACGTCGGGGCTAAATCGCGCCAGCGCTGGCTGTTTTACGCGTATGACAGGCTCCGGAAGACGGTTGTTGCGCACGTATTCGGTGAACGCACTATGGCGACGCTGGGGCGTCTTATGAGCCTGCTGTCACCCTTTGACGTGGTGATATGGATGACGGATGGCTGGCCGCTGTATGAATCCCGCCTGAAGGGAAAGCTGCACGTAATCAGCAAGCGATATACGCAGCGAATTGAGCGGCATAACCTGAATCTGAGGCAGCACCTGGCACGGCTGGGACGGAAGTCGCTGTCGTTCTCAAAATCGGTGGAGCTGCATGACAAAGTCATCGGGCATTATCTGAACATAAAACACTATCAATAAGTTGGAGTCATTACCACTTCATACTAACAGTGGTAATTAAGACGTGACCGTAGTTAACAAATCCTTTCTGACAATCCTTATCTTTTTCTGCCAGATATTATTTCCCCTGAATGCCTCGGCGCTGGAAGCGCCACGCACCGTAAAAGCCTGGGCTTCTGTGCTTGGCGATAATATCGCCGAAACCTGGAACGAGCCGCAGCATGTCGATCTCTATGTGCCGGCCATCACCTGGCATGCGCGGTTCGCGTATGACAAAGAGAAAACCGATCGCTATAACGAACGTCCGTGGGGCGCGGGTATGGGTAAATCGCGCTGGGATGAAAAAGGCAACTGGCATGGCCTGTATGTGATGGCGTTTAAAGACTCCTACAACAAATGGGAGCCTATCGCCGGTTACGGCTGGGAAGCGACGTGGCGCCCGCTGACTGACGACGCGTTCCATGTGGGGCTGGGTTATACCGTGGGCGTAACAGCGCGCGATAACTGGGACTATATCCCGATTCCGCTGGTGCTGCCGCTGGCGTCGGTGGGTTACGGACCGGCGACATTTCAGATGACGTACATCCCCGGCACCTACAACAACGGAAACGTTTACTTCGCCTGGCTGCGCTTGCAGTTTTAAGCACAAAATATTTTCAGTCATAAGAAAATGCGCTAAGCCAGAGAAAACAAGGCTCGCAAGCCCAACGGCAAAAAAAGTTCGCGACTTTTATCACTTTTTCTAAAAGTTCGACTGGACAAAAGCCACCACAATTGATGTACTGATATCCGACACAGCATTTGTGTCGATTTTTCATGTAAAGGTAATTTTGATGTCTAAGATTAAAGGTAACGTTAAGTGGTTTAATGAATCCAAAGGATTCGGTTTCATTACTCCGGAAGATGGCAGCAAAGACGTGTTCGTACACTTCTCTGCGATCCAGAGCAATGGTTTCAAAACTCTGGCTGAAGGTCAGCGTGTAGAGTTCGAAATCACTAACGGTGCCAAAGGCCCTTCTGCTGCTAACGTAATCGCTCTGTAATTACATACAGCAAGAATTTCAAAACCCGCTGATTCAGCGGGTTTTTTTATGCCTGTCGTTTTACATTTTCTCAGTAAAATAGAAAGCTTTTCAGAAAAAAGGCGACGACCAGAATACTGAACAACACGGCCAGACCGCTCATCATTTGCGCTTTCATAAGCCCCTCCCGACACAGACGACAGGCCGATAGTGGCAGAGAAAAATTAAGCTAACATTAACGAGGCGTCGCTTAGCGCACGCTGAGGGAAGAAAAAAGCCAGAATGCGAGCGCCGTCATCATAAACGAGCCAAACAGATTTAGCGCCATGTTCAGCCCCGCCCAGCCGATGCGCCCTTCCTGCAGTAAAAACACCACTTCTGCGGAGAAGGTAGAGAAGGTCGTCAGGCCTCCGCACAGGCCGGTGGTGATAAGCAGCTTCCACATCGGGTCCAGATGCGTCATACGGTTAAACCACGCCAGCCCCGCGCCGATGATAAACGCTCCGGCAAGGTTGGCAGTCAGCGTACCAACGGGAATCGCGTGATGCACAGGGTTCAGACGCAGACCAAACCACCAGCGCAATACGCTGCCGGTGCCGCCGCCGAGAAATACTGCGAGCATGATTTTCAACATGGGCGTTTGTCATAATGTTATTTGCAAGGCGAATAGTTTACCGTCAGCACAGGTACGCTGGCTACCGTAAGGGGGATGTGACATGAAAGTAGCGGTTGGACAGTTTGCAGTGACGCCTGACGCGCAACAGAACGCGCAAACCTGCGTGGAGCTGATGGCGAATGCCGCCAGCCAGAATGCCGCATTGCTGGTGCTCCCAGAGGCGCTGCTGGCGCGCAGCGACAGCGACCCGGATATGTCGGTAAAATCGGCCCAGCCGCTCAATGGCGATTACGTGCAGCGGTTGCGCGAGGAGAGCGCCAGAAACCGTCTGACAACGCTTCTGACGATTCATACTCCCACCCGTGAGGGCAGGGCGGCGAATACGCTCATCGCTCTGCGCGGCGGCGAGATTATCGCGCAGTATCAGAAGATCCATTTGTATGACGCCTTCGCGATGCAGGAGTCGCGGCTGGTGGACGCGGGCAGCGCGCTGCCGCCGTTGATTGAGGTGGAAGGCATGAAGGTCGGGCTGATGACGTGCTATGACTTACGCTTCCCGGAGATGGCGCTGAGCCTGGCGCTTGCGGGCGCAGAGATACTGGCGCTCCCGGCCGCGTGGGTGCGCGGGCCGCTCAAAGAGCATCACTGGGCCACGCTGCTCGCGGCTCGCGCGCTGGACACCACCTGCTATATGGTGGCGAGCGGCGAGTGCGGCAACCGTAATATTGGTCAGAGCCGCGTCGTGGATCCGCTTGGCGTGACGATTGCGGCGGCGGGTGAATGCCCGGATCTCATTTTTGCGGAGATTTCAGCACATCGCGTGGCGCAGGTTCGCGAACAGCTGCCGGTGCTCAAAAATCGCCGTTTCGCTGCCCCGCAATTATTTTGATGTTTTTTTATCCAGCGCTTGATTCATCTCGTTACAGATTGCTATTGTGTGTCGGGCTTAAATGACCGTTAATAAATGCGGTCTTTGACATCGCCGTCTGGCGCCAGATTTTCTAAGAAGGTAAGTATGGGTGAAATTAGTATTACCAAACTGCTCGTGATCGCCGCACTGGTTGTTCTGCTGTTTGGTACCAAAAAACTGCGTACGCTTGGGGGAGACCTGGGTGCTGCGATTAAAGGTTTCAAGAAAGCGATGAACGACGACGACACTGGCGCGAAAACGCCTGCGGCGTCCGAAGCGCCGGCTGAACGCCTTTCTCATAAAGAATAATTTCCGGCCCTTGCGGCATAAAAAAACCGGCTCATCAGAGGCCGGTTTTTTTGTGGGCGACGCTGCGATCGTAACAAGCTGTTACGTGTTTATTTGACTTCTTCGCCTTTTGCCTGGAGATCGGCATGATAAGAAGAGCGAACGAACGGGCCGCAGGCGGCGTGGGTAAAGCCCATCGCCATCGCTTCCGCTTTCATCTCTTCAAACTCGTCCGGGCTTACGTAGCGCTGCACCGGCAGGTGGTGACGGCTCGGTTGCAGGTACTGGCCGAGCGTCAGCATGGTCACGCCGTGCGCACGCAGATCGCGCATTACCTCAATGATTTCCGCGTTGGTCTCGCCCAGGCCAACCATCAGACCGGATTTAGTTGGGATCTCCGGGTGCGCTTCTTTAAAGCGCTCCAGCAGCTTCAGCGACCAGTTATAATCCGCGCCCGGACGTACCTGACGATAAAGACGCGGCACGTTTTCCAGGTTGTGGTTGAACACATCCGGCGGCGTGGCGGTCAGGATCTCCAGCGCTCTGTCCATACGACCACGGAAATCAGGTACCAGCGTCTCGATTTTAATGGACGGGCTCTTTTCGCGAATAGCCGTAATGCAGTCAGCAAAATGCTGAGCACCGCCATCACGCAGGTCGTCGCGATCCACCGAGGTGATAACCACGTAGCGCAGCGCCATATCGGCGATGGTTTGCGCCAGCTTCTGCGGCTCGTTGGCGTCCGGGGCAACCGGGCGACCGTGGGCCACGTCGCAGAACGGGCAGCGACGGGTACAGATAGCGCCGAGGATCATAAAGGTCGCGGTGCCGTGGTTGAAACACTCCGCAAGGTTCGGGCAGGAGGCCTCTTCACAGACAGAGTGGAGGCCATTTTTGCGCATCGCCGCTTTGATACCCTGGATGCGGGTAGAGTCGGCAGGGAGTTTGATTTTCATCCACTCCGGCTTTCTTAACAAAGCCTCCCGCTCTGTCGCCACATTCTTAACCGGGATAAGGGCCATTTTATCGGCATCGCGGTATTTCACACCGCGTTCCATCACAATGGGTTTACTCATAGCGTGCGTGTTCCAGTTGCGGATAACGAAGGAAAGCGTTTAAATTCAAGCTTGTGTTGTATTTATCAACTATTTTTGAATTAACGGCACGCAGTATAACATTACTGACACACAGAATCAGCCTGAGGGCACCCGAAACGACAAAGAATTTGTAAAATAGTTGTTATTTGGTGCCCTTAAGCCGCTGCTCTTATGAAGGCGACGCACCAGCCGATACGGCGTGGTGATTAAATCCCTCCACTATCGCTTCAATCACATTTTGCACGACGGGATCACGCAGGCTGAATTTATTGTAATGTAATGAAATATCGATGGTTTCTTTTATAACGACATCGCTTTCCACTTCAATAAGCCCAAAGCTGTCTTTAAATAACGTGAATATTCGTGCGGGCATAAAGCCGATTAAATCGCTGCTGCCGATGATAGACGCAATCGTCACCATATTGTAACTACTAAACGAAACGTTTCGATCTGGCAGTAGCGTATTAATTTGCTTGCGTACGCCGTTCACCATTCCGCCCGGCAGCATAATGAAAGTGTGCTCCCATTGTTGCAAATCGTCAGACGTGACCGGCTTGCCGGTACGAGAGCACGGATGTCCGCGACGACACACGACCGCGACGCGATCTTTAAAGAGCAGGTGAGTGCTAAGGGTTCGTGAGGACCACGAGCCACTGTCGACCACCAGATCGGTCTGGAACTGGCTCAGCTGGGTTTCGGTGTCCTGCAGGGGGACATTGCGAATTTGCAGGTGCGGGTTTACTGCGCGAATCTGCTGATAAATCTGCGGGATCACCAGGGCGCCCAGCGAGGCGGACGTAGCGATGGTAATCGTGCGCTGCTTTTCGTGCTCGCCCTGTAAATCCAGCGCGCCGAGAATAGATTCCAGTCCCTGACTGATATATTCATGCATATGAGTCGCATAAGCAGTCGGCGTTACTCCTTGTCCTTTGCGAATAAACAACGGATCGGGAAATATCAGGCGCAGTTTCTGAATAGACTGGCTGATAGCCGATGGCGTCAGGTTCAGTACTCTTGCCGCGTTTACAATGCCTTTATGCACGTATACGGCTTCGAAAATCGTCAGTAGATTTAGATCGATATTTCGCAGAGTCTGGAATATTTGCGGTCTACTGTCATCTTCCTGTTTGGCTGAAGGTTTTTCAGGGGGATGGTTCAATTCCACGCTACGCTCCAACTGTATAGATAAATCAAATAATAGAGAGGTTCTATTTATAATAACTGTGAACAGGTCCCTTAGCCGACAATAAAACGCTCCGGGGATCTTACCCGCATAAAGTGAACAGGACTTTACATGGACGGCATAGGGGCGGGTGGCGTTTTCAGATAAATCCCGCTTATCTTCTCGTGCCGTTAATCCATTGATGAGATTAAGGAAAATCTATTCAGGCGCAGAGAAAATAAATAATCCGTTATGGAATGTAAAGCGGCAAATTGCATAACGATTAAAGGCCGCCACAAGAAGGGCGGCGAACAAGGAAAGTCTTAAGCGCTGATATATTCCGCCGGGGGATTATTAAGTAGCGCTAAAAAGTGATGCACCAGTCGGGGTTGTACCGCTTCGAGGTTTGCGCCAGCAGAAAGGGCGCTAACCTGCGTCATTTCCATTCCGGCGTACCCGCAAGGATTAATTCGTAAAAACGGGCGTAAATCCATATTAATATTAAGTGCAAGCCCGTGAAACGAGCAGCCTTTACGAATACGCAGCCCCAGCGAACAGATTTTTTTACCGTCGACATAAACGCCAGGCGCATCCGGGCGAGGGTAAGCGTTAATATCCCACTCTGCAAGCGTATTAACCACGGTCTGTTCCAGCAGCGTGACCAGCTCACGGACGCCGAGCTTACGGCGTCTGAGATCCAGCATTACATACATGACCTGCTGTCCGGGCCCGTGATACGTCACCTGACCACCGCGATCGCTCTGGATGACGGGGATGTCGCCCGGCATCAGCACATGCTCTGCCTTGCCGGCCTGCCCCTGTGTAAAGACCGGGGTATGCTCGACCAGCCAGATCTCATCCGGGGTGGTTTCAGCGCGTTCGTCGGTAAACTGATGCATTGCCTGCGAAACGGGTTCATACGGTTGAAGCCCGAGCTGGCGAACGATGATTTTTTCCTGAAGCAAAACGGCGTCTCCGAAGAGAGAAGGTGCGGGGAGTATATCACGAAGAGACGTTACCCGGACGCGGCCGGGTAACGGGGATCACAGTACCATACGCACGATGTCGATATCACCGAGTTCTTCATAGAGCGTTTCCACCTGCTCAATATGCGTCGCGTTGATGGTGATAGAAACGGAGTGGTAATTACCTTTGCTGCTCGGTTTGACCTGCGGCGTGTAGTCGCCAGGAGCGTGGCGCTGCACTACCTCGACGACCAGATCGACCAACTCAGGCTTCGCCAGGCCCATCACTTTGTAAGTAAAGGGGGTCGGGAACTCAAGCAGTTCGTTAAGTTTGGTTTTCATGTCAGCTCCAGCGTTACGTCAAAAAATAATAACTCCCGCCGAAGCGGGAGTTGCATTGATGCTTAGTATATGGGGATGAAAGTCAGGCTTTCAAGTGGTCAGTAATTAACCAAACCAGTGGTGGAACATCAGCTTGATGTAATCGATGATGCGACCAAAGAAATTGCCTTCCTGAATCTCTTCCAGCACGACCAGCGGGCGCTGCTCGATGGTTTTACCGTCCAGCTGGAAGTTAATGGTGCCGACCACCTGGTTTTTCGCGAGCGGCGCGTGCAGCTCGGAAGTATTCAGCACGTAGCTCGCTTTCAGATCTTTCATGCGACCGCGCGGGATGGTCAGATAGATATCTTTATCCACGCCCAACGAGGCGCGGTCGTTATCGCCAAACCACGCCGGCTCAGACGCAAACTCTTTCCCGGCTTTCAGCGGGTTCACGGTTTCGAAGAAGCGGAAGCCCCAGGTGAGCAGTTTTTTACTTTCGGCTTCGCGGCCTTTGAACGTGCGACCGCCCATCACGGCGGAGATAAGGCGCATCTGGCCTTCGGTAGCGGACGCGACCAGGTTATAGCCCGCTTTATCGGTGTGGCCGGTTTTAATGCCGTCCACGTTCAGGCTGTTATCCCACAGCAGGCCGTTACGGTTGGTCTGGCGGATGCCGTTAAAAGTGAACTCTTTCTCTTTATAAATAGAGTATTCGTTCGGCACGTCGCGGATCAGCGCCTGGCCAATCAGCGCCATGTCGCGCGCTGAGCTGTACTGCCCATCCGCATCAAGACCATGTACGGTCTGGAAATGGGTGTTTTTCAGGCCAAGCGCGGTGACGTAGCTGTTCATCAGGCCCACAAACGCGTCCTGGCTGCCCGCCACGTAATCGGCCATCGCCACGCAGGCGTCGTTGCCGGACTGCAGGTTAATGCCGCGGATCAGCTGCGAGACCGGCACCTGCATACCTGGCTTCAGGAACATCAGGGATGAGCCTTTAAAGACCGGGTTGCCGGTGGCCCAGGCGTCGTTGCCGATAGTCACCAGATCGGACTCTTTAAATTTACCTGCTTTCATCGCCTGACCGATGACGTAGCTGGTCATCATTTTGGTCAGGCTCGCCGGATCGCGGCGCGCGTCAGCGTTCTGCTCCGCCAGCACTTTCCCTGAGTTGTAATCGATGAGGATGTAAGCTTCCGCGTCGATCTGCGGCACGCCTGGGATCATCGTTTTGATATTGAGGTCGTCGGCATGGGCGGCGGTGGAAAGGGCTGCGACAGAAAGCGCCGTGGTAACGGCGAGACGCTGCATAAAACGAACGGAGAAAGTGGTCTTCATGGTCTGAACAACGACATCCGTGATGAGTGAAAAAAAGTGCCTTACTATAGCAAATGCCTTATGGGCTGGCATCCGACTTTGCGCATGACTTTGTTAACGGTCTTTACCGTAACTGACAAAGCGGCAGGCCAGCCCGGCCTGCAATTATTGGGCGACAGTAATGAACGATTGTACCTGGGCTTCGCTCTGCAAACGCTGCTGGAGCGAGGCTGCCTGCGTTTTGCTGGCGAACGGCCCTAACTGAACGCGATAGACCGCGCCGTTCTGGCTGACGCGTCCTGGCACGGAAAACTGCTGGCTCAGCTTTTGCTGCCACTGCGCGGCGCGCGCGCTGTCGCTGACGGCTCCAACCTGGACGACGTAATTACCAGCCGCACTCGCAGGAGCGCTGGCGGCAGGTGCAACGCTACCCTGCACGGAGCCTGGCGCGGTTACCGGCGCGTTACGGGTAGCTGGCGCGGCAAGCTGTGCGGGTTCAGATGCGGGTTGCGCGGCGGTACTGTCAGTGGTCGGCTGTGCCGTGGCGGCAGGCGGTGTAGCTTCCGGCGTTGCGCTTTCCAGCACGCCCGAGGCCAGCGTCGTCGGCGCGCCTAAAAAGCCGCCGCTTTTCACCGGCGCGCCGGTGGCGTCATCGCTTTGCAGCGTATCGTTGCTCACCGGGCGAATATCGCCCTGCGGCGCGGCAGGCTGGGGGGCAGAAGAGACGCTGCCGAGGCCGCCGCTTAAATCCGGACGCGCCGGCAGCGCATACGTCTGTTTCGCGACCGTTGTACAGGCCATGCCTGGCCCTGAGAGCGAGCCGTCCGGCGCGACAATAATCGGGTCGATACGTACTTTGGTGTTGTTTGAGGTATTCAGACGATCCGCCGCCGCGCGGGAGAGCGAAATGACGCGGTCGTTGCCGTAAGGGCCGCGGTCGTTAATGCGCACGACAATCATGCGACCATTGGCGAGGTTAGTAATGCGCGCGTAGCTCGGCACCGGCAGGGTGGGGTGCGCGGCGGTGAGCTGCATCGGGTCGAACGGTTCGCCCGAGGCGGTCAGGTTGCTGTCTGGCTCCGCGTCATAGATAGCGGCAAGGCCCGCCTGGCTGAAGCGCGAGAGATCCTGAACGATGGTGTAGCGCTTACCGTCGCGCTCATAATCGCTGTTTACGGAAGGATTCAGCTGTTCGTAGCGAGGCTCCGCGCCGCTTATCTCAACGACGGGGCCGTTGCAGACCGGCTGCTGTGGCGCTACGCTCGCCTGTTGTTGCCCTTCGTTATTGACGCCGCAGGCGGTTAATAACCCTGCGGCGATGCAGACGCCAATCCACTGCTTACGCATTGCGAACCTCTTATACGCTCTTCGACAACATTTTCCTGTGGGTATGGATCGACATGACGATGCCAAACCCTGCCATGAGTACAATGAGGGCGGAGCCCCCGTAGCTGACCAGCGGCAGCGGAACGCCCACCACCGGTAAGATACCACTCACCATACCAATATTCACAAACACATAAACGAACAGAATCAGCATCAGGCCGCCAGCCATGACGCGCCCGAAAGTCGTCTGCGCGCGCGCGGCAATCCACAGCCCGCGCATAATCAGCAGGACATAAAGCGCCAGCAGCACCAGCACGCCGACAAGCCCCAGCTCTTCAGCGAGAACCGCGAAGATAAAGTCGGTATGGCGTTCCGGCAGGAATTCCAGCTGCGACTGGGTGCCGTGCAGCCAGCCCTTGCCACGCAGCCCGCCTGAGCCAATGGCGATTTTCGACTGAATAATATGATAGCCCGCGCCCAGCGGATCGCTCTCCGGATCCAGCAGCATCATGACGCGCTGGCGCTGATAGTCATGCATCAGGAAGAACCAGAGAATGGGGATAAACGCCGCGATAAGCACCACCGCGATGCCGATCACACGCCAGCTTAAGCCGGAGAGGAACAGCACAAACAGGCCGGAGGCGGCGATAAGAATCGAGGTGCCGAGGTCAGGCTGCGCGGCCACCAGCAGCGTCGGCATGAAAATCAGCACCAGCGCGATACCGGTGTTTTTAAGCGTTGGCGGGCAGACGTCGCGGTTAATAAAGCGCGCCACCATCAGCGGGACGGCGATTTTGGCGATTTCCGAGGGCTGGAAACGCACCACGCCGAGATCGAGCCAGCGCTGCGCCCCTTTGGATATCGCCCCGAAGGCATCTACCGCCACCAGTAAAATGATACAGACGATGTACAGATAGGGCGCCCAGCCTTCATAGACGCGCGGCGGGATCTGCGCCAGCACGATCATAATCACCAGGCCCATCATAATCTGGCCGATTTTGCGCTCCATCATGCCGATATCCTGGCCGCTGGCGCTCCAGATTACCATCGCGCTGTAGAAGCAGAGCGCCAGGATTATCAGCATCAAGGTTGGGTCGAGGTGGATTTTATCCCACAGCGACTTTTTATTCGGATTGTCGGTCATCTTATCGATCCTCCGCCGCCGCCGTGGCGGGGTTTTCCGTCGGCAGTTCGGTGTTATTGTCCCCGAGCATAATGTGGTCGAGGATTTGACGCATGATGGTCCCCACCGCCGGGCCCGCGCCGCCGTTTTCCAGGATCATCGCCACCGCCACCTGCGGGTTATCGTAAGGCGCGAACGCGGTCATCAGCTTGTGGTCACGCAGACGTTCAGCAATGCGGTGCGCATTATAGGTTTCGTTGGCTTTCAGCCCGAAGACCTGCGCAGTACCGGATTTCGCGGCGATTTTATACGGCGCGCCAGCGAAATATTTGTGGCCGGTGCCGTTGGCGCGGTTGGCGACACCATACATGCCGTCTTTGGCTATTTCCCAGTAGCCTGAATGAATATCGCCGACCGGCGGCTGTTCCGGCTGTTTCCACGGCACTTTCTGACCGTTCACCACCGTCGTCATCAGCAGGTGCGGCACTTTGACTACGCCATCGTTAATCAGGATCATCATGGCTTTGTTCATCTGTACCGGCGTGGCGGTCCAGTAGCCCTGGCCGATCCCGACCGGAATAGTGTCGCCCTGATACCACGGTTTTTTGAAGCGTTTCATCTTCCATTCGCGCGTCGGCATGTTGCCGGAGCGCTCCTCGGAGAGATCGATACCCGTCAGGCTGCCGTAGCCGAACTTGCGCATCCACTCCGAGAGCCGGTCGATGCCCATGTCGTAAGCGACCTGATAGAAGAAGGTATCTGCAGATTCTTCCAGTGATTTCGTGACGTTAAGCCGCCCGTGGCCCCATTTTTTCCAGTCGCGGTAGCGCTTCTCAGAGCCTGGCAGTTGCCACCAGCCGGGGTCGAACAGCGACGTGTTGCGGTTAATGACGCCCGCGCTTAACGCGGAAACCGCCACATACGGCTTCACGGTAGATGCCGGAGGGTAGACGCCCTGCGTGGCGCGGTTAATCAGCGGCGTGTTCGGATCGTTAAGCAGGCCGGAGTAATCTTTGCTGGAGATACCATCCACGAACAGGTTCGGGTTGTAGCTTGGCATCGACACCATCGCCAGAATACCGCCGGTACGCGGATCGGTGACAACCACCGCGGCGCGACTGCCCTGAAGCAGCGTTTCGATATAGGTTTGAAGCTTGAGGTCGAGCGTCAGGTAGATGTCGTGGCCCGCCTGCGGCGGCACTTCTTTCAGCTGGCGAATGACGCGCCCGCGGTTGTTAACTTCAACCTCTTCATAACCGGTCTGGCCATGCAGGACATCTTCGTAGTAACGCTCAATGCCGAGCTTGCCGATATCGTGTGTGGCGGCGTAGTTGGCGAGCTTGCCGTCTTTATCAAGGCGTTCGACATCTTTATCGTTAATCTTCGAGACATAGCCGATAACGTGCGTCAGCGCCGCGCCGTAAGGGTAATAGCGACGCTTATAGCCTTTGACTTCCACGCCGGGGAAGCGGTACTGATTCACGGCGAAACGCGCCACCTGCACTTCCGTCAGGTTGGTTTTCACGGGAATCGACGTAAAGCGGTGCGAGCGCGCGCGCTCTTTTTTGAAGTTCGCGATGTCGTCATCGTTGAGATCGACCACCGAGCGCAGCGCCTCCAGTGTATCCTGCACGCTGTCTACCTTTTCAGGCATCATCTCTATCTGGTAGATAGTGCGGTTCAGGGCGAGCGGCGTACCGTTACGATCGTAGATAATCCCGCGGCTTGGCGGGATCGGCACCAGTTTGATGCGGTTTTCGTTGGAGCGGGTCTGATAGTCGTTAAAACGCAGGATCTGTAAGTGATAGAGGTTGACGATCAGAATCCCGGTCAGCACCAGGATGCCGGCAAAAGCGACCAGCGCCCGACGCACAAAGAGCGCGGACTCAGCCGTATAATCGCGAAAGGAATCCTTGAGTTTCATCCGCTGCTTAACTTACCTGTGGTGGTTATTCACGATGATACGGGTGATTAGTGGTAATACTCCAGGCGCGGTAGAGACTCTCCGCGACAATCACACGTACCAGCGGATGGGGCAGGGTGAGCGCGGAAAGCGACCAGCTCTGTTCCGCCGCCGCTTTGCAGGCATCGGAAAGCCCTTCCGGTCCGCCGATAAGCAGGCTCACATCGCGGCCGTCTTGCTTCCAGCGCTCAAGCTCGCGGGCCAGCTGCGGCGTATCCCACGGGCGCCCCGGAATATCGAGCGTTACGATGCGGTTTTTCCCCGCCGCCGCCAGCATCATTTCGCCTTCTTTATCCAGAATGCGTTTGATGTCAGCGTTTTTGCCACGCTTCCCCGCCGGGATCTCAACGAGCTCGAACGGCATATCTTTGGGGAAGCGGCGCAGATATTCGCTGAAACCTGTCTGCACCCAGTCGGGCATTTTTGTGCCAACGGCGACCAGCTGAAGCTTCACGCCTTAACCCCAGAGCTTTTCCAGCTCATACAGGTGACGGCTCTCTTCCTGCATGACGTGCACAATCACATCGCCGAGATCGACGACGATCCAGTCGGCGGCGTTTTCGCCTTCAACGCCGAGCGGCATCATGCCCGCCTTGCGGGATTCCTGAACAACATGATCGGCGATAGACATCACGTGACGGCTGGAGGTGCCGGTGCAGATAATCATACAATCTGTAATGCTGGATTTGCCCTTAACATCAATGGCGATGATATCCTGGCCTTTAAGATCGTCGATTTTATCAATGACAAAATCCTGGAGTGCTTTACCCTGCAAGTTTTCCCCCTGGGAATGTGAACCACAGATGACGCCGTATGCGCCATCGGATAATCGATACGAGTACAGCGCCGCGTAATGCGGGCGGGCTGCGCTCAGAAGTGGGCTATCATCCCACCACAGGCAAGAGTTTGCATCGCCATTTTTGTAAAACAATTTCAGAAAGGCGGCTTGCGGCGGGAAATATCTGGCAGCGGAGGATAACAGTATCGCCCGTTGTGTCAATGCCTGTGCCACAATCGGTTCAGCATGCGTCAGCAGAAGCGCGCCACGGTACGCATGAGTCTTTATATTACGCCGGACGATAAAGCGCGTGCCGCTGGATGTACGCCAGTACCGCAGGCGGCAGCAGGTCGTCGCACGATTGATGACTGGCAAGACGCGCGCGGATGTCCGTTGCGGAAATCGGGTAGAGCGGGGTGTTCGCAAGATAGATTTTCCCGGCGGGCTCGCGGTGAAGCTCATCGACATGGCGGGCGAGGCGAGGCTCCAGCCAGCGTTGGTCTTCGTCGGTTTTCATCTCAACCGGATAACCAGGACGACGACAGACCAGCAGGTGGCAGCACGCCAGCAGCGCCTCGTAGTTATGCCATGTGCGCAGCGTCAGCAGAGAATCCTGGCCGATGATAAACGCCAGCGGCGCGTCCGGGCCTGCCTCAAGGCGCAACTGCGCCATCGTTTCGCTGGTCCAGGAGGGCGTGGCGCGCTGCAGCTCACGGGTATCCAGGCGAAACAGCGGATGACCGGCAATCGCCAGCTCCACCATCGCTTTACGCTGAAGGCTGCTGGCGCCAGGCTGCGGGCGATGCGGCGGCACATTGTTTGGCAGTATCGTCACCTGCGTCAGTTTCACTTCTCTGGCTAGCGCTTCTACGGCGCGCAGATGGCCGTAATGAATGGGGTCGAACGTACCGCCATACCAGGCCTGAAGTGCAGGGGTGCGGTCAGTCATCGATAAACACTCCGGCCAGCGCTTTGTGGCACAGCACCAGCGAGAGGCTTTCCAGCTCCGGCCAGACATTCTGACCATAATCCTGTTTGAGCGTGATCTCGCACTGTGTCAGCAGGCGCACCGCCTGCCAGAGCCTGTCGTCGCTCAGGCGCGAGAGCGCCTCGCTGATAAGCGCGCGACGGTTCTGCCAGACGCGATGTTGATCGAAGAGCGCGCGCAGCGGCGTGTTTGCCGACTGGCGTTTGAGCGTGACCAGCGTCAACAGCTCGCGCTGTAAGGTGCGCAGCAGAATCACCGGCTCGGCACCTTCCTGCCGTAACTGCTGAAGAATATGCAGCGCGCGTTTGCTTTTCCCCGCCAGCAGGGCATCAACCCAGTGGAACGGCGTAAAATGCGCGGCGTCGTTAACCGCCTGTTCAACGCGCGGCAGCGTCAGTTTGCCATCCGGCCAGATAAGCGACAGCCGCTCCAGCGCCTGGGCAAGCGCCAGCAGGTTGCCTTCGTAGCAGTAGCAGAGCAACTGACAGGCGGCGTCATCGAGTTGCAGATTCATCTGCTTGGCCCGGTTCGCCACCCAGCGCGGCAGTTGCGCCTGCTCCGGCGTCTGGCAGGTTATCTGCACGGCGCGGTCGGAGAGGGCCGTTATCCAGGCAGCGTTTTCCTGGGCTTTTGTAAGCTTATTGCCGCGCACGATCAGCAGCAGATCGTCATGCAGCAGGCTGACCAGCGTGGCGAGCTGTTCGTTAATGGCCGCGTTAGGGCCGTTCTCCGGCAGCGCCAGCAAAAGCGTCTGGCGACTTGCGAACAGACTCATCGCCTGACAGAGCGAGAAAATCGCCTGCCAGTCGGTGCTGACATCAATAATAAAGCGGTGATGCTCTTCAAATCCGTGGGCCTGCGCCTGCTGATGAATGGCGTCCTGGCTTTCCTGGAGCAGCAACGGGTCGTTGCCGAGCACTAAATAGGCCGCGCGCAGCCCTTCGTTGAGCTGCGCGCGGAGTTGTTCAGGGTAAAGCCGTAGCATTACTGAACGGGGAGCGTGGTGGAAACGCGACCGCTGTCTGGCGTCGCTGCACTGGAGGGCGCGCTGGTCGCCTGTGATGCATCGCGGGTTTGCGACTCATCACGTGCGTGAACCGCCACCAGTTTGCGGATCAACTGTTCAGCGGCTTTGTCATACATCTCCTGAACGATGATACTGCGTTCAGCCGACTTCGCCAGCGCCGTCAGCGGGTTATCAAAGAACGAGCGATACACGCGGGCGTTGATCGGATAGATATCATGGCCCGGGATCAGCACGGTGGCGTTAACTGTCATCACCATCTGATACTCCGCGGTACGACCGTTCTGGAAGACCGAGGCGGTATCCTGAGAAATGCTTGAGCTGCCGATACGCAGCGACGGAATATCCTGACGAACCGAGCTCGCCTCGACAATCTCGACGCCATTCAGACGCAGCTGGTTACGCACCGCGCGCGTCAGTGGGCCGTTCGGATCGCCGGAATTAAGGATTAATGTATGCATTTGCTCCGGCACCTGCGTGGTATTGCGCAAATGCCAGCCGCAACCGGCGGTGAGCATCACCGCCAGGCCTACAAACAGAGTAATCAGATGTCGCACGCTTCCTCCTGCGCTTAGCCCACAACCAGGTTAAGCAGTTTACCCGGTACGTAAATCACTTTACGCACGGTCACGCCGGCGAGGTATTTCGCCACCAGATGTTCCTGAGCGGCGCGCTCGCGCACCTGCTCTTCGGTCGCGTCAGCCGCCACGGTGATTTTACCGCGCACTTTACCGTTGACCTGAACGACGACCAGCGTCGTATCTTCCACCATCGCGCTGTCGTCAGCCTGCGGCCACGGCGCGTTGTCGATATCGCCTTCGCCTTTCAGCTCCTGCCAGAGCGTAAAGCTGACGTGCGGGGTGAACGGGTTGAGCATACGCACCACGGCCAGCAGCGCTTCACGCATTAAGGCACGATCCTGCTCGCCTTCCTGCGGCGCTTTCGCCAGTTTGTTCATCAGTTCCATGATGGCGGCGATAGCGGTGTTAAAGGTCTGACGGCGGCCGATATCATCGGATACTTTCGCGATGGTTTTATGAACGTCGCGACGCAGCGCTTTCTGATCGTCGTTCAGCGCATCGACATTCAGCGCTGGCGCGTCACCGAGCGACGTGTGCTCGTACACCAGACGCCAGACGCGCTTCAGGAAGCGGTTTGCGCCTTCCACGCCGGACTCCTGCCATTCGAGCGTCATATCCGCCGGAGAGGCGAACATCATGAACAGACGCACGGTATCCGCACCGTAACGCTCAACCATCTCCTGCGGGTCGATGCCGTTGTTTTTGGACTTCGACATTTTGCTCATGCCGGTATACACCAGCTCATGGCCCGCGGCGTCGCTCGCTTTCACGATGCGGCCTTTCTCGTCGCGCTCGACGATGGCGTCTTTCGGGGAAACCCAGTTACGTTCGCCATTCGCGCCCACGTAGTAGAACGCGTCCGCCAGCACCATTCCCTGACACAGCAGCTGTTTCGCCGGTTCATCAGAATTCACCATGCCCGCGTCACGCATCAGCTTGTGGAAGAAGCGGAAGTAGAGCAGGTGCATGATGGCGTGTTCGATGCCGCCGATATAAATATCGACCGGCAGCCAGTAGTTGGCGGCTTTTTCGTCCAGCATGCCTTCTTTGTACTGCGGGCAGGTGTAGCGCGCGTAGTACCAGGAGGATTCCATGAAGGTGTCGAAGGTGTCGGTTTCACGCAGCGCAGGCTGACCGTTAACGGTGGTTTTCGCCCATTCCGGGTCTGCTTTAATCGGGCTGGTGATGCCGTCCATGACCACATCTTCCGGCAGGATAACCGGCAGTTGATCGGCAGGGGTTGGCATAACGGTGCCGTCTTCCAGGGTCACCATCGGGATTGGCGCGCCCCAGTAACGCTGGCGGGAAACCCCCCAGTCGCGCAGGCGATAGTTCACTTTGCGCTCGCCCACGCCTTTCGCGGCGAGTTTGTCGGCAATGGCGTTAAAGGCGGCTTCAAAATCAAGACCGTCAAACTCACCGGAGTTGAACAGCACGCCTTTTTCGGTGAGCGCTTGTTCGCTCAGATCCGGCGCGGTGCCTTCTGCGGTCAGGATAACTGGCTTAATCGGCAGACTGTATTTGGTCGCGAATTCATAGTCGCGCTGATCGTGACCCGGAACGGCCATGACGGCGCCGGTGCCATATTCCATCAGCACGAAGTTCGCCGCCCATACCGGGATAGCTTCGCCGGTTAGCGGGTGAATCGCTTTCAGGCCCGTATCGACGCCTTTTTTCTCCATCGTCGCTATATCGGCTTCAGCAACTTTGGTGTTGCGGCATTCGGCAATGAAATCGCCCAGCGCCGGGTTAGCGGCTGCCGCGGCCTGCGCCAGCGGATGACCCGCCGCCACGGCCAGATAGGTGACGCCCATAAAGGTGTCCGGACGGGTGGTATAAACCGTCAGCTTTTCGTCGCTGTTCTGGACGTCAAAGGTGATTTCCACACCTTCAGAGCGACCAATCCAGTTACGCTGCATGGTTTTAACGGTATCCGGCCAGTGATCGAGCTTATCGAGATCGTTTAGCAGCTCGTCGGCATAGGCGGTGATTTTAATAAACCACTGCGGGATCTCTTTACGCTCGACTTTGGTGTCGCAGCGCCAGCAGCAGCCGTCGATAACCTGTTCGTTGGCAAGCACGGTCTGGTCGTTCGGGCACCAGTTCACCGCAGAGGTTTTCTTATACACCAGGCCTTTTTTGTAGAGCTCGGTGAAGAACTGCTGTTCCCAGCGGTAATATTCCGGCGTACAGGTCGCCAGCTCGCGGCTCCAGTCATAGCCGAAGCCCAGCATTTTGAGCTGGTTCTTCATGTAGTTGATGTTGTCGTAGGTCCACGGGGCCGGCGCGGTGTTGTTTTTCACCGCCGCACCTTCCGCCGGCAGGCCGAAGGCGTCCCAGCCGATGGGCTGCAGCACGTTTTTACCGAGCATACGCTGGTAGCGCGCAATCACATCGCCGATGGTGTAGTTACGAACGTGGCCCATGTGTAGTCGGCCAGAAGGATAGGGAAGCATCGACAGGCAGTAATACTTCTCTTTGCTCTCGTCTTCGGTCACTTCAAATGTGCGCTTCTCTTCCCAGTGAAGCTGTACTTTGGATTCTATCTCTTCCGGGCGATATTGCTCTTGCATGGCAGCCAGTAGTCCTGTTTTCAATACAGCTACAAATGTAGCCTTAACGTGTGTTATTTCAGATCCGCATAGCATAGCCGATTAGACCGCCGCACAACAGCCTTTCAGCGGAGGGGGCGCGAATAAGGAAATACAGGCTTTTACACGGCGCTGTGCGCTGGCTGACAAAGCGCTGCGGGATTAACGTCTACAATAAGAAGAGGTTACCCATTCAGGAGGAAAAGGCGATGAACAAGGTTGCGCAATATTACCGTGAACTGGTGGCCTCGCTCACCGAACGCGTCCGCAACGGGGAGCGGGATATCGATGCGCTGGTGGAGAGTGCGAGAAGGCATATTGCCCGCACCGGCGAACTTACCCGCACGGAAGAAGAGGAAGTCACCCGCGCGGTGCGACGCGATCTGGAAGAGTTCGCCCGCAGCTATAAGGAAAGCCAGGAAGAACTGACAGACAGCGTCTTTTTCCGGGTAATCAAAGAGAGTGTCTGGCAGGAGCTGGCGGATATTACCGATAAAACCCAGCTGGAGTGGCGCGAAGTGTTCCAGGATCTCAACCATCACGGTGTTTATCACAGCGGCGAGGTAGTGGGCCTTGGCAACTTGGTGTGCGAAAACTGCCATCACCATCTGGCCTTTTACACCCCGGAAGTGCTGCCGGTTTGCCCGAAATGCGGTCATAACCAGTTCCAGCGTCGGCCGTTTGAGCCTTAATAAAACAACGCGCGGGCCGAAGCCCGCGCTGTTGTCGTGCTGTTTTAGTGAAGGATTTTCGCGAGAAAGTCTTTCGCACGTTCCGATTTCGGGTTCGCGAAGAACTCTTCTTTTGGCGAATCTTCCACAATCTTGCCTTCATCCATAAAGATAACGCGGTGCGCCACTTTACGCGCAAAGCCCATCTCGTGCGTCACCACCATCATCGTCATCCCTTCCTGCGCCAGTTCAACCATCACGTCCAGCACTTCGTTGATCATTTCCGGGTCGAGCGCGGAGGTGGGTTCGTCAAACAGCATCGCGACCGGGTCCATGCAGAGCGCGCGGGCAATCGCCACACGCTGCTGCTGGCCGCCGGAAAGCTGCGCCGGATATTTATTGGCGTGCGCGGATAACCCGACGCGCTCCAGCAGTTTTAGCCCTTTTTCACGGGCGGCGGCTTTGTCGCGCTTGAGCACTTTGACCTGCGCGAGCGTCAGGTTTTCGATAATAGAGAGATGCGGGAACAGCTCGAAGTGCTGGAACACCATGCCGACGTGTGAGCGAAGCTGCGCCAGATTGGTTTTTCTGTCGTTAACCTTCGTGCCGTTGACGACAATTTCGCCCTGCTGAACGGGTTCAAGGCCGTTGACGGTTTTAATCAGCGTCGATTTGCCGGAGCCGGAAGGGCCGCACACCACCACGACTTCGCCTTTTTTCACCGCCGTGGAGCAGTCGGTAAGCACCTGAAAGTGACCATACCATTTTGAAACGTTTTTCAGGGTAATCATTATACCGTCCTTTTCTTCAGCCAGCTGACCAACAGCGATGCACTTAAACTAATGACAAAATAAACGGCGCCTGCAAACAGGATCATCTCCACCTGAGTGCCGTCGCGCTCGCCGATGGTGGACGCGGTGCGGAAGAAATCCGCAAGGCTCAGCACATAAACGAGCGAGGTATCCTGAAAAAGCACGATGCCCTGAGTGAGCAGCAGCGGCACCATGGCGCGAAACGCCTGCGGCAGGATAATCAGCTTCATGGATTGCCAGTGCGTCATCCCGAGCGCCAGCGCGGCGCTCGACTGACCGCGAGAGATGCTCTGAATACCGGCGCGGATAATCTCCGAATAATAGGCGGCTTCAAACATTGAAAACGCTACCATCGCGGAGATCAGACGGATATCGGTTTTCGGCGAAATCCCCAGCACATCCTGTAACAGCCCCGGCACAATCAGGTAAAACCACAGCAGCACCATGACCAGCGGGATAGAGCGGAATACGTTCACGTAGGCGGTGGCAAACCAGGCCAAAGGCTTAAATGCCGAAAGCCGCATCACGGCAAGCAACGTGCCCCAGACGATGCCGAAGATAACGGCAGTGACGGTGATTTTTAAGGTAATGACCAGGCCCGCCAGCAGATAAGGCATGGAGGGAACAATGGAGCTCCAGTCAAATTCGTACATTATTTGCTCCCCATGTTGCCCGGCAGGCGAACCTTACGTTCCACCAGATTCATCACCAGCATAATGACCGCATTGATAAAGACATAAGCGAGGGTGATGGCCGTAAAAGACTCCCAGGCGTGCGCGGAGTAGTCGAGCAGCTTGCCAGCCTGCGCCGCCATATCCACCAGACCGATGGTGGAGGCGATGGCCGAGTTTTTCACCAGGTTCATCATCTCTGAGGTCATTGGCGGCACAATCACGCGGTAGGCGTTGGGCAACAGCACATAGCGGTAGGTTTGCGGCAGCGTCAGCCCCATCGCGAGACCGGCGTTTTTCTGGCCGCGCGGCAGCGACTGGATAGCGGCGCGCACCTGCTCGCAGACGCGGGCGGCCGTAAAAAGCCCGAGGCAGATCATTGAGGAGAGGAAAAACTGCACATTCGGATCGAGCTCCGCTTTAAACCACATGCCGAGATTTTCCGGCAGCAGTTCCGGCACGACCAGATACCAGGTAAAGAACTGGACGATCAGCGGAACGTTACGGAAAAGTTCGACATAGCAGGTGCCGATGCCGGAGAGAAAACGGTTCGGTACGGTGCGCAGAATGCCGAACAGGGAGCCAACGAGAAAGGCGATTATCCAGGCGCTTATCGACAGCGCGACGGTGACCTGGAAGCCACTCCATAGCCAGCCTAAATAGGTGGTGTTGCCGAACGGCGCATCCTGCAGAAAGATGCCCCAGTTCCAGTCTATAGACATAACGTACTCCGAAAAAAAAGAAGGGTAGCAGCGCTACCCCCTAAGATTGATGAGAAGCCTCTCTGTTCGCGCCGGTTGGGGAACGGCCAACCGACGTATAGTCTGTCCGGGCTTGCTTCTTCAATCATGAGGGCTGGGTGACCCGCCCCTTAATGGTTGTAATTAGTTAAGCGCTTTATCGTTAGGCTCTTTGAACAGGGCTTTCATGTCGTCAGAAAGCTCAAAGTTCAGGTTAAGGTTTTTCGGTGGGATCGGGTTTTTAAACCATTTATCAAACCACTTCTCTGCGTCGCCTGAGGTCTGTGCTTTGGCGATGGTCTCGTCTACCAGCTTTTTGAAAGACTCGTCGCCTTTACGCAGCATGCAGCCATAGGCTTCTTTGGACTGCGGCGTGCCGACGATTTCCCAGTTGTCCGGTTTCTTCGCCTTCGCGCGCTCGCCAGCCAGCAGGGCGTCATCCATCATAAACGCCACCGCGCGGCCGCTTTCCAGGGTACGGAAGGAGTCGCCGTGATCTTTGGCGCTGATGATGCGCATGTCCATTTTCTTCTCGTCGTTCAGCTTATGCAGCAGCACTTCTGACGTCGTGCCGGAAGTTACAACGACCGCTTTGCCTTTCAGATCCGGGAAATCTTTAATCGGGCCGCCTTTTTTCACTAGCAGGCGAGTACCTACGACGAAAATGGTGTCAGAGAAAGCCGCCTGTTTCTGGCGCTCCAGGTTGTTGGTGGTGGAGCCACACTCGAAATCAAAGGTGCCGTTTTGCAGCAGCGGGATACGGTTCTGCGAGGTAATCGGGATCATTTTGACCTGCAGATCCGGCTTGTTGAGCTGTTTCTTCACGGCTTCAACGATAGCGTTGGAATAATCCTGCGAATAGCCGACCACTTTTTGCTGGTTGTCGTAATAGGAGAAAGGAACTGAGGATTCGCGATGGCCGACAACAATAACGCCGTTCGCTTTGATTTTATCCAGCGTGCTTTGACCGCCGCTTGCGTCTTCCGCATGGGCCAGACCTGCGCTCAGACCCATTACCAGCATTGCTGCGGTCAGTTTACGTAACTGCATATCCAACTCCTTTATCGCGGCGCCAGAAACGCCATTGATACCCAATTGTGAATGTGTGTTGTTATATCCTGCCGTCCCGCCAGCAGCGTTAGTACCGTGTTGGTACCATTTAGCCTGGCTGGATGTAAATAATTTGCTGTGAATTTGTTTATTTTTGCGAAGCGCGCCGCACCAATGAGAGGCAAAAATGCGGTGTTGCACTAAAGTGGTGCCGCAAAAGATCGCTGCTGGTGCACATCACGCGCCTGCGCCGCCCGACAGGGCGTTTCAGCTAAATCATTGGGTTAACTAAAGCAAAGGGTGTGCCAGAAAAGGAAAAGGCCAGCATAGCTGACCTTTTTAGGGGAAATGGAGCGGTAATTTACGAACGTCTGTGTCTGCCGAGGCTCATCAGCACGGAGACGAAACCGCCCAGCGCAACGATTATCCAGATAATCGCGTTGCCAAAACGGGCATACGGCGTCAGCCCGCTGGTGGGCGTAACGGAGGCATTTAACACCTCGCGGGTGAACTGCGGGATGATCGACTGAACATTACCGTTAGCGTCAATAACCGCCGTCACGCCGTTATTGGTGCTGCGCAGCAGCGGACGCGCCAGCTCCAGCGCACGCATACGCGCCATCTGAAAGTGCTGCCACGGACCGATAGAGTGGCCAAACCACGCGTCGTTCGAGATAGTCAGCAGGAAATCGGTATCCGGGCGGAAGTTATCACGAACCTGTTCGCCGAGAATAATTTCGTAGCAGATCGCCGCCGTGAGCTTCATGCCGTGCGCCTGTAACTGCGGCTGCATATACGGGCCGCGGCTGAAAGAGGACATCGGCAGATCGAAGAACGGCGCGAGCGGGCGCAGAATCGATTCCAGCGGCACGAACTCGCCAAACGGCACCAGATGGTTTTTATGGTAGCGGTTGGCGGAGTTGTAGCTGTATGGCGTACCGGCACCGAGCGTAATGATGGTGTTGTAGGTGTCGTAACGGTTTTTCTCGTTAAGACGCGCATCCACCACGCCGGTAATCAGCGTCGCGTCGTTATCGCGAAGCACAGTGTCCAGATCGTGCAGGAACGGTTGCTGATTGCTCTCTAAATCGGGAATGGCGGATTCCGGCCAGATAATCAACCCGGCTTTACCGAGCTGCTCGCGCGTGGCGTTAAAGTAAATCCGCAGCGTGTTCATCAACTCGCGCTCATCCCATTTCATCGACTGCGGAATATTGCCCTGCACCAGCGCGACGTTTATCGCGCGTTCGGCATGCGGCTGATACCACTGGATATAGCGCAGCGGGAAGGGCAGCGCGAACAGCACGAGCGCGCAGACGGCAGGCTTCCAGGCGCGATGCTCGATCGCCAGCACCAGCAGGCCGCTCACTGCCATCAGTAAAAAGGTGATGGCTTCAACGCCCATCACTGGCGCCAGGCCTTTCAGCGGGCCGTCTATCTGGCTGTAGCCAAACTGCAGCCACGGGAAGCCGGTCAGCACCCAGCCGCGTAAAAACTCGGTGAGATGCCAGACGACTGGCGCGGCAATCGCCAGGCGCAGCCAGCTGGTTTTCGGCCACAGGCGCGAGAGGACGCCTGCGAAAAGACCGGTATAGAGCGACAGATACGCGGCAAGCAGGACGACCAGCGCCACGTTGACCGGCCCCGGCATGCCGCCGAACTGGGCGATGCTGACATAGACCCAGTTCACGCCGCTGCCAAACAGGCCAAGCCCCCAGAGGAAACCAATCCAGGCGCTTTGCATCGGGCGACGGTTAAGCGTAAGCCCCTGTAAGCCCATCAGCGAAATAAGGGCGGCGGGCCAGAAATCGTAAGGGGAAAAGGCCAGCGTTCCGCTGGCACCAAAAAGCAGCGCCAGCAGCAGACGCACGCGCTGGCGTTCAATCATTAAGGCAAGAGCCATTCCATTAGTCTTCCAGTTTAGGCTGCGGCGAGTTTTCCGGCATTCTGACGTGGACCTGGATAATACGACGGCTGTCCGCCATGGCAACTTTAAACTGGTAACCATCGATGTCGATGGTTTCTCCGCGCGCAGGCAGATGACCGAATGCCTGCATCACCAGACCGCCGATGGTGTCGACTTCTTCATCGCTGAACTGGGTGCCGAAGGTATCGTTAAAATCTTCAATGGAAGCCAGCGCGCGCACGGTCCAGGTGTGGCGGCTGAGCTGACGGAAATCGATATCTTCTTCGTCGTCGTATTCATCTTCGATTTCGCCGACGATGAGCTCAAGAATATCTTCGATAGTCACAAGCCCGGATACGCCGCCGAATTCATCAATCACGATAGCCATGTGATAACGCTGTGAGCGGAACTCTTTCAGCATCCGGTCAACCCGTTTGCTTTCCGGCACGACAACCGCCGGGCGCAGCACTTTATCCATACTGAAGGCTTCGGCATCGCTGCGCATAAACGGCAGCAGATCCTTGGCCATCAGGATCCCTTCAATGTGATCTTTGTCTTCGCTAATCACCGGGAAACGTGAATGCGCCGATTCGATAATGACGTCAAGACATTCATCAAGGCTCTGGTTGCGTTTCAGGGTGACCATTTGAGAGCGGGGGATCATGATGTCGCGCACGCGCTGGTCGGCGATATCCATTACCCCTTCAAGCATGTCGCGCGTATCCTGGTCGATAAGCTCGTTCTGCTCGGAATCACGGATAAGCTCTAGCAGTTCGTCACGGTTTTTGGGTTCACCGTGGAACAGCTGGCTTAAGAGGAGGGAGAAAAATCCCTTTTTGTTAAGTGAGTCGCTACTGTGTGAGTTGTCGTCGCTCATGGCGTTAATTCAGGGTTCTCATGTTGGTTTATGTCTCGCTCGTGGCGGAAAACTCACGCCACGGCGGTAGAAATCACTGGCGGCAGCGGGCTGCCGCACAGATTACGCTTTCTCGGCAATGTACGGATCGTCAAAGCCCAGGGCAAGCATTATCTCGGTTTCGATGCCTTCCATCTCTTCGGCTTCGTCATCCTCGATATGGTCATAGCCCAGAAGATGCAGACTGCCGTGCACCACCATATGCGCCCAGTGGGCTTCCAGCGGCTTTTCCTGTTCGCGCGCTTCGCGCTCGACCACCTGACGACAGATAATCAGATCGCCAAGCAGCGGCATGTCGATGCCAGGCGGCGCTTCGAACGGGAACGACAGCACGTTGGTGGGTTTGTCCATACCGCGATAAGTCAGGTTTAAATCATGGCTTTCCGCTTCATCCACCAGACGTACCGTGACTTCTGATTCTTCCTGAAACTGCGGCACAACGGCATTCAGCCATGTCTGAAACTGCGCCTCGTCCGGTAACCCGGTGGTGTCTTCGCAGGCCACCTGCAAATCAAGGATCACCTGACTCATTTACTCTCCTGCGCGCCCGCGGCCAGCGCCTGGGCTTCACGTTTACGTTCCGCGGCCTGTTCGGCTTTGCGTTTCTGGTCAGCCTCTTCCCACGCTTCATAGGCGGTGACGATGCGTGCGACGACCGGATGGCGCACCACGTCTTCGCTGTGGAAGAAGTTAAAGCTGATCTCTTCGACTTCCGAAAGTACCTCAATGGCGTGACGCAGGCCGGATTTCAGGTTTCGCGGCAGGTCAATCTGCGTGACGTCGCCGGTGATCACCGCTTTGGAGTTAAAGCCGATACGGGTCAGGAACATTTTCATCTGTTCGATGGTGGTGTTCTGGCTCTCATCGAGAATAATGAACGCGTCGTTAAGCGTACGGCCGCGCATGTAAGCCAGCGGTGCGACTTCAATGACGTTGCGCTCCATCAGCTTTTCCACACGCTCAAAGCCGAGCATCTCAAAAAGTGCGTCATACAGCGGGCGCAGGTACGGGTCCACTTTCTGGCTGAGATCGCCTGGCAGGAAGCCGAGTTTTTCACCGGCTTCCACGGCCGGACGGGTCAGCAGAATACGGCGAATTTCCTGGCGCTCCAGCGCGTCCACGGCGGCCGCGACCGCAAGATACGTTTTACCCGTACCGGCAGGGCCGATACCGAAGGTGATGTCGTGATCGAGAATATTCGCGATGTACTGCGCCTGGTTTGGCGTGCGTGGTTTAATCACGCCGCGTTTGGTCTTGATATTGACCGCTTTGCCGTACTCCGGCACGCTTTCGGCGCTCTGCTCCAGCACGCGAAATTCTTTAATGGCCAGATGAATTTGCTCCGGCTCGATCTCTTTGATTTCGCCGCGCATCGGGGCGGTATCGACGTACAGATGGCGCAGAATATCCGCCGCCGCGCTGACGCAAATCGTGCGGCCGGTCAGTTTAAAATGGTTGTCGCGACGGGCGATTTCGATGCCGAGGCGGCGCTCAAGCTGTTTGATGTTGTCATCAAAGGGTCCACAGAGGCTAAGCAGACGGGCATTGTCTGCCGGTTCCAGCGTAAATTCACGAGTTTCGATATTCAAACTTGTCCTCTTGGTCACTCAGGGCCAGTTAAGGTGAATAAAAATGCCTGCTGATTTTCACAGGGCCTGAGAGAAATTATTCACGGCGAGGGAAAAAGGCGCAAGCGACAACCCGGATATTTGGGTGACGCCTTCAGAATACAAGCACGGATGGTGTAAAAATAAGCGTATGCCGCGCCAGGGCGGCATACGTGAGAGAACGGATTATGGCTGGAAAATCCCGACGCCGAGTTCGTTTTCTTTGCGGGTGCGGGCGATGATCGATTCCGGCGATTCCACCACGCGCAGGCCCATCTCGTCTTCGGTGCGGATAACCTTGCCGCGCAGCGAATTCGGGAACACTTCCGTGATTTCCACATCGACGAATTTACCCACCATATCCGGCGAGCCCTCGAAGTTCACCACGCGGTTGTTTTCGGTACGCCCGGAAAGCTCCATGATGCTCTTACGCGACGTGCCTTCCACCAGAATGCGTTGGGTCGTGCCGAGCATACGGCGGCTCCACGCCATCGCTTGCTGGTTGATGCGCTCCTGAAGGATGTACAGACGCTGTTTTTTCTCCTCTTCCGGCACGTCATCCACCATGTCGGCGGCAGGCGTACCCGGACGCGCGGAGAAAATAAAGCTGTAGCTCATGTCGAAATTCACCTCGGCAATCAGCTTCATGGTCTGTTCGAAATCCTGTTGGGTTTCGCCAGGGAAGCCGACGATGAAGTCGGAGCTAATCTGAATATCCGGACGCGCGGCGCGCAGCTTGCGGATAATGGCTTTATATTCCAGCGCCGTGTGGGTGCGTCCCATCATGTTCAGCACGCGGTCGGAGCCGCTCTGTACCGGCAGATGCAGGAAGCTCACCAGCTCCGGCGTGTCGCGATAGACTTCAATGATGTCATCGGTGAATTCAATCGGGTGGCTGGTGGTGAAGCGGATGCGGTCAATACCGTCAATCGCCGCGACCAGACGCAGCAGATCGGCAAACGTGCCGGTGGTGCCGTCGTAGTTTTCGCCGCGCCAGGCGTTCACGTTCTGGCCAAGCAGGTTAACTTCACGCACACCCTGGGCGGCGAGCTGGGCGATTTCCAGCACGATGTCATCGCTCGGACGGCTCACTTCTTCACCGCGGGTATACGGAACCACGCAGTAGGTGCAGTATTTATTGCAGCCTTCCATGATGGAAACGAACGCCGTCGGGCCTTCCGCGCGCGGCTCAGGCAGGCGATCGAATTTTTCGATTTCCGGGAAGCTGATGTCCACAACCGGGCTGCGCGTGCCTTTCACCTGGTTGATCATTTCCGGCAGGCGGTGCAGGGTCTGAGGCCCGAAAATGATGTCAACGTAGCGGGCGCGATCGCGAATATGGTCACCTTCCTGAGACGCTACACAGCCGCCCACGCCGATAATCACATCCGGGTTCTTTTCCTTTAACGTTTTCCAGCGACCTAACTGATGGAAAACCTTCTCCTGTGCCTTCTCGCGGATTGAGCAGGTATTCAGCAGCAGAATATCTGCTTCTTCCGCCACGTCGGTCAGCGTAAAGCCGTGCGTGGTTTCCAGCAGATCGGCCATCTTCGATGAATCGTATTCATTCATCTGACAGCCCCAGGTTTTGATATGGAGTTTTTTTGTCATTGACTTGCCATTGCTCAGTTAAAGCCACTCATTTTGGCCGCGTATTGTAATGCTTTGACGGGTTCGTGACCAGTGGCGAGGCAAAGACGTCAGGCGGCGAAAAATCCGGTAAACTGAAGGGAGATTGCTTAAGGATGAAATGACCATGACAAATCAACCAATTGAAGTCGTCGTTGTCGGCGGGGGCATGGTGGGTGCCGCCGCCGCGCTTGGGCTTGCGCAAAATGGCTTTCAGGTCGCCGTCGTGGAACATGCCGCGCCGCCGCCGTTTTCACCGCAAAACCCGCCGGATGTGCGGATCTCGTCGATCAGTTGCGCGTCGGTGGATCTGCTGCGCGGGCTGGGCGTCTGGCAGCGCGTGCTTGAGATGCGCGCGCATCCTTATCGCCGCCTCGAAACCTGGGAGTGGAACGAGGCGCGGGTTGAATTCAGCGCCGATGAACTGCAACTGCCGGAGCTGGGCTATATGGTAGAAAACAGCGTGCTGCAACGCGCGCTGTGGGAGGCGCTGGAGGCGCATCCGGCGGCGCAACTGCTGTGCCCGGCGACGCTCACGCAGATGACGCCGTCGCAAAACGGGTATCAGCTCTCGCTTACTAATGGCGACACCTTACAGGCGCGCCTGGTGATCGGTGCGGACGGTGCCAGCTCGCAGGTGCGTAAATGGGCAGGCATCGGCGTTAACGCCTGGCAGTATCAGCAGTCATGCCTGTTGATTAGCGTGGAATGTGACCAGCCGCCCGGCGACAGCACCTGGCAGCACTTTACCCCGAACGGGCCGCATGCGTTTTTACCGTTGTTTGATAACCGTGCGTCGCTCGTCTGGTATGACCGCCCGGCGCGTGTTCGTCAGCTTCAGGCGATGACCATGACGCAGCTTGGCCGTGAAATAGCCGCCGCATTTCCTGCCCGGCTTGGCCGCGTGACGCCGGTCGCCTGCGGCGCGTTTCCACTGGTGCGTCGCCATGCGCTGCGTTATGTGCTGCCGGGCGTCGCGCTGATTGGTGACGCCGCGCATACCATTCATCCGCTGGCGGGGCAGGGGGTGAATCTCGGCTATCGCGATGTGGACGCGCTGCTGAAGGTGGTGATTGATGCCCGCAATGCGGCGGAAGACTGGGCTTCCGGCGCGGTGCTTAAGCGCTATCAGCGTCGTCGTATGCCGGATAACCTGCTGATGCAAAGCGGTATGGATCTGTTCCATGCCGGGTTTACTGCGAAACTGAAACCGCTGCGCGTGCTGCGCAATCTTGGGCTTATCGCCGCCCAGCGCTCAGGCGTGCTGAAACGCCAGGCGCTGCGGTATGCGCTCGGTTTATGACGCCTTAGTTACAACATGCTTTAAGGTGCATTAAGGGTTGATAACCGGGGCGTTGTCGTCGTTGTCGCCTTACAGTGAAAATTTGCTTATTTAAGAAGCCTGCCTGTGCAGGCTTTTTTATGGGGATTGCGTGTCTGAATGGCAACGTGACTTTGTTGCACGTATAGACAGAAACAGGAAACGCACAAAAGAAAAAAGCCTGCGAAAGCAGGCTTTTAAAGAGTGGCTGGGGTGCAGGGATTCGAACCCCGGAATGGCGGAATCAGAATCCGCTGCCTTACCGCTTGGCGACACCCCAACAAAATGTTGGTGCTGAATTGTTAGTTAAAGGAAGAAATAAAGAACCTTTAACCAGCGCGTTTAGCTTCTTGCCAACCGCTTCTTCAAAGTGGCTGGGGTGCAGGGATTCGAACCCCGGAATGGCGGAATCAGAATCCGCTGCCTTACCGCTTGGCGACACCCCAAGAAACTCTTGCGAATTTTACTTCGCGCTATCCCGCATAAAAAATGCAAGACGCTTTAAATATGGTGGCTACGACGGGAATCGAACCTGTGACCCCAGCATTATGAGTGCTGTGCTCTAACCAGCTGAGCTACGTAGCCAAAGTGTACTGCTTTACCAGACATAACGACTGGCTGGGGTACCTGGATTCGAACCAGGGGATGCCGGTATCAAAAACCGGTGCCTTACCGCTTGGCGATACCCCAACGACTGCTGCGTAAAACGCAAAAGTCGAAGAAATATGGCTGGGGTACCTGGATTCGAACCAGGGAATGCCGGTATCAAAAACCGGTGCCTTACCGCTTGGCGATACCCCATCCGTGCAACGCAATTACGAAGTGGTGCGGGAGGCGAGACTTGAACTCGCACACCTTGCGGCGCCAGAACCTAAATCTGGTGCGTCTACCAATTTCGCCACTCCCGCAAAAAAGATGGTGGCTACGACGGGAATCGAACCTGTGACCCCATCATTATGAGTGATGTGCTCTAACCAGCTGAGCTACGTAGCCATCTTTTTTCGCGTTACCTTATCGGCGTTGCGGGGCGCATTATGCGTATTGGGCCTGGAAGCGTCAACACCTTTTTTGGCGAAAATCGACGTAAAGTGACTGTTTGACTAGCTTGCGAACAGCTTGATGCAATATTCGGCGATTCCAGGCGAATTATCCACTAATTCAATAGAAACAGCGTCCCTGGCCGCGCATCTTTACACCCATAAAAAACGGGCCCGAAGGCCCGTTATTCGTTTGGCAGCGCTTACTTGTAAGCAGACTGGTGTACGCCCACCGCGCGGCCTGACGGATCGTTCATGGTTTTAAACGCTTCGTCCCATTCGATGGCTTTCGCAGAAGAGCAGGCGACAGACGGGCCGCCAGGCACGCACTCCGCCGCACTCGGCACCGGGAACAGCTCTTCGAAGATTTCGCGGTAGAGATAGGCTTCTTTCGAGGCTGGCGTATTGTACGGGAAGCGGAAGCGCGCAGTTTCCAGTTGCTGATCGGAAACCTGTTTTGCCGCCACTTCTTTCAGCGTATCAATCCAGCTGTAGCCCACGCCGTCGGAGAACTGTTCTTTCTGACGCCACGCCACGCTCGCCGGCAGATAAGACTCGAAACATTCACGCAGAATATGTTTTTCCATCTTGCCGTTGCCGCACATTTTATCCTGCGGGTTAATGCGCATCGCCACATCAAGGAATTTTTTATCGAGGAACGGCACACGCGCCTCAACGCCCCAGGCTGACATCGCTTTGTTGGCACGCGCGCAGTCAAACATATGCAGCGCCTGCAGCTTGCGAACGGTTTCTTCGTGCAGCTCTTTCGCGTTCGGCGCTTTGTGGAAGTAGAGATAGCCGCCGAACACTTCGTCTGAACCTTCGCCGGAAAGCACCATTTTAATGCCCATCGCTTTGATTTTACGGGACATCAAATACATCGGCGTTGACGCGCGAATCGTGGTCACGTCATAGGTTTCGATGTGGTAAATCACATCGCGGATCGCGTCCAGGCCTTCCTGCACGGTAAAGTGAATTTCATGATGTACTGTGCCGAGATGGTTGGCGACTTCCTGCGCGGCTTTCAGATCCGGTGAACCTTCAAGACCTACGGCAAACGAGTGCAGTTGCGGCCACCAGGCTTCGGAGCGTTCCTGATCTTCCACGCGGCGCGCTGCGAATTTCTTGGTAATGGCCGAAATAATGGAAGAATCGAGACCGCCAGAGAGTAGTACGCCGTAAGGCACGTCAGACATCAGGTGGCTCTTGACCGCATCTTCCAGCGCCTGGCGCAGCTCGGCTTTGTCCGTCACGTTATCTTTTACCGCGTCATACTCAAACCAGTCGCGCTGATAGTACTGGCGAATTTCGCCGTCCTGGCTCCAGAGATAGCTGCCCGCCGGGAACTCTTTAATGGTGCGACACACCGGCACCAGCGATTTCATTTCTGAAGCGACATAAAAGTTGCCGTGCTCATCGTGACCCATATAGAGCGGAATGATGCCGATATGGTCACGGCCAATCAGGTATGCGTCTTTTTCGCTGTCATAGAGCACAAAAGCGAACATGCCCTGCAGTTCGTCCAGAAATTCCGGCCCTTTTTCTTTATACAGCGCCAGGATGACTTCGCAGTCAGAGCCGGTCTGGAACTGGAAACGATCGCCATATTCCGCGCGCAGCGCCTGGTGGTTGTAGATTTCACCGTTAACGGCCAGCACGTGCGTTTTTTCAGTGTTGTAGAGCGGCTGCGCGCCTGCGTTGACGTCCACGATAGAAAGACGCTCATGCGCGAGAATGGCTTTGTCGCTGGCGAACACGCCGGACCAGTCCGGGCCGCGGTGGCGCATCAGGCGCGACAGCTCAAGCGCTTTTTTACGCAGTTCGACCGCGTCGGTTTTGATATCCAGCACACCAAAAATAGAACACATAGAGAACTCCGTTAACCCTGGCGGTAATGTTGTGTTGTCTGTCTGCGAGGCGTTGCGGTTTATGCAATTTTTTCGCTTCGGCCTCTGTCGTTGTTTAAGAAAATGCCGCAAAGCGTGCAGGTTGTGCAAGCGTTTTAGCGTTCAAACCATAAATAGTTCAATGAGCGTTAGCGATAATTTAAAAATGGTCAGTAAAGCAGGGCGGTTTTTAGCGAATCGGCAAAAAAAGAGCACTTTTATTAAACGAGGGGTTTGTCGGAAGGGCAAAAAAAACGGCCATCGTTAATGGCCGTCAGGTTCAGATTACGTCGATTTCAGCGACGGAGGGGTAGATCCAGCTTGGCCGGAACGGCATGGCGTCGATGTCATTTATCGTCGATACGCCCGACAGCACCAGAATCGTCTCCAGGCCTGCCTGGAAACCGGCCAGAATATCGGTGCGCAGGTTATCGCCGACGATTACGGTATGTTCGGAGTGGGCCTGCATTTTGTTGAGCGCTGCGCGGATTATCCAGGGGCTTGGCTTGCCGACATAAAACGGCTTACGCCCGGAAATTTTCTCAATGCCCGCACACAGCGCGCCGCAGGCCGGATAAAAACCGCGCCCGTGGGTGTCCGGGTTAGTGGCGATAAAGCGCGCGCCATTGGCGACGAAAAAGGCGGCCTTATGCATCATCTCCCAGTTATAGGAGCGGGTTTCGCCCACGATAACGAAATCGGGATTGATATCGGTAATGGTAAAGCCCGCTTTATAAAGTTCGTGAATTAATGCCCCTTCGCCGACGACATAGGCCTTTTTACCTTCCTGACGACGCAGAAAATCGGCGGTGGCCATCGCGGAGGTGTAAAACACGCTGTCCGGCACGTCGATCCCGGCAGAGGCAAAGCGGTTGGCCAGATCCTGGCCCGTCTGTGACGGGTAGTTGGTCAGCAGAACCAGCGGAAACCCTTTCTCAAGAATGCGGGTCAGAAATTCGCTGGCACCGGGCACCGCAACGTTATCGTGCATCAGCACGCCATCGATATCGCAAATTACGTTCTGAATGGTCATGGACTACTCTGGCTCAGGGAACAGAAAGGCGTAACTATAGCGCAAATCGCTACAGTCACTCGTTAACTTTCCAGCAAACGCTGTAATAACAATCCGTTAAGCATGGCGCGTTTTACCAGGGCAAACGCGCCGATAGCCGAGCGGTGATCGAGTTGCGAAGGCACGACCGGCAGATTTTTACGAAATGCTTTCAGCGATTGCGTGTTGATACAGCTTTCGATAGCGGGCAGCAGCACTTTCTGCGCTTCAACGATTTCACCGGCGATCACCACTTTTTGTGGGTTAAACAGGTTGATAGCGATAGCGATAGTTTTACCGAGCTGACGACCGACGCGCTCGATAACTTCGCAGGCCAGCGCATCGCCCCGGTTCGCGGCTTTGCAAATCGCTTTGATATTGCACTCATCGGGCGTCAGGCGGCTCTGATAGCCCTGTTCAAGCAGCTGGCGCACGCGCTGTTCAATCGCAGCGTTTGCGGCGACGGTTTCAAGGCACCCGAAATTGCCGCAGTGGCAGCGCTCGCCCAACGGATCGACCTGAATATGACCAATCTCGCCGACGTTGCCGTTACGGCCAATGAATATGCGGCCGTTCGAGATAATGCCCGCGCCGGTGCCGCGGTGAACGCGCACCAGAATGGAATCTTCACAGTCGCGCGTTGCACCGAAATAGTGCTCCGCCAGTGCCAGGCTGCGAATATCGTGCCCCACAAAACAGGCGACGTTAAAACGCTTTTGCAGCGCGTCCACCAGCGGCCAGTTTTCCACATTAATGTGCGGCATATAGCGAATAACGCCGCTTTCCGGATCGACCAGACCCGGTAGGATCACCGACACGGCGATAAGCTCGCGGATTTTACGCTGCCAGGTGTCGATAAACTGCGCAATGGTGTTCAGGAGTGCATGTTCCAGCGTTTCCTGGGTGCGTTCGGGCAGCGGAAAATGTTCTTCGGCCAGCACTTTACTGCTGAGATCGAACAGCGTCAGCGTGGCATCATGGCGGCCAAGGCGCACGCCAACGGCCTGAAAATGCCGGGTTTCGGTAACGATGGAGATTGCGCGGCGGCCTCCTGTCGAGGCCTGCTGATCGACTTCTTTAATCAGACCGCGCTCAATAAGCTGGCGGGTAATTTTGGTGACGCTGGCGGGCGCAAGCTGGCTCTGTTCGGCTATCTGAATGCGCGATATCGGTCCCTGCTGGTCGATAAGACGGTAAACCGCCGCGCTGTTAAGCTGTTTTACGAGATCAACGTTGCCAATTTGAGCCTGTCCGCCAGTCGTCATGCCTTTATTTACTCAGTAACGACCTCGTTACCATTAACGATGGTCTTGATGATTTTATAGTCGCGGGTAAAAGCGGTAAGGTTCGCCACTTTGCCCGCTTCAATGCTGCCAAGCCGGTGCGCTACGCCCATGGCGCGAGCCGGATAAAGCGTCGCCATACGCAGCGCTTCGTCCAGCGCGATATTGACATGCTCAACCAGGTTGCGCACGCCTTCGATCATGGTCAGCGCCGAGCCGCTCAGGGTGCCGTTTTCATCCACGCACAGGCCGTTGCGGTAGTATATTGTTTTGCCAGCAAAAATGAACTCATCAATATTGGCACCTGCGGGGGCCGTCGCGTCCGTCACCAGACACAGCTTGTCGCCTTTGACTTTTTTCGCCAGACGCACGTTGGCGAAATCGACATGCAGGCCGTCGGCGATAATGCCGCACCAGACATCCGGCTCGTCAAAAATAGCGCCCGTCAGCCCCGGTTCGCGACCAGTAATATAAGGCATGGCGTTGAACAGATGCGTGGCGAAACGAATACCCGCGCGGAAGCCTTTTTTCGCTTCCTTAAGCGTCGCGTTGGAGTGCCCGGCGGAAACCACAATGCCGGCAGCGGTCAGTTTTTCGATAACGTCCGGCGCGACGCGTTCCGGCGCGAGGGTGATTTTAGTAATGACGTCGGCGTTTTCGCACAGGAAATCGACCAGCTCTGCGTCCGGCTGGCGCACGAAATCCGGGTTATGCGTGCCTTTTTTAACGATATTCAGCCACGGGCCTTCAAGATGCAGGCCCAGCGCCTGGTTCTGGTGACGCGACAGGTATTCGCGCATCACGCGCACGCCCTGTTTCATCAGCGCGTCGCTACAGGTAATGAGTGTTGGCAGATAGCTGGTGCAGCCCGATTTCTCGTTGGCTTTTTGCATGATTTCCAGCGTTTCAATCGATACCGCTTCAGCGGTGTCGTTAAACTGCACGCCGCCGCAGCCGTTTAACTGCACGTCGATAAAACCGGGGGCGATAATGGCGCCGCCCATATCGCGCTGCTCGATGCCTGCCGGCAATTCAGCCAGCGGGCAGAGGCGCTCAATCAGGCCATCGGCGATGATAATCGCGTGGTCATCCAGAATGTCGTGGCCGGTGTAAATCCGGCCGTGGGTTAATGCGTACATAATGCCCCCGGTAACCAGTCCTTAAAGATCTTTGATATTTTCAGCTTCGAGCTCGGTGAAGTATTTCAGCGTCTTCACTTTCAGTTCCATCGTGGAAGGCTCATCGCACACGATAACCGCTTTCGGGTGCAACTGCAGACAGCTAATCGTCCACATATGGTTAACGTTGCCTTCAACCGCCGCCTGCAGCGCCTGCGCCTTAACGTGGCCCAGCACCAGAATCATCACTTCCTGCGCGTCCAGCAGCGTGCCAACGCCCACGGTGAGCGCGTATTTTGGCACCTGATTCACATCACCGCCAAAGAAACGCGAGTTCGCCACACGGGTATCGTGCGTCAGGGTTTTGATACGTGTGCGGGAGGCCAGAGAAGACGCGGGCTCGTTAAACGCGATATGACCATCGTTGCCGACGCCGCCCATAAACAGATGAATTTTGCCGTAGGCGCGAATTTTTTCTTCATAGCGGCGGCATTCTGCGTCAATATCCGGCGCGTTGCCATCCAGCAGGTTGATATTTTCTTCGGGAATATCAACGTGGTCGAAGAAATTACGGTACATGAAGCTGTGGTAGCTTTCCGGATGATCTTTCGGCAGGCCCACATATTCATCCATGTTAAACGTTACGACATGTTTGAAACTGACCTGGCCTGCTTTATGCATCTCGATAAGCGCCTTGTAAGCTTCAAGCGGCGTGCCGCCAGTCGGCAGACCGAGAACGAAAGGGCGGTCAGCGGTGGGGTTGAAATCGTTAATGCGCTTAACAATATGGCGGGCGGCCCATTTGCCAACCTGCTGCGGCGTAGCCAGCGGAATCAGTCTCATTGTTCACCTCGGAAGTTAGAAAACAGGAGCGGATTAAACGGCTCACAGTGTAAGGGTATACCCGTTCGCTGAAAGCGGAAGCAATCCGTCTCGATTTTTTGAATGATAAAATAAGTTTTCGACTCAGGCCATAGGAAAGGAAGCACAATAACAATATTTGGTGATAAAAATCACAGAAAAGACGCGTTTAATTTGCGAGGCGAATTAATTTTGCAGACACTCAGGGTTGATGCAAAGTGTCGCCGCGTTTCAGAGTTAGTAGCACAATAAAAACACTGCTTAGCTGGAGCCTCATCGGGGTCTCATAGGGGGAAAAAGTGAGTATTTTAGGTTATTTACAACGAGTAGGCCGGGCGCTGATGGTGCCTGTGGCTACGCTGCCTGCGGCAGCCATTCTGATGGGGGTCGGTTACTGGCTTGACCCGACCGGCTGGGGCGGCGGCAACGCGCTTGCGGCTTTCTTCATTCAGTCCGGTTCCGCAATCATCGACAACATGGGGGTGCTGTTTGCAGTCGGCGTCGCATACGGTATGTCAAAAGATAAAGATGGCGCTGCGGCGCTGGCGGGGTTTGTCGGGTTCCTGGTGCTGACGACGCTCTGCTCGCCAGCGGCTGTCGCCATGATTATGAAGATCCCGGCCGATCAGGTGCCTGCCGCCTTCGGTAAAATCAAAAACCAGTTCGTGGGCATTATGGTGGGGATTATTGCCGCCGAACTGTACAACCGCTTTAGCGCTGTTGAGTTGCCGAAAGCGCTGTCCTTCTTCAGCGGCCGCCGTCTGGTCCCGATTCTGACGTCTTTCGTGATGATTGTTGTGGCATTCATCATGATGTACATCTGGCCGGTCGTGTTTGGCGGTCTCGTTGACTTTGGCGAGCAGATCCAGAAGCTCGGTTCGGTCGGCGCGGGCGTTTATGCATTCTTTAACCGTCTGCTGATCCCGGTGGGCCTGCATCACGCCCTGAACTCCGTATTCTGGTTCGATGTGGCAGGCATTAACGATATCCCGAATTTCCTGGGCGGCGCGCAGTCTATCGAATCCGGTAAAGCCGTGGTCGGTATCACTGGCCGTTATCAGGCGGGCTTCTTCCCGATTATGATGTTCGGCCTGCCGGGCGCGGCGCTGGCGATTTACCACTGCGCGCGTCCTGAAAATAAAGCCAAAGTGCTGGGGATTATGATGGCGGGCGCTTTCGCCGCGTTCTTTACCGGCATTACCGAGCCGCTGGAATTCTCCTTTATGTTCGTGGCGCCGGTGCTGTATGTCATTCACGCGGTATTGACGGGTATCTCCGTATTTATCGCGGCGACGATGCACTGGATTGCCGGTTTCGGCTTCAGCGCGGGGCTGGTGGATATGGTGCTGTCGTCCCGTAACCCGCTGGCGACGCACTGGTACATGCTGATTCCGCAGGGTCTGGTCTTCTTCGTCATCTATTACGTGGTGTTCCGCTTTACTATCACTAAATTCAACCTGATGACGCCTGGCCGTGAGCTGGCCGTGGCGGGCAGCGAAGCAGACGGTGTGGACGTTAACGTCAGCGATGAGAAAGATCTAGATGCAGCGGGTCTTGCGCGTCAGTACATCGCGGCGGTGGGCGGCTCCGATAACCTGACGGGTATCGATGCCTGCATCACGCGTCTGCGTCTGAACGTGAAAGATTCCGCGCTGGTGGATGAAGCGATGGCTAAGCGCCTTGGCGCGACGGGCGTGATTCGCCTTAACAAAACCAGCGTGCAAATCATCGTCGGCTTCGTGGCGGAAAAAATTGCCAACGCGATGAAAACCACCGGCCATGTCGATGCCTCCGCACCAAAAGCGCAGACCGCAGCGCCTGTCGCACCGGTCGTGAAGCCGCAGGCGGTCGCTAACGCAAAAACCATCGCCGCGCTGGTATCGCCGGTGACAGGCGAAGTGGTCGCGCTCGATGCGGTGCCGGATGAAGCCTTCGCCAGCAAAGCGGTCGGTGATGGCGTCGCCATCAAGCCCACCGATAAGCTGGTGGTGGCACCAGCGGCCGGGACTATCGTGAAAATCTTCAACACCAACCATGCGTTCTGCCTGGAAACCGAGAACGGCGCAGAGATCGTGGTGCATATGGGGATTGATACCGTCGCGCTGAACGGCCAGGGCTTTAAACGCCTGGTGGAAGAGGGCGCGCAGGTGACGGCGGGCCAGCCGGTGCTGGAGCTTGATCTGGACTTCCTGAACGCCAATGCGCGCTCAATGGTCAGCCCGGTCGTGTGCAGCAACATTGACGATTTCGGCGGTCTGGTTATCCAGGCGCAGGGCGCGGTGGTTGCAGGCCAGAGCGCGCTGTATGAAATTAAAGGCAAATAATCACTTCTGAGTTATGCCTGAACGGCGGGGGAACACTCCCGCCGTTTTTTTTCGCCTTTTTTTGGGGCTGGCGCGCACCGCGTAACGCCATGTAGGGTAGCGGTCACTGAGATTAAGGAGAATCAGATGCGTCAGGTTATTTTTGTCCTTTTCGCCGCCGTGCTGTTAAGTGGCTGCATCCCGCGCTACGCGACCCACCGGCCCGCGCTTGACGTCGATATACAGAACGAGCAGGGCGAGCCCATTCCTCATGCCACGTTCTGGCTGCAAACGCACCGCATGCCGCCGGGCTATTACCCGTTGCCGGAGAAATTCACCGCAGATAATAACGGCCATGTTTCCGTCTCGCGCGTTTCGGAATGGGAAAACATGATCTTCTTTCTTCACGGCACGATGATCTATTCCTGGAGCTGGTGCGTTGAGGCGCCGGGCTACCTGCCGCGTGAAGGGAATCTCGAGTCATTAAGGCCGCAAGTCAAATTACTCAAAGCCAGAACGCCCGAGCGTTGTCGACTGGCGCAGTATGCTGAAGCCCGCCAGTAACATGCGGTGCTCTGCGGCGGGATTTTCTGTAACTAAAGGTTGTTTCCCGCCTCTGCTTATAAGATCATACGCCGTTAAACGATGTTGACGCTTTGAGGAATATGCGATGAGTGAGGCAGAAGCCCGCCCGACTAACTTTATTCGCCAGATTATCGATGAAGATCTGGCGTCTGGAAAACACACCACGATTTGCACCCGCTTTCCGCCGGAGCCGAATGGCTATCTGCACATCGGCCACGCGAAATCTATCTGCCTGAACTTCGGCATCGCGCAGGACTACCAGGGCCAGTGCAACCTTCGCTTTGACGACACCAACCCGGTCAAAGAAGATCTGGAATTTGTCGAGTCGATTAAAAATGACGTGCAATGGCTGGGTTTCCACTGGTCTGGCGACGTGCGCTACTCCTCTGACTATTTCGATCAGCTTTATAACTACGCCGTTGAGCTTATCAACAAAGGCCTGGCCTACGTTGACGAGCTGTCGCCGGAGCAGATCCGCGAATACCGCGGCACGCTGACCGCGCCTGGCAAAAACAGCCCGTTCCGCGATCGCAGCGTGGAAGAAAACCTGGCGCTGTTCGAGAAAATGCGTGCCGGTGGGTTTGAAGAGGGCAAAGCGTGCCTGCGCGCGAAAATCGATATGGCCTCGCCGTTTATCGTGATGCGTGACCCGGTGCTGTACCGCATTAAGTTCGCCGAGCATCACCAGACCGGCAACAAGTGGTGCATCTACCCGATGTACGACTTTACCCACTGCATCTCCGATGCGCTGGAAGGCATCACCCATTCGCTCTGTACGCTGGAGTTCCAGGACAACCGCCGTCTGTATGACTGGGTACTGGATAACATCACCATTCCGGTTCACCCGCGCCAGTATGAATTCTCGCGCCTGAATCTGGAATATACGGTGATGTCCAAGCGTAAGCTGAACCTGCTGGTCACCGATAAGCACGTCGAAGGCTGGGACGACCCGCGTATGCCGACGATTTCCGGCCTGCGCCGCCGCGGTTATACCGCCGCGTCCATCCGTGAATTCTGCAAGCGTATCGGTGTGACCAAACAGGATAACACCGTGGAAATGGCGGCGCTGGAAGCCTGCATTCGCGAAGATCTCAACGAGAACGCGCCGCGCGCGATGGCCGTTATCGATCCGGTGAAACTGGTTATCGAAAACTACCCGCAGGGCCACAGCGAAATGGTGTCGATGCCTAACCATCCGAACAAACCGGAAATGGGCAACCGCGACGTACCGTTTAGCGGCGAAATCTGGATCGATCGCGCGGATTTCCGTGAAGAAGCCAACAAGCAGTACAAGCGTCTGGTGCTCGGTAAAGAAGTGCGTCTGCGCAACGCGTATGTGATTAAAGCCGAGCGCGTGGAGAAAGACGACGCGGGTGAAATCACCACTATCTACTGCACCTACGATGCCGAAACGCTAAGTAAAGATCCGGCGGACGGTCGCAAGGTCAAAGGCGTGATCCACTGGGTCAGCGCGGCGCATGCGCTGCCGGTTGAAATTCGTCTCTATGACCGTCTGTTCAGCGTGCCAAACCCGGGGGCGGCGGAAGATTTCCTCACGACCATCAACAAAGACTCGCTGGTCATCAAGCAGGGTTACGCTGAGCCGGGCCTGAAAAACGCTGAAGCGGGTAAAGCCTGGCAGTTTGAGCGTGAAGGTTATTTCTGCCTCGACAGCCGCCATGCAAACGGTGACAAACTGGTGTTCAACCGCACCGTTGGCCTGCGCGATACCTGGGCTAAAATCGGCGAGTAATACCTTGCCTGTTACAAGACGCCGCCTCTGCGCGGCGTTTTTTTTGCCTTTCTATTCAAAGCGTTAACAGCATTAAAATATTCGCGACGCGAATTAATCTACATGTTCCCTGTTAAACGCAAGCCCGTCATAAAACCTCATGTTGCTATTTTCATCTGCTGATGTGCATGAAATCGCTTTCATTTTATAGCTTTAACTAATTCCTCTTCTTTTATCCGCATTAAAAGCTGTCTTCTGAAAATGTTTCAAAATGAAAATTATTTTGTGCACTGTGTCATAAAGCCACGAAAATTCAGGGGATTTAGATTGATAATTCGCGTCGCGAAAAATAGTCTTGAGGGGCTGTTTCGGGGGTTCTCCTTCAGCACTTTTATTTTTTTATTTCATTCGTTTTATGCGCCATATGCGCTGCGAATTTTTTTACGTCAAAGAGGAATTTCACATGCGTTCGTTGAGATACAAACGTAGTGGCGTCGCGCTGGCTGTCGCCAGCGTTACCGCACTGGGTGGCCTGTGTAGCCCGCCCGTTCACGCCGCAGGCTTTATTGATGACTCCACATTAACCGGCGGCATCTATTACTGGCAGCGCGAGCGCGACCGTAAAGATGTCGTGGAAGACAAATATAAAACCAACCTCTCACACTCCACCTGGAACGCGAACCTGGATTTCCAGTCAGGGTTTGCCGCCGATATGTTTGGGCTCGACATCGCCGCATTCACGGCCATCGAAATGGCGGAAAACGGCGACAGCGGACACCCGAATGAAATCGCGTTCTCCGCAAGTAACAAAGCCTACGACGAAGACTGGTCCGGCGATAAAAGCGGCATCAGCCTTTATAAAGCTGCCGGTAAATTTAAATATGGCCCGCTCTGGGCGAGGGCTGGCTGGTTGCAGCCCACCGGTCAGACGCTGCTGGCGCCGCACTGGAGCTTTATGCCCGGCACATATCAAGGGGCTGAAGCGGGCGCGAATTTTGACTACGGCGAGGCGGGCGCGCTGAGCTTCTCGTACATGTGGACCAACGAATATAAATCGCCGTGGCATCTGGAGATGGACAAGTTCTACCAGAACGACAGAACCACGCGGGTCGATTATCTCCACTCGATCGGCGCGAAATATGATTTTAAAAATTCGCTGGTGCTCGAAGCGGCTTTTGGCCAGGCGGAAGGGTACATCGATCAATACTTTGCCAAGGCGAGCTACAACTTCCCGCTTGCGGGCAATCCTCTTTCAACCAGTTATCAGTTCTATGGCGCGCGTGACAAAGCCAGTAACGGCAGCGTCAATGATATTTATGACGGCACCGCGTGGCTCCAGGCGCTGACATTTGGCTATAAAATTGGCCAGGTTGATCTGCGTCTGGAAGGCACCTGGGTGAGCGCCGAAGGGCAACAGGGCTATTTTCTGCAGCGCATGACGCCCACTTATGCGTCTTCCAACGGACGGCTGGATATCTGGTGGGATAACCGCTCCGATTTTAACGCCGATGGCGAAAAAGCTGTGTTCTTCGGCGCGATGTATGACCTGAAAAACTGGAACCTGCCTGGGTTTGCGCTGGGCGCGTCATACGTTTATGCCTGGGATGCGAAACCCTCTACGCTGCCGACCACTGACGGCTATTACGATCCCAACTACCGCCTCAAAGAATCCGCTTACAGCCTCGATGCGGTTTACACCCTGCAGGATGGCCGTGCCAAAGGCACGATGTTTAAGCTGCATTTCACCCAATACGACAACCATTCCGACATCCCGAGCTACGGCGGCGGTTACGGCAACATCTTCCAGGACGAACGCGACGTGAAATTTATCGTCACGGCGCCGTTCACGATTTTCTGATTGCGCAGGGGCGCGCAGATGCGCCTTTCATCAAGGGCAGTGAAAAGGAGAAATCGATGAAAAAGTTACAGGTCAGTATGTTAGCGGGAGCGGTGATGGGGCTTTTCACCGGTGCCAACGCACAGGCGTCAACGACAGATAGCATCAGCCAGTTTGGGATTAATTACACCATTACTGACAACCAGGCCGCGCAGCACGGTACAGACTGCGCCGCGCTTGGCGCTGACTGGGCGTCATGTAATAAAGCCGTCATCACGCTTACCAACCCGGGCGACGCGGTGACCGACAAAAACTGGACTATCTGGTTTCACAGCATTCGCCAGATCCTCAATGTCGATAACGATGAGTTTAAAGTGACCCACGTGATGGGCGATCTCCACAAGCTTGAACCGACGGATAAATTTACCGGCTTCCCGGCGAAATCGTCGGTGGAGATCCCGATTATCAATGAGTACTGGCAACTCTTTATCACCGACGTGCTACCGCGTTGGTATGTCACGGCGGATGACGGCGCGCCGAAGGTTATCGCCAGTACCGATACCGAAACGCTGACGGATTTTGTCAGCCCGCTGAACGATCAGTGGAAGCGCACGCCGGATGATAAAAATATCCTGATGACCGCCGAAGCGCGGTTTGATAAAAACAGCGATGTCAAAACACTGAACGCAGAGCGCCTGCGCGGGCAGATCGTGCCCACGCCGCGGCACGTCAAAGTACACGGGCAAAATGTTTCTCTCGAAAAAGGCGTTCAGCTCGATATTGCCGCGCTGGAGAAACCCGCACAGGAGGCGATTTTCGCCCGTTTCGCGCTGCTCGGTATAAAAACTGATGCAGGCTACCCGGTACGCACAGCCATTGCCAGCCACGCCTTTAGTGGTAAAGAGGCGGTATCCGGCGCATATCAGCTGCATATCGGGCCAAAAGAGACGACGATTACCGGCTATGACCGCGCGGGCGTCTTTTACGGGCTGCAATCGCTGCTGTCGCTGATCCCGGCTGAGGGCGCGAAGCAAATCGCCACGCTCGATGCGCAGGACGCGCCGCGTTTTGATTATCGCGGCATTCAACTCGATGTGGGACGCAACTTCCACACCAAAGCCGCTGTGCTGCGCCTGCTTGACCAGATGGCGGCCTATAAGCTCAATAAATTCCACTTTCATTTGAGCGATGACGAAGGCTGGCGTATTGAAATACCGGGCTTGCCGGAACTGACCGATGTAGGGGCGAAGCGCTGTCACGATCTCAGCGAAAAAACCTGCCTGCTGCCGCAGCTCGGCTCCGGGCCAGATACGAACAACAACGGCAGCGGCTACTTCACCCGCGCGGATTATATTGAGATTGTGAAATATGCCGCCGCGCGCCAGATAGAAGTGATCCCGGAAATCGACATGCCCGCACATGCCCGCGCGGCGGTGATTGCGATGGAAGCGCGCTACGACAGGCTGCAGAAAGCGGGTAAAACCGAAGAGGCAAACCAGTATCGCCTGCTCGACCCGAAAGATACGTCCGTCACCACTGGCGTGCAGTACTACAACCGCACCGGCTATCTCAATCCGTGCCTCGACTCCTCGCGCCGCTTTGTCGATAAAGTGATTGGCGAGATCCAGCAGATGCATAAAGAGGCCGGACAGCCGCTCACCACCTGGCATTTTGGCGGCGATGAGGCGAAAAATATCTATCTCGGCGCGGGTTATACGGATAAAGCGAAACCGGAGGCCGGGAAGGGGATTATCGATCAGAGCCGTCAGGACAAGCCCTGGGCGCGCTCGCCGGTGTGTCAGAAAATGGTGCAGGACGGTGTCGTCGCTGATGTCGAGCACCTCTCCAGCTATTTTGGCGTGGAAGTGAGCAAACTAGTCAAAGCGCACGGCATCGACACTATGCAGGCGTGGCAGGACGGGCTTAAGGACGCGAAAGACGCGAGCGCTTTCGCCACCTCGCACGTTAACGTCAACTTCTGGGATACGCTCTACTGGGGAGGCTTTGATACAGCGAACGACTGGGCGAATAAAGGTTTCCGCGTGGTGGTTTCTAACCCCGATTACGTCTACCTCGATTTCCCGAATGAAGTGAATCCGGCGGAGAGCGGCTATTACTGGGGCACACGCTTTAGCGACGAACGTAAGATTTTCAGCTTCGCGCCGGATAACCTCCCGCAAAACGCCGAGACATCCGTCGATCGCGACGGCAACGCGTTCAGCGCTAAGTCGGACAAACCCTGGCCAGGCGCGTATGGACTCTCGGCGCAGCTCTGGAGCGAAGTGGTGCGCACCGATAAACAAATGGAGTACATGATGTACCCGCGTCTGTTAGCTGTAGCTGAACGCGCCTGGCATCGCGCGGCCTGGGAGCAGGATTATCAGGCTGGTCGCGAATATAAAGGCGGCGAAACCCATCAGGTGGATGTAAAAGCGCTGCATGATGACTGGACGCGCTTTGCGAACCTGGCGGGCAGCCGTGAGCTGCCGAAGCTTGAAAAAGCGGGCGTGCAATTCCGCCTGCCGGTGCCGGGCGCGCGCATTCACGACGGCGTGTTGCAGATGAACGTCAGTCTGCCAGGTGTCGCGATGGAATACTCCACTGATGGCGGCGCGCACTGGCAGCGCTACGACGATGCGAAGCCGCCACGCGTGACGGGTGCCGTACAGGTACGAAGCGTCAGCAGCGACGGTAAACGTTACAGCCGTGTGGATAACGTACAGCCCTAACGCAATAAAAAGCCAGCCTCCGGGCTGGCTTTCTTATGAACGGGCGCGCGCTCTACAGCGATTCAGGCAGATGGTGAACCGCAACCAGTTTGCCTTTGCTTATCTCAATATTTTTCGCACCGCGCAACTGAGAAAGGGTTTTCATCACCATGCTGCGGGAAAGATTGGTTTTTTTAACGATATAGTCGGCCACGTTAATCCGGTTACGCATGAACTCATCCATTGTCGCGAGACAATCGATATTCGCTTTAATCATGCTGTAGCTGTTTCTTCCCATCATAATTTCTTCGCGATAGCAAAGCATATTAATAAACCATGAGGACAAAATAAGCAGATGTAACTGGCAGTGATTTTTCTCAATTTCCTGAATGAAATAATCAAAAGGAATTAACTGGTAATGGCATTCGGAATCAGCCTGTAATTTGGCGAATTGAGTTTTGCCTAAATTCCTCGCCAGTCCCAGCACAGAGGGTGCGCTGCTTTTTTCCAGCAACAGCCTGTCACTCTGGCGCATCAGAGAGAACTGACCGCCACGAATGATGCAGATCTCCCCGTCCCGAAGCGGGATCAGCGTATTTTTCTCTGCACGAGACCAGTTGCCGTAGCTATTAAAAATATCCGCAATACGGTAAATCTCAGCAAGCGGTTTAGGGGGTAAGACCATGTTGGTTACCTTAATAAAATAAAATTAAATCGTTGCTGTATCTTAATGGATGCTTTTTTATGGCTGCAATAAGGGGCAGAGAACAGAAAAGGAAAAACAGGGATAATCTCATCTCTAACCGATTGAGTGATAAAGATATTTATCTTTTCTGAATTTCGATTTAAAAAAATATATGTGGTTTAATTAAGCATTGTGCGCTGTATTAAAACACTCCAGTTTTCAAATTTTATCTAAAAAAATACATCTATATTTTTGTTAAAGGGGGTTCAGGCAATAAAAAGGCCGACAAATGTCGGCCTGGGATAATGCAGTATAGCGAGCGTTATTTCCCGCCAGCCTCGTGGGCGTGTTCATTTTCGCGGCAGTCGCCATCGGCGCAGTGACCGTACAGATAGAGGCTGTGGTTGGTCAGGCGGATGCCGTGGCGCGTGGCGATTTCACGCTGACGCGCTTCAATAGAATCATCACTGAATTCGATCACTTTGCCGCAATCGAGGCAAATCAGGTGATCGTGATGATGCTGTTGCGTCAGCTCGAAAACGGATTTACCGCCTTCAAAGTTGTGACGAGTGACGATGCCGGCATCGTCGAACTGGTTAAGTACGCGATAGACCGTGGCAAGGCCAATCTCTTCACCCATGTCAATCAGACGCTTATAGAGGTCTTCCGCACTGACATGATGATTGACCGGTTCCTGCAGCACTTCGAGGATTTTTAATCGAGGAAGCGTGACTTTCAGGCCGGCCTTCTTTAATGCGGTATTGTTGTCAGTCATGCGGAATCTGTCCTGTTGCTTAACGACTCGCTCCGGAAGGGAGCGATACATCGGATACGCCGAAGATGAATGCGTCTCATTATAGAACTGACATGCCTAAATGAAAACCGCAAGCGTCCGGCAAAAAAGAGCTTAAAAATCGTGGGCCAGCCAGCGTTTTTCACGTGGAGAGCCTGATAATTAAGAAAGCCATTGTACAGCGTAGTGAGGGAAAGTTAAAAATTTGTAGCAATTATTTTCATTGCTTTTATCTATCAAACGGCGCGGAACGGTGCCCGCGCCGCTTATCATCAGGCGTTGATGATTTCCTGCAGATGCAGCTCTTCGGACACCTGTTTGACCCATTTTTCAACGCGTTCGGCGGTCAGCTCCGGCTGGCGATCTTCGTCAATCGCGAGACCAACGAAGTGGTCGTCATCAGCGAGGCCTTTAGAAGCTTCAAAGTGGTAACCTTCGGTCGGCCAGTGGCCAACAATGGTCGCACCGCGCGGCTCGATGATGTCGCGAATGGTGCCCAGCGCGTCGCAGAAATATTCTGCGTAATCTTCCTGGTCGCCGCAGCCGAAAAGCGCCACCAGCTTGCCGTTAAAGTCAATTTCTTCGAGCGTCGGGAAGAAGTCGTCCCAGTCGCACTGCGCTTCGCCGTAGTACCAGGTCGGGATGCCAAGCAGAAGAATATCGAATGCTTCCAGATCCTCTTTGCTGCTTTTAGCAATGTCATGCACTTCAGCAACGTCAGTCCCGAGCTGTTTCTGGATAATTTTTGCGATATTTTCGGTATTGCCGGTGTCGCTGCCGAAAAAGATGCCTACGATTGCCATAAGAAGAATAACCTCTTGAATCTAAATGTGATGGTGCTGGCATAACGCCCACAGATAGGGCAATCATAGCAGAACAGAAGAAGGTGCGGAAACGCTATCAGGCACCGGGTGCACTCTCTGCTACATTGCCCGGTCCTTTTGGGTAAAATTCAGACCAGACCTTACTCCTGCAAGGCTTTCAGCTGCGCGAGCAGCATCGCTTCTATCAGCTCGCTGCGGCTGATATTGCGCGCCTGCGCGAGATGGTTCAGCGCGTCTACCGCGTCGGCGTTCAGCTTCAGCTCCACGCGCTTAAGCCCGCGAACTTTGTCACGCTTAAGCTGGTTGCGCTTATTGATGCGCAGCTGTTCGTCGCGCGACAGCGGATTGGTTTTCGGTCTGCCCGGACGGCGTTCATCCGCGAAGAGATCGAGCGTTGTGCGGTCCGTTTGTTCTTTTGCCATGGTATGAGTATAGACAGGGGAAACAGGCTGCCGTGGCGGAGCCCGGCGGTATTTCAGCGCGCCATCATACATCAGGGAGCGAAGCGCGCCAACGCATCCGGCGCGCGACGGCGCCGGTCGGTCTGTTTTTAATCAGTTTCCAGAAAACGACGAATCGCGCGCAGCACCGCCTGCGGTTTTTCGGCATGCACCCAGTGGCCTGCGCCCGCAATCACATGCGCGCGGGCTTTGGGGAACTGTGAGAGCAGCGCCTCGCGGTGCGCTTCTTCCACATAAGGCGACGCGCCGCCGCGAATAAACAGCGCCGGGCCGTGCCAGGCAGGCACCGTTTCCCAGCCGACGATATGCGAATACTGGCTCCACAGCACCGACACATTAAAGCGCCACTCGCCATCGACAAACGATTTCAGCAGAAACTGCACCACGCCTTCCTCGCGGATATGCTGGCGCATAATCTCCGCCGCCTGCTGGCGTGAGGTAACGCCCGCGTCGCTCACCGCGTTCACCGCATTGAATATTTCATCGTGACGGCGCACCTGATAATCCACAGGCGCTATATCAATCGCCACCAGCTTTTCAATGCGATCTGGCGCAAGCGCGGTCACCGCCATTGCCGCTTTGCCGCCCATTGAATGACCGATAAGAATCACCTTATTCAGCCCCTGCGCATCCAGCGTTTCGAGAATATCCTGCGCCATCGCCGGATAATCCATCGTCTCGCTGCGCCCGGAAAGCCCGTGGTTTCGCAAATCAACCTGCACAACGTCATGATCGTCCACCAGATCGCGAGCCAGCACGCCCAGGTTATCCAGGCTGCCAAACAGCCCGTGAATTAACACAATCGGTGTATTTTGAGTCGGTTGTTGCGCAGATTGCGTGCGGATATTTAATTTCATGGCAAAGTTCTTTTTTGGCGACTGACAGGTTAGGTTATCATGTTGACCATTCTGCCGCCCGGCTGCAAGGTTCCAGTTAATTCCGACTTTTGCGGCCTTCCTGGTTTGACGCTATCCGCTGTTGGGTTTTAACTTTATACTCCCAACGACTTGTATTCAGAAAAGATATCGCACTGGATTAAGATGAAAACGATTGAAGTTGATGACGAGCTGTATCGCTACATTGCCAGCCACACCCTGCATATTGGCGAAAGCGCGTCCGACATTTTACGGCGCATGTTGAAATTTTCCGCCTCCTCGCCATTAGCCGCTACACCCGCCAAAGCAGAGACTCCCGCCACTGTTGCGCCCGCCGCTGAGCCTGAAAAGCCAGTGAACTCGGCGCGCGACCGCGTGCGAGCCATGCGTGAACTGCTGTTATCGGATGAATACGCCGAACAAAAACGCGCGGTCAATCGTTTTATGCTGGTGCTGTCTACACTCTATTCACTGGATGCAAACGCATTTGCCGAAGCGACCGAGTCGTTACACGGCCGTACCCGCGTCTATTTCGCCGGTGACGAGCAAACGCTGCTGCAAAGTGGCAACCAGACGAAACCCCGCCACGTGCCGGGCACACCGTACTGGGTGATTACGAATACGAATACAGGCCGCAAATGCAGCATGATTGAACACATCATGCAGACCATGCAGTTCCCGGCGGAATTGATTGAGAAGGTTTGCGGCACCATTTAACTCTTGCGTCAGAAGGACCAGGCCATGGCAGTCAATAACCGTGCGGGACAGCCTGCACAACAGAGTGATTTAATCAACGTCGCCCAGCTCACCGCGCAGTACTACGTGCTGAAGCCGGAAGTGGGTAATGCGGAACACGCGGTCAAGTTCGGTACGTCCGGCCACCGTGGGAGCGCCGCGCGCCACAGCTTTAACGAGCCGCACATTCTGGCGATAGCCCAGGCGATCGCCGAAGAGCGTACGAAAAACGGCATCACCGGGCCGTGCTATGTCGGTAAAGATACGCACGCGCTCTCCGAGCCTGCGATTATCTCCGTGCTGGAAGTGCTGGCCGCCAACGGCGTCGATATCATCGTGCAGGAGAACAACGGTTATACGCCGACGCCTGCGGTTTCGAATGCCATTCTTGAGCATAACAAACGCGGCGGCGCGCAGGCCGATGGCATCGTCATCACCCCGTCGCACAACCCACCGGACGACGGCGGCATCAAATACAACCCGCCTAACGGCGGCCCGGCAGACACCAACGTCACCAAAGTGGTCGAAAACCGCGCTAACGAACTGCTGGCGAACGGCCTGAAAGAGGTGAAACGCATCTCTCTGGACGAGGCCTGGGCGAGCGGCCGCATTCAGGAAAAAGACCTGGTGCAGCCGTTTATCGAGGGGCTTGCAGAAATCGTTGATATGGCCGCTATCCAGAAAGCGGGCCTGAAGCTTGGCGTTGATCCGCTCGGCGGCTCCGGTATCGAATACTGGAAGCGCATCGCGGAGCACTACAAGCTCAATCTCACCATCGTTAACGATCAGGTGGATCAGACTTTCCGCTTTATGCACCTCGATAAAGACGGCGCAATCCGCATGGACTGCTCCTCGGAATCGGCGATGGCCGGTCTGCTGGCGCTGCGTGATAAGTTCGACCTGGCGTTCGCGAACGACCCGGACTACGACCGTCACGGTATCGTCACGCCTGCGGGCCTGATGAACCCGAACCACTATCTGGCGGTGGCGATCAACTACCTGTTCCAGCATCGTCCGCAGTGGGGTCAGGATGTGGCCGTTGGCAAAACGCTGGTCTCCTCCGCGATGATCGACCGCGTGGTGGACGCGCTGGGCCGTAAGCTGGTGGAAGTGCCGGTTGGCTTTAAATGGTTTGTTGACGGTCTCTACGACGGCAGCTTTGGCTTTGGCGGCGAAGAGAGCGCGGGCGCGTCTTTCCTGCGCTTTGACGGCACGCCGTGGTCCACTGATAAAGACGGCATCATCATGTGCCTGCTGGCGGCGGAAATCACCGCCGTAACCGGTAAAAACCCGCAGCAGCACTATGACGAACTGGCCGCGCGTTTCGGCGCGCCGAGCTACAACCGTCTACAGGCTTCCGCGACCTCCGCGCAGAAAGCGGCGCTCTCGAAGCTCTCTCCGGAAATGGTCAGCGCCAGTACGCTGGCAGGCGACCCCATCACCGCGCGTCTGACTGCCGCTCCGGGCAACGGTGCGGCTATCGGCGGCCTGAAAGTGATGACCGAGAACGGCTGGTTCGCGGCGCGTCCTTCCGGCACCGAAGACGCGTACAAGATCTACTGCGAAAGTTTCCTCGGTGAAGAACACCGCAAGCAGATCGAGAAAGAAGCGGTGGAAATCGTCAGTGAAGTGCTGAAAAACGCCTGAATGCGCTCCTGAACAGGAGACGCGAAAAACGGCAACCTTCGGGTTGCCGTTTTGTTTTCATCGTCATGCCGCTCATTAACTGTGTTTATTGGTCAGCTCAAAGCGCGGCGACACCAGCCCGTACAGCGTCCAGCCCATAAAGGTGACTATCGCGCCATACAGCATCGCCTCCTCGCCTGACGAGTAGAGCGCGTAGAAGCTGTAAATCGCCCCGAGCAGCGCCACCAGATTCGCCGGTTTCGCCTTACGCGGCGGCACTTTCGCCACCTGCTGAATAATCACCAGCGCCGCCATCGACAGAATATACGGGATGATATTCGTTACCACCGCCAGGTTCACCAGCACGTTAAACTGCTTGTTAAGCGAAGGGCTGATGGTCATCAGCGACAGCCCGCTCTGGATAATCACAATCGTCAGCATCCCTTTGACCGGCGCTTCCGCGCGGCTCAGGTGGGAAAAGACTTTCGGGAAATAGCCCTCATCGGCGGAGGAGCGGAACACCTGGGCGATGGTGAACTGCCAGCCGAGCAGCGAGCCGCAGCAGGACATCACCATCAGCGCCATAATGATTTTCCCGACGCCCGGCGTAAACATCTGCGCGAACGCCAGCCCGAACGGCGCGGTGGAGTGGGCCAGATCCAGGTTCGGCACAATGCCCGCAATCACATTGGTTGAGACGATATAAATCACCGCCGCGCCCAGCGTGCCGCCGAGCACCGCAATCGGCACGTTGCGCTCCGGGTTTTCCACTACTTCCGTATTGGCGCAGGCCGATTCCAGCCCCAGAAAGGCCCACAGCGTCATGGCGATTGACGATCCGACCGCATCGAAAAACGGCACGTGATGCGGGTTCCATGAGGCGGCATACAGTGTCGGGCTGAACCAGAACCAGCCGATGACCGACAGCCCGACCACCGGAATGATCACCCCCCAGACGGTCACGCTGCTGAGCTTGCCGGTAATACGCGCGCCGCCGAAATTAGCGACGGTGCAGATCCACAGCACGCCGATGGTGGCGATCCCGGTTTGCACCGGCGTTAAGGCCGCGCCGAACAGCTCGCTGCCGTAGCCGACCGCCGAAATAGCGATGGCCACGTTCGCGATAAGCAGCGACACCCCGTAGGTGTAGTTCGCCATAAAGTTGCCGGATTTGCCGAAGGCGTATTCCGCATAGCCGCCCATGCCGCCCGATTTACGGCTGTACATCCCGCATTTGGCAAACGCCCAGGCGAGCGCTGTCGAGCCGACGGCGGTCACAAGCCATGAGATAATCGAAATCGTCCCCACTTCGGCGAGTTTGGTCGGCAGCATGATAATACCGGAGCCCATCATGTTGACCATGGTCAGGATAGTCAGCGGCACAACGCCCATTTTGTTGGATTTGCTCATCATAACGCTCCTTCTGTACGGGGTTGCGAGGCAGGGTTTTCACTGACCACGTAACACCAGACCTGATGGCGGCCATCGCAGGTTTCGACATAGACGCCCTGCAATTCCGGCGCGAAGCCCGGCAGCAGGTTGATCCCTTCTTCCAGCGCCTGAAAGTAATGCAGCGCCGCGCCGCCCCAGATTTCGCCGGGCACCACGCACAGCACGCCGGGCGGGTAGGGGAGCGCACCCTCCGCCGCGATACGCCCTTCGGCCTGTTCAAGCCGTACCAGTTCAATATTGCCGCGAATAAACGCCTGGTGGGCCGCCTGCGGGCTCATGACGACGCGCGGGAAATGCGCTTTGCGGAACATCTCTTTTTGCAGCTGTTTAACGTTACGGCTGGCGTAAAAGTCGTGCATCTCCTGGCAGAGCTGTCGCAGCGTATAGCCTTCGTAGCGCACCTGGTGCTGTTTAAAGAGCGAGGGCAGCACGTCGACGAGCGGCGCGTCGCGCTCCAGCAGCGCTTCAAAGCGCGCCAGTTGCGCCACCAGCTGTTGCAGCTTGCTCATCTCCTCGGCGGGCGTCAGCAGGAACAGAATCGAGTTGAGATCGCATTTCTCCGGGATGATGTGGTTTTCGCGCAGGTAGCTTGCGAGCACGGCGGCGGGCACGCCGAAAGCCTCATACTCGCCGGTGTCGGTATTAATCCCCGGCGTGGTGAGCAGCAGCTTGCACGGATCGACGAAGTACTGGTGCGGCGCGTAGCCCTCAAAAGCGTGCCAGCGCTCGCCGGGCTCGAAGTGGAAAAAGCGCAAATCAGCGGCTATCTCCGCCGTCTCATAGCTCTGCCACGGGCGGCCATCGACGGTCGTCGGAACAAACGGGCGAATGGCGCGGCAGTTTTCAAAAATCATCTTGCGGGCGTCAATGCCCTGTTCCACGCAGCGCATCCACATCCGGCGTCCGGCCTCGCCCTCGTGCATCCGCGCGTTAATGTCCAGGGCCGCGAAGAGCGGATAAAACGGGCTGGTGGAGGCGTGCATCATGAAGGCGTTATTCATGCGCTTATGCGACACATAACGCGGTTGCCCTTTGATATGGCTATCTTTTTTATGGATTTGCGAGGTCTGCGAAAACCCGGCCTGCTGTTTATGCACCGACTGCGTGACGAGAATGCCCGGATCGTTTTCATTAAGCGTCAGCAGCAGCGGCGAGCAAGGGGCCATCATCGGAATAAACTGCTCATAGCCGACCCATGCGGAATCAAAAAGCAGGTAGTCACACAGCGGCCCGAGCGTATCCACGACCTGACGGGCGTTATAAATCGTGCCGTCATAGGTGCCGAGCTGAATAACCGCCAGGCGGAACGGGAGCTTTTCTGCGGCCCGCGCAGGAGCCACTTCCCGCACCCGCTCGCGCAGGTAGCGCTCGTCGAAACAATGCGCGTCGATCCCGCCGATAAACCCGTACGGGTTACGCGCGGTTTCCAGATAAACCGGCGTCGCGCCCGCCTGCAACAGCGCGCCGTGATGGTTCGATTTATGGTTATTACGGTCAAACAGCACCAGATCGCCCGGTGCCAGCAGCGCATTAAGCACCACTTTATTGGCCGAAGAGGTGCCGTTCAGCACAAAGTAGGTTTTATCGGCGTTAAACACCGCTGCGGCGTGCTGCTGCGCGAGGCAGGGCGCGCCTTCGTGGATTAACAAATCCCCCATCGCCACGTCAGCGTTGCACAGATCGGCGCGAAATAGCGTATCGCCGAAGAAACTGACGAACTGATTCCCCGCGGGGTGGCGGCGGAAAAAATCACCGCCCTGATGGCCTGGGCAGTCAAACGCGCTGTTGCCCTGGCTGACGTAATCCACCAGCGCGCGAAAGAACGGCGGGCGCAGCGCGGTTTCATATTTCTGTGCGGCGGCCTCAAGCTGGCGACCATAGTGTTCGCGGTACGTTTCACTGTCTTCGAAGACGCCCGCAACGCGTGGCAAATACTCCGCCGGCACCCGCTCTTCAGGCTGGCACACCACAAACACCGGAATACCAAATCCGGTCATTTCTATTTCATCGATAAGACCCAGGTAAATATCGCTGACGGTCATCACCGCCGCGGCGATATCAATATAGTCAGATTCGTGAATATTTATCGTCGTGCGGTCTGTTGAAAAACAGTCCGGGCATAAACGACTGACGCCAATTTTTAATGCTTGCATGATGTTTCCTTATTTCAGGCAAAGCAATCCCGCCACTTTTCCTCGCGGAAAATTGCTCAAGATAAATGTCGGGCAACATATTCCCGCTGCCTCTAAAAGGCAGTAGAGAAGATTTGCTCTTTTTAGGCCAGACAACCCCCACCCGGCGTTATGCCGGTATTACAAAGGGTTGTGGCAAAAGCGCGCGCGCATTCCCAAGCAGTTACCTGTTAATGAACAGCGTTAGGCTCTTTCTCAGGAATAAGCGGCGCGCAGCAGCGCAATACGCTAGCGGGCGTTAAAAAGGTGGAAGTCAAAGCAGTTGCGGTGGGCGAACATCATAATATGGGTCGTCCGCCTGATATGTGGCATAAACCGATTATTATTTTCCATGTGATTATTACCTTTCAGTAATTGAAAGCGTGGTCATTTTATCCAGGATGAGAGGTTAATCTGTGAAAAGGATCAACAAAAACGCGCTGAACCAGAAATAAATAGTCGTCATTTATGCATAATGTAGAGTAGATCGCTGTCGGTTGTAAAGATGTAAGTCTCTGGTTAATAAACGGTGTTCATTTTATTTGGGCCGAAAACCCTTCTTATTTAGACTAAAGAGAAAATAATAAATGAATAAAAATAAGGAAGGAGTGCAAAGCTATTCAGAATAAAAAGCGGGGATATTTAAAACCGCGCCAGGCGTGACGCGGCGTCAGCGTTAAAGCATAAACCGGTAGCCGATGCCGGTTTCAGTCAACAGATGGCGCGGGCGCGCCGGATCGCTTTCGAGCTTCTGGCGCAGATGGCCCATATAGATACGCAGATAATGGCTGTGCTCGACCGCGTTCGGCCCCCACACCTGGCTTAACAGCTGTCGCTGGGTCAGTACCTTGCCAGGGTTATTCAGCAGCACACCCAGCAGGCGAAACTCAATTGGCGTCAGGTGGATCTCCTCCGTGCCGCGCGTGATGCGTCTTGCGGCCAGATCGACTGTAATGTCGGAAAAGCGCACCACCGGATCGCTCTGGCTTGCACTCCCGTGGCGGCGCAGGGCTACGCGCAGCCGCGCCTGAAGCTCGCCAATGCCGAACGGTTTCGCGAGAAAATCATCGGCACCGGCATCGAGCGCCGCGATTTTGTCCTGCTCGTCGCTGCGCGCCGACAGAACAATCACTGGCGTCTGGCTCCACTGCCGATAGTCGCGGATAAAATCGATGCCGTCGCCGTCCGGCAGCCCGAGATCGAGGATCACCAGATCGGGCTTGCGGGTGGCGGCTTCAATCAGCCCGCGCTGGAGGGTTTCGGCGTCATAGACGCGCAGCCCTTCGCTCTCAAGCGCGGTGCGCAGAAAGCGGCGGATCTCTTTTTCATCTTCGACTATCAGAACGCTAATCACATGACCTCGTGGATATCCAGTTCCGGGGGCGTTTCGTTAGGCAGCAGCACATGAAAACTCGCGCCGCCTTCCGGGCGGTTACGGGCGTAAATCTCGCCGCCGTGCACCTCGACAATCGCCTGACAAATGGCAAGCCCCAGACCGACGCCGGGGATAGCGGATTCTTTATTGCCGCGAGCGAATTTAGCAAAGATAGCCTGTTCCTGACCAGCCGGAATACCCGGCCCATTATCCCAGACTTCCAGATCGAGCCGGTCGTCGCGCCAGCTCGTGCGCACGCCTGTCTGCGCCCGTGGCCCTGCGTATTTGGCGGCGTTCTCCAGAAGGTTAATCAGCACGCGCTCAAACAGCGGCCCGTCAACATGGATGAGGGTGAGCGGATCGCTAAGGCTGAGTTCGATATGCCGCCCACCGAGACCCGGCTCCAGCATCTTGAGCGCGCTGCCCACCACTTCTTCCACCGTCAGCCACTCTTTGCGCAGGTTAAAGCCGCCCGACTGAATGCGCGCCATATCCAGCAAATTATTCACAAGCCTTGTGGTGTTCAGTACATGCTGGCGGATTTCGCTCGCCTGGGGCGCGTGTTTTGAGCCTTCGGCTGCCAGATCAAGCGTCAGGATCTCCGCCTGGCCGAACAGCACCGTCAGCGGCGTGCGCAGATCATGAGAGAGTGCCGCCAGCAATGAATTGCGCAGCTGTTCGCGCTCGCTGGCGAGCCGCGCCTGCTCTTCGCTCTCGGTCAGAAAGAGCCGCTCAAGAGCACTTGCCACCAGTAACGTGAAGGTTTCCAGCAGCCGCTGCTGCTCGGGGATCATCAACTGGCGCAGATTTCCGGGCTCGACAATTACCAGCCCGAGCGTTTTCCCGGCGGTGCGCAGCGGCAAAATTTGATACGGCACGCCGGGCAGGGTGTCGGTGCCCGCGCCGGCAGGCAAGCCTTTATCGAAGCTCCAGCGGGCGATGGCTTCATCCCACGGGGTGATTTCCGCGAGCGGCTGCGGCGCTTGCAGTTTGCCGTGTTCGTCCGGCAGCAGCAGCAGGCCGCGGGCGTGAAAGGTGGAGGCGATAAACTGCTGGCTGGTGGCTGCGATATCGCGCGCGCTGCGGCCCACCGCCAGCGCTTTGGACATCTCATAAAGATGGCGGGTGCGCTGCTCGCGATAGCGCGCGATGCGCGCCTGGTAGCGCACGCCCGCGGTCAGGTTGCCGATAATCAGCCCGACGCTCAGCATCACCGCGAAGGTAAGCAGATACTGGACGTCAGAGACCGCCAGCGTGCCGCGCGGCGCGATAAAAAAGAGATCAAAGCTCACCACGTTGATAATGGTTGCCACCACCGACGGCCAGCGGCCATAAAACAGCGCCACCAGCACCACGCCCAGCAGATAGACCATCACCAGGTTGGCGGCGTCAAACGCGATAAGCCACTGGTGCGCCACCAGCGTAATCAGCGCGCAGAGCGCTACCGCTACCGCGCAGCCGCGCAACTGTACCCGCCATTTCTCCATAAACGGGCGGTTATCGGCGGCTTTGGCGGTGGTGGGCGTCGGCTTGTCGTCCAGCGCGACAATCAGCAAGTCGAGATCCGGCGCGTGGCGCGCGAGCCGCTCGGCGAACGTATCCTGGCTCCACCAGCGGCGTTTATTGCGCCGCCCGATGACGATTTTGCCGAGGTTATGCTCGCGGGCGTAGCGCAGCACGGCTTTCTCCTCGACCGGATCGGCGAGGGTGGCGGTTTCCGCGCCCAGCTCCTGGGCGAGATGCAGGGCGCTCAGAATCGCGCGGCGTGATGTTTCCGGTAGCTGGTGCAGGCGCGGCGTCTCCACATACACCGCATGCCAGACGCTGCCGAGCCGCGCCGCCAGACGCGCGGCGGTGCGCACCAGTTTTTCGTTGCCCGCGCCCTGGCCGATGCACAGCAGGATGGCGTCGCGCGTGTGCCACACTTTCTCCTGGCCCTGGCGGTCGCGCCAGGCGCGCATCTGGTCGTCCACGCGGTCGGCGGTACGGCGCAGCGCCAGCTCGCGCAGCGCGATAAGATTGCCTTTGCGAAAGAAATGCTCGATGGCGCGCTCCGCCTGGCCTGCGATGTACACTTTGCCTTCATGCAACCGCTGGCGCAGATCGTCCGGCGGCAGATCCACCAGCACGATTTCATCGGCCGCATCGAAAATCGGGTCGGGCACGGTTTCGCGCACCTGAATGCCGGTGACGCCGCCCACCACGTCGTTGAGGCTCTCCAGGTGCTGGACGTTAACGGTGGTAAAGACGTCGATGCCCGCGTCGAGCAGCTCATCGACATCCTGCCAGCGCTTCGGGTGGCGTGAGCCAGGCGCGTTGCTGTGCGCCAGCTCGTCCATCAGGATCAGGGCCGGGTTACGGGCAAGCGCCGCGTCGAGATCGAACTCCTGCACCACGCGGCCCCGGTGATGAATACGCTTAAGGGGCTGGATAGCCAGCCCCTCAAGTAACGCCGCGGTCTCCTGGCGGCCGTGGGTTTCCACCACGCCCACCAGGATATCGAGCCCCTGCGCCCGCAGGCGCTGAGCCTCCTGTAACATGGCGTAGGTTTTCCCTACGCCTGCGCAGGCCCCGAAGAAGATTTTGAGTTTTCCGCGCGTCCGGCCCTGCGTCTGTATCAGCAGGCGGTCCGGGTCGGGACGCATCGGCTCTTCGGTCATGAGGGTTCCTTACGGTTGCAGGGCGTCCAGCGCCATATTCAGTTTCAGCACGTTAACCACCGGCTGGCCGAGGAAACCCGCGACAGGGGTTTCGGTGGTTTCACGGATAAGGCGTCCCACTTCCGCTTCAGAAATGCCGCGAGCCTGCGCCACGCGCGGGGCCTGCCAGAAGGCGGCGTCAGGCGTTATGCCGTAATCGAGACCGCTCGCGGAGGCGGTGACCAGCTCCACCGGCACTGCCGCGCGGGCGTCCGGGTTGGCGGCGCGCAGCGCCTGTACGCGGGCCTGGACTTCTTTATCCAGCGCCGGGTTGCTGGCGGCAAGGTTACTGCCGCCGGAAGCCATGGGATTATAAGGCGCTTCGGCCGTCGCGGAAGGGCGGCCCTGGAAATATTTCGCGTCGCTGAACGCCTGGCCAATCAGGCGCGAGCCGCGCACTTCATCATGCTGGCGGATAAGCGAGCCTTCCGCCTGGTCCTTAAACCACCACTGGCCGAGCACCGTGGTCGCCAGCGGATAGATGCCGCCGGTGAGTATCGTCAGGAAAACCAGCAGGGTGAGGGCGGGACGTAACATAGCCATAATGATTCCTTTTAAACCAGACCAGACAGCGTTAACACAAGGTCGATAAGCTTGATGCCGATAAACGGCACCACCAGCCCGCCCAGACCGTAAATCCAAAGGTTGCGGCGCAGCATCGCCGCCGCCGCGAGCGGCTTGTAGCTCACGCCTTTCAGCGCCAGCGGGATGAGAAAGACGATGATCAGCGCGTTAAAAATAACGGCGCTAAGAATCGCCGACGCTGGCGAGTGCAGATGCATCACGTTCAGCGCGTTAAGCTGCGGGTACGTCGCCGCGAACGCCGCCGGGATAATGGCGAAATATTTCGCCACGTCGTTGGCGATGCTGAACGTGGTTAGCGAGCCGCGCGTCATCAGCATCTGTTTGCCGATGTGTACCACTTCGATGAGCTTGGTGGGGTTAGAGTCGAGATCCACCATGTTGCCCGCTTCTTTCGCCGCCTGGGTGCCGGAGTTCATCGCCACCGCCACATCAGCCTGCGCCAGCGCCGGGGCGTCGTTGGTGCCGTCGCCGGTCATCGCCACCAGCCGTCCTTCGGCCTGGTACTGGCGGATCAGCGCCAGTTTCGCCTCGGGCGTCGCTTCGGAGAGAAAATCGTCCACGCCCGCTTCGGCGGCGATGGCGGCCGCCGTCAGCCGGTTATCGCCGGTGATCATCACCGTCTTGATGCCCATTTTGCGCAGCTGCGCGAAGCGCTCTTTGATGCCGCCTTTGACGATATCTTTCAGCGCGATAACGCCGAGCACCTGCGCGCCTTCGGCCACCACCAGCGGCGTACCGCCGGTGCGCGCCACGCCTTCCACGAGCGTGTCGACCTGCGCCGGGAACTGGCCGCCGTTGGCTTCCACATGGCGGCGAATGGCGTCCACCGAGCCTTTACGGATCATCCGGTCCTGCACGTTGATGCCGCTCATGCGCGTCTGGGCGGTAAAGGGCACAAAGGTAGCCTGAAGATGCTGAACGTCACGCTCGCGCAGGTTAAAGCGCTGCTTCGCCAGCACCACGATGCTACGGCCTTCCGGCGTTTCATCGGCAAGCGAGGCTAACTGAGCGGCGTCAGCCAGCGTTTTTTCATCCACGCCGGGGGCGGGCAGGAAGTCAGACGCCTGGCGGTTGCCGAGCGTGATGGTGCCGGTTTTATCCAGCAGCAGCACGTCCACATCGCCCGCCGCTTCCACCGCGCGGCCGCTGGTGGCGATAACGTTCGCGCCAAGCATCCGGCTCATGCCCGCCACGCCGATGGCGGAGAGCAGCCCGCCGATAGTGGTTGGGATCAGACACACCAGCAGCGCCACCAGCACCGTCACGCTGACCGCCGTCCCGCCGTATTGCGAGAACGGGTAGAGCGTGGCGGTCGCCAGCAGAAAGACAATCGTCAGCGCCACCAGCAGAATGGTTAGCGCGATTTCGTTCGGTGTTTTGCGGCGCTCGGCGCTCTCGACCATCGCAATCATACGGTCGAGGAACGTCTCGCCGGGGTTGACGCTGCACTGGATAACCAGCCAGTCGGAGAGAATACGCGTGCCGCCGGTCACCGAGGCGAAATCGCCGCCCGATTCACGGATAACCGGCGCGGATTCGCCGGTAATGGCGCTCTCATCCACCGACGCGCCGCCTTCGATGACTTCGCCGTCGCACGGGATAATATCGCCTGCTTCCACCAGCACGATATCGCCTTTGCGCAGGTCAGCGGCGGGGATGTGATCCAGCTGGGCGTCGTGATGCGGCGCACGCAGTTTGCGGGCGAACGCGGTCTTTTTCACACCCTTGAGGCTGTTGGCCTGGGCTTTGCTGCGGCCTTCGGCCAGCGCTTCGGCGAAATTGGCGAACAGCACCGTAAACCACAGCCACAGGCTGATGGCAGCGGTAAACAGCGCCTCGCCAGGCAGTTTTCCGGCGGCAATCGCCAGGGCAATCAGCGTGGTCAGCAGGCTGCCGACCCAGACGATAAACATGACCGGGTTGCGCCACTGGGCGCGCGGACTCAGTTTTTTAAGAGCATCGAAAAGCGCCTGACGAACCAGCGAGGATTCAAACAGGGCCAGTTGCTTGCGACTCATGGATAGCGACTCCGCAATGGTCATTTCACAAGAGAAAGATGTTCCGCGACCGGGCCTAAGGCGAGGGCGGGGATAAACGTCAGGGCGCCCACCAGCAGCACCGTGCCCGTCAGCAGGCCGATAAACAGCGCGCCGTGAGTGGGCAGCGTGCCGGGGCTGGCGGGCTGCGCTTTTTTGGCGGCGAGCGAGCCGGCTATCGCCATCACCGGGATAATCACCAGGAAGCGGCCAAACCACATGCAGAACGCCAGCAGCAGGTTCCAGAACGGCGTGTTGGCGCTAAGGCCGCCGAAGGCGCTGCCGTTGTTATTGGCGGCGGACGACACCGCGTAGAGCACTTCGCTGAAGCCGTGAATGCCGGGGTTGAACATGCCCGCCCGGCCCGCGTCGGTCATCATGGCGAGCGCGGTGCCGAGCAGCACCAGCGCAGGCGTCACCAGAATCGCCAGCGCGGTCATTTTCATTTCGCGCACGTCGATTTTCTTGCCGAGGTATTCCGGCGTGCGGCCAATCATCAGGCCCGCGATAAACACGCCCAGCAGCACGAACAGCAGCATCCCGTACAGCCCGGAACCGACGCCGCCGAATACCACTTCGCCAATCTGCATCAGCCACATCGGGATCATGCCGCCGAGCGCGGTAAAGGAGTCATGCATGGCGTTTACCGCGCCGCAGGAGGCTGCCGTGGTGACGACCGCAAACAGGCTGCTCGCGAGAATGCCAAAGCGGCTCTCTTTGCCTTCCATATTGGCGGCGCTGTCGGCACCGAGCGTCAGGAAGTGCGGGTTGCCGGTGGTTTCAGCCCACATCACCAGCGCCACGCAGACCACGAAAATCACCGTCATGGTCCAGAGAATGGCGCGGCCCTGGCGCGCGTCGCCCACCGCATCGCCAAAGGCGAAGCAGAGCGCTGCCGGGATCAGGAAAATAGCCAGCATCTGCACGACATTGGTGAGCGCCGTCGGGTTCTCAAAGGGGTGCGAGGAGTTGGCGTTAAAGAAGCCGCCGCCGTTGGTACCGAGCATCTTGATCGCCTCCTGCGACGCCACCGGCCCCATCGGCAGCATCTGCCGCGCGCCTTCCAGCGTGGTGAACGGCTGGTAGGCTGAGAAGTTCTGAATCGCGCCTTGCTGAATAAAAAACAGGGCGATAATCAGCGAAATGGGCATCAGCACCCACAGCGTGACGCGAGTGAGATCCTGCCAGGCGTTGCCAAGCGTGGTCGCCGACTGGCGGGCAAAGGCGCGGATAAGCGCGAACGCCACCGCAATACCGGTCGCCGCCGAGAGGAAATTCTGCACCGCGAGGCCGGCCATCTGGCTGAAATAGCTGACGGTGCTTTCGCCTGCGTACGACTGCCAGTTGGTATTGGCGACGAAACTCACCGCGGTATTGAGCGCCAGATGCCAGGACATTCCCGGCAGGTGTTGCGGATTCAGCGGCAGCACGCCCTGGCACATCAGGATGGCGAACAGCAGTACCAGACCCAGCGTATTAAACAGCAGAATAGCCAGCAGGTAGCGCTTCCAGTCCATCTCTTCCTGACGAATGCCGAGCACGGCCCAGAGCGCGCGCTCCACGCCGCCCACGCCCGGCAGGGCTTCGCCGTTAATCAGCCGGGCCAGCAGGCTGCCCAGCGGTTTCGCCAGCGCCATCAGCACCAGCAGGAAACTGGCGATAAGTAAAAATGCGGACGCCGCCATCAGAACGCCTCCGCATTAATCAGGGCATACACCAGATAGCCCAGTAACAGGAAAACCAGCACGATGCCGGTTATCAGGCCTGCACTCACAATCCACCTCCAGTGGGTTTTTTGGAATATGTGCAGAGGGTAGGGATTTGGGCGTAAAGGTTTCGCAAAAATCGCGAAGCGGGGTGTAAAAAAAATATAAAAATGGCAAAAGCCATGATTTAACTGCGGGTTAGTATTTATTTAACCATTTTGTAACTTATTTACGATATCAATTGTAAAGATGGTAAGAATTCACCCTAAAAGCTGGTCGGATGAGTAGTAAAATTACAGGCAAAGCGATACAATTTTAACCAGCTCAAAAAATCCGGTTTCCGGCCTTGATTGCCGGGCAAGTTAAGTAAGGGGGAAAAACCTATGTCTTTATATAAAAAATATCCTGCGCATCAGGTCTTCCTGCGTCGCGCGTTAGTGCTCATGGTCGGCATTGCGGCCCTGCCGGTGATGCTGTTCTGGAAAGACCGTTCGCGTTTTTACAGCTATCTGCATCGCGTGTGGTCGAAAACCAGCGATCAGCCGGTCTGGATGGCGCAGGCGGAACAAACCGCCAGCTATTTCTACTGATTCGCGCGACTCCCTGAAAAACCGCTCACCCGGAGCGGTTTTTTTATGCCTGCGATACGCCGCGCCGCTGCGTTTTTCGCTGTCATCAGACTGGTGTTAACAGGCCGCCTCTGGCTACACTGAGAGTGTATAAAAATGAGGATGGCCGAATGAGTATAAAAATCCCTGTTGGCATTAGCGCCTGTCTTTTAGGGGAAAATGTGCGTTTTGACGGCGGCCATAAACGGCTTGCCTTTGCGGTGGAAGAGCTGGCTCCCTGGGTGAAATATGAGCCTGTCTGCCCGGAGATGGCGGTCGGCCTGCCGGTGCCGCGCCCGGCGCTGCGCCTGGTGAAAACTGACGACGGCCTGGCGCTGCGCTTTAGCGATAAGCGCGAAGGGGATTTAACCGCTGAGATGCAGACCTTTTCGCGCGAGCGCGTCAGCCGTCTCGATCACCTGTGCGGCTATATCGTCTGCGCCAAATCGCCAAGCTGCGGCATGGAGCGCGTGCGCGTCTACGATGCGGACGGCAAAAACAACCGTAAAGCCGGTCGCGGCATTTATACCGAAATTCTGATGAACGCGCTGCCGTGGCTGCCGGTGGAAGAGGACGGACGTCTGCATGACCCGGCCATTCGCGAAAACTTCGTTGAGCGCATCTATACGCTGCATGAGCTTCACGCGCTGCGCGCCGAAGGGCTGACGCGCGGCAATCTCATCGCCTTCCATAGCCGCTACAAACTGCTGCTGCTGGCGCACTCGCAGCCGCTCTACCGCGAGCTGGGGCGTTTTGTGGCCGCTATCGACCAGTGGGATTCGCTGGAGGCGTTTTTTGAGGAATACCGTCTGCGCCTGATGACGCTGCTCTCCATTCATGCGACCCGCCGCAACCACACCAACGTGCTGATGCACGTGCAGGGGTATTTCCGCAACCAGCTCAACGGGCGACAGCGTCAGGAGCTTTCCGCGCTTATTGACCGCTACCGGCAGGGCACGCAGCCGCTGCTGGCACCGGTGACGCTGCTTAAGCACTACATGGCGGAATACCCTGACGCTTATCTTGATCAACAACGCTACTTCGAGCCGTACCCGGAAGCGCTGCGCCTGCGCTATGGCCGTTAAACAAGGAGTGTTATGACCACGCATCTGGTCTGGTTTCGCGCGGATCTGCGCGTCAACGACAATCTGGCGCTCGCCGCCGCCTGCCGTGACCCCGACGCGCGGGTCATCGGCCTGTTTATCGCGACCCCGCAGCAATGGCGCGATCACACCCTCGCGCCGCGTCAGGCGGCGTTTATTCACCAAAATCTGGAAGCCCTGCAACAGGCGCTGGCGAAGCGTGGCATTGCGCTGTTTACGCGCGAGGTGCCCGATTTCGCCGCCGCCGTGGACGCGCTGGCCGCGTTTTGCGATGAGCAGCAGGTTTCCGCGCTCTTTTATAACTATCAGTATGAGCTGAACGAAGCCCGGCGCGACGCCGCCGTTGAGCGCAGGCTGGAGGGCCGCGTCGCCTGTCAGGGCTTTGACGACAGCGTGATGCTGCCGCCCGGAAGCGTCGTCACCGGCAACGGCGAGATGTATAAAGTATTCACGCCTTACAGCCGGGCGTTTTTACGCCGTCTCGGCGAAGGATTACCGCCCTGCGTCAGCGCGCCGAAGCCGCGCGCGGGCGGCGCCATTACCGACATACCACCGCTTGCGCCGTTCGATTACCCGAGTGAGTCGCCGGACGCGCTGCTGTTCCCGGCGGGCGAAGAGGCTGCGCTTAAACGTCTGCGGGAGTTTTGCCAGACGGCCGCGGGCGACTACCCGGAAAAGCGCGATTTCCCGGCGATTCGCGGCACCAGTTTATTGTCGGCATATCTCGCCATCGGCGTGCTGTCGCCGCGCCAGTGCCTGCATCGTCTGTTAACCGAACACCCGCGCGCGCTGGAAGGCGGCAGCGGGGCGGTGTGGCTGAACGAGCTTATCTGGCGCGAATTTTACCGACACCTTATCGTCGCCTGGCCGCACCTGTGCCGCCATCAGCCGTTTATCGACTGGACGGCGCGGGTGGCGTGGCAGCAGAACGACGCCCATTTTCAGGCGTGGTGCGAAGGCAACACGGGGTATCCCATTGTCGATGCCGCCATGCGCCAGATGAATGCCACCGGCTGGATGCATAACCGCCTGCGGATGATCACCGCGAGCTTTCTGGTCAAAGACTTACTGGTCGACTGGCGGCGCGGTGAACGCTATTTTATGTCGCAATTGATTGACGGCGATTTTGCCGCCAATAACGGCGGCTGGCAGTGGGCTGCCTCCACCGGCACCGACGCCGCGCCCTATTTCCGCATCTTCAACCCCACCACGCAGGGGCAGCGGTTTGACGCTGAGGGCGAGTTTATCCGCCGCTGGGTGCCGGAACTGAGCCATATTCCCGGCAAGGCGGTGCATGAGCCGCATCTGTGGGCGAAGAAAAACGGCAAGGCGCTGCGTTATCCGCAGCCCATCGTCGATCATAAACAGGCGCGCGTCGCAACGCTCGCGGCGTATGAAGCGGCCCGCAAGGAATAAGAGAGAGACCATGAAAAACAGCGAACTGGAACAACTGATCAACGACAAACTCAACAGCGCGACGTTCAGCGATTACGCCCCGAACGGCTTGCAGGTTGAGGGGCGCGACGAGGTGCGCAAAATCGTCACCGGCGTCACCGCAAGCCAGGCGCTGCTCGACGAAGCGGTGCGCCTGGAAGCCGACGCGGTGATCGTCCACCACGGCTATTTCTGGAAAGGCGAATCGCCCGTGGTGCGCGGCATGAAACGCAACCGTCTGAAAACGCTGCTCACTAACGACATTAACCTCTACGGCTGGCATCTGCCGCTCGATGCGCATCCGCAGCTTGGCAATAACGTCCAGCTCGCGCAGCTGCTCGGCATTGAAGTGAAGGGCGAAATCGAGCCGCTGGTGCCGTGGGGCGAGCTGTCGATGGCGGTATCAGGCCCGGAGTTCGCCTCCTGGCTTGAAGCGCGTCTGGGACGGCGTCCGCTGTGGTGCGGCGATACCGGGCCGGATCTGATTAAGCGCGTCGCCTGGTGTACCGGCGGCGGACAGAGCTTTATCGACAGCGCGGCGCGTTTCGGCGTGGACGCCTTCATCACCGGCGAAGTGTCTGAGCAGACCATCCACTCGGCGCGCGAGCAGTCGCTGCACTTCTACGCGGCAGGCCACCACGCCACCGAGCGCGGCGGCATTCGCGCGCTCAGCGAATGGCTGAATGAAACCACCGATCTGGATGTGACTTTTATCGACATCCCGAACCCGGCTTAATCAACACAAGAGAGGAAAACGTGCAGCGAGCCCGTTGTTATCTGTTAGGCGAAAGCGCCGTGGTACTGGAGCTGGAGCCGCCCGTCACGCTTGCCAGCCAGCAGCGCATCTGGGGGCTGGTGCAGCGCCTCGCGGACGTGCCCGCCGTGGTGGAAGTCATTCCCGGCATGAATAACATTACCGTGATGCTGCGCGAGCCCGGCACGATGGCGCTGGACGCTATCGAGCGGCTGCAACGCTGGTGGGAGGAGAGCGAGGCGATCATCCCCGAAGCGCGGCGCATCGAGATCCCGGTGGTGTACGGCAAAGACGCCGGGCCGGATCTGTCGGTGGTCGCACACCACGCCGGGCTCAGTGAAAAGCAGGTAGTGGAGATGCATGCGCAGGTCGATTACGTGGTCTATTTCATCGGTTTTCAGCCAGGCTTTCCGTACCTCGGCGGGCTCGCGCCTGAGCTTGCCACGCCGCGCCGCGCGGAGCCGCGTCTTCAGGTGCCCGCAGGATCGGTTGGCATCGGCGGCAGCCAGACGGGCATCTATCCGCTGCCTACGCCTGGCGGCTGGCAGATTATCGGCCATACCTCGCGCGCGCTGTTTGATCCGCACAGTAATCCGCCGGGCCTGCTCGCGCCCGGCGACACCGTGCGCTTTGTGCCGCAAAAGGAGGGCGTATGCTGAAGATTATTCGCGCGGGCATCCACGCCACTATTCAGGATGGCGGCCGTTTCGGGCTGCGCCAGTACGGCGTGAGCCAGTGCGGCGCGCTGGATGGCCCGTCGCTGCATATCGCCAACCTGCTGGTGGGCAATGATCCTGATGCGGCGGCGCTGGAGATCACACTCGGCCAGTGCGTGGTGGAGTTCACCGAAGATACCTGGTTTGCGCTCACCGGCGCGGGCTGCGACGCGACGCTTAACGAACGCGCCGTCTGGACCGGCTGGCGGCTGCTTGCCCGCGCGGGCGAGCGCCTGAGCCTCAAACTGCCGCGCCGCGGTATGCGCAGCTATTTGGCGCTCGCGGGCGGTTTCGACGTGCCGGAAGTCATGGGCTCGCGCAGTACCGATGTGAAAGCGGGCCTTGGTGGTTTTGAAGGACGCCCCCTGCGCGACGGCGACGTCCTGCCGGTGAATCCGCCCACGCGCCATTTCCGCGAGGCGCGCGGCGTGAAGCAACTGCTGTGGGGCAACCGCATTCGCGCGCTGCCGGGGCCGGAGTACCACGAATTCAGCGAGGCGTCGAAAGAGGCCTTCTGGCGCACGCCGTGGCAGCTAAGCCCGCAGAGTAACCGCATGGGTTATCGCCTGCACGGCCACGTGCTGGAGCGCACCACCAGACGCGATCTGGTGTCTCACGGTCTGCTGCCGGGCGTGGTGCAGGTGCCGCACGGTGGCCAGCCCATCGTGCTGATGAATGACGCCCAGACCACCGGCGGCTACCCGCGCATCGCGTGCGTGATCGACGCCGATCGCTACAACCTTGCGCAGCTGCGCCTCGGCGAGCCGATTCACTTCGTGCCGTGCTCCATCGAAGAGGCGCTGGAAGCGCGCAGCGACCGGGCGCGTTATCTGCAACAACTGGCATGGCGGCTTAATGATGAAGATTGATCTCAACGCCGATCTCGGCGAAGGCTGCGGCAACGACGCGCAGCTGATGCCGCTGATTAGCTCCGCCAACATCGCCTGCGGCTTCCATGCGGGCGATGCGCAGACCATGCGCGAGAGCGTGCGGCTGGCGCTGGCGCACGGCGTGGCGATGGGCGCGCATCCGGGCTTCGCGGATCGTGAAAATTTCGGGCGCACGGCGATGCAGCTGCCGCCAGAAACGATTTACGCCGAGACGCTCTATCAGGTCGGCGCGCTCGCCGCTATCGCCCGCGCCGAAGGCGGCAGGCTGGCGCACGTGAAGCCGCACGGCATGCTCTATAACCAGGCCGCGAAAGACGCCGCGCTTGCCGACGCCATCGCGCAGGCGGTGAAGGATTTCGATGCGTCGCTGATTCTGGTGGGGCTGGCGGGCAGCGAGCTTATTCGCGCGGGCGCGCGTTATCGGCTCGCCACGCGCGAAGAAGTCTTCGCCGATCGCGGGTATCTGGCCGATGGCGCGCTGGTGCCGCGCAGCGAGCCGGGCGCGTTGATTGAGGATGACGACGAGGCGGTGTCGCGCACGCTGATGATGGTGCAGGAAGGGCGGGTGCGCAGCCGCGACGGCGCGTGGGCGACAGTCAATGCCCAGACGGTCTGCCTGCATGGTGACGGCGCGCACGCGCTGGCGTTCGCGCGCCGGTTACGCGAGGCGTTCGACGCGCGCCAGATTCAGGTCTGCGCGTAACTCAGAGCGATGCTGCCGCCCGCGCGGCGGTGTCGTAAAGCGAGGCAATCGTGCGCAGCAATTGCGCCGTTTCGCCAATCGCCGCGCCCGGTATGCCGCTCTCGACCTGAATCGCGATAAGACACGCCTCGCGCACGTCGCGGTATTTCATACACAGCGCTTTACCTTCCTCTGTCGTCGAAAAATAGAGCTCTTTCCCTACCTTTTCACTGGTGACATACCCGGCCTTCACCAGCTTTTTCAGTGCGTAGGTCACGATGTGCGTGTCTTCCACGTTGAGCACAAAGCAGATATCCGCGAGCTTTTTCTTGCGGTTGCGGTGGTTGACGTGATGCAACAGCGAGACATCAAACGCGCCCATATCCGGCTCGCCCGCTGCCGTCATGCAGCGCACCATCCATTTGTTAAAGGCGTTGCTGGTCATGATCAGCGCGTATTCCAGCTCCGATAATTCCGCGCAACGCTCCGATACCAGATGGCGGGACGACACAATGCGCCCGTCAGCAATATCGTCGTTATCAGTTGATACAACCGCTTTTTTCCGGCTCATGGCATCCCTTACGCTTTTGGGGGTATTGGCAAAAACTATAAAACGTCACCGACAAAATAAAAACATTTTATTGATAAATTGTTTACATAATTTCACCGTTCAGATATAGCTTTTGGGTCAGGTTCTGCACGTTCACAGCGCCTCTCACACAACAACGTTCGCCGCAATGCCCACGCTTCGCCACTGGCGAAGGAGCAAAATAGCCTTCGGCGTGCAACGCTCACTTTGGAAAGGGTACAATGTATGGACGGTTCCTCTCTGTTGCCGCTCATCGGTATTCCGGTGGTGGTTATCGGTTTCGCGCTACGTTTTAACCCGCTGCTGGTGGTGGTGGTCGCCGGGCTGACGACCGGGCTCACGGTCGGCATGGATTTCGGCATGCTGCTGGAAACCTTCGGTGAAAAGTTCGTCAACAGCCGCTCGCTCGCGACTTTCATTCTGATCCTGCCGGTGATTGGCCTGCTGGAGTATTACGGCCTGAAAGAGCGCGCCCAGGCGTGGGTGGCGAAAATCGCCAGCGCCACCTCGGCGCGTATTCTGATGCTCTATTTCGTGGTGCGCGAAGGCACCGCGGCGCTCGGGCTGATGTCGCTTGGCGGCCACGCCCAGACCGTGCGCCCGCTGCTGGCACCGATGGCCGAAGGGGCGGCGCTCAATGAATATGGCGAGCTGCCTGCGCATATTCGCGACAAAATCAAAGCCCACGCCGCCGCCTGCGACAATATCGCGGTGTTTTTCGGTGAAGATATTTTCATCGCCTTCGGCGCGGTGCTGCTGATTGACGCGTTCCTGAAAGAGAACGGCATTCCCGGCATCGAGCCGCTGCACATCGGCCTGTGGGCCATTCCGACCGCGATTGCGGCGCTGATTATTCATATGGCGCGTCTGCTGCGCTTAGACGCCAGTATTCGCCGCGAGGTAATGGCCTGGCGCGCAGAGCAGGGCAATCAGGAGGCCGCGCAATGAGTACCTTGCTGACCATTAACCGCGTCTACTACCTGATTGGTTTTATCGTCATGCTGCTGGTGGTGATGACGCTTCGCGATCGCGGTAATCCGAAACGCTTTACCACCGCGCTGTTCTGGTTCCTGTTCGGCGGGATTTTTCTCTTCGGCGATCTGCTGGTGCAGGAGCTGGGCCGCTCGCTCGCCTACCGTATCATCGGCGGCGCGGTGATTGTTATCGCGCTGCTGGCGGGCTTTGGGCTGGTCGGGAAGGGGCACTATAAAATGTCCACCGAGGAGGAGCGCGAGGCGTCGTCCCGGCGTCTGGGTAACTGGCTGTTTCTGCCGGCGTTGCTTATCCCGGTGGTGACGGTGATTGGCACGCTGTTTTTAAAAGGCGTCTCGGTGGGCGGCGTGTTCCTGCTGGATCAAAAACAGCTGACGCTCGCCGCGCTGTGCGTGGCGTGTGTCGCGTCGCTGCTGGTGGGCTGGTGGCTCACGCGCGGCACGCCGCTGCATGCGATTCGCCAGTCGCGCCGACTGGTGGATACCATCGGCTGGGCGGTGATTTTGCCGCAGATGCTGGCGATGCTCGGCGGGGTGTTTGTCGCCGCCGATACCGGCACGGCGGTGCAGCGCGTGGTGAGCCTGTTCGTCGACCCGGAAAACCGCTTCATGCTGGTGGTTATCTACTGCATCGGCATGGCGCTTTTCACGATGATTATGGGCAACGCGTTTGCGGCGTTCCCGGTGCTGAGCGCGGGCATCGCGCTGCCGCTGTTGATTAACCATCACCACGGCGACCCGGCACCGCTGCTGGCTATCGGTATGTACGCGGGCTACTGCGGCACGCTGATGACGCCGATGGCGGCGAATTTCAATATCGTTCCCGCCGCGCTGCTGGAGCTGAAAGACAAATATCAGGTGATAAAAATTCAGATACCGACGGCGCTGACGCTGCTGGTGGTGAACGTTTTCCTGATGTATTTCATCGTATTTCGCTAAGGCCCACTAAGGAGCTGTTATGACACTGACACAACCCCAGGCCGACGCCTTTGCCCGGATGCCTCTGACCTATCTGCGCCAGGAGTATCCGAACCACATCATGCATTTGATGAATGATGACGCCGACGCGCTGCCGCCGCGCGAGCTGCACCCGATTTTCTACGGCTGCTTTGACTGGCATTCGGCGGTGCATGGCTACTGGCTGCTGCTGCGCTGCCTGCGCCGCTATCCGACGTTGTCGTGCCGCGAAGAGATTATCGCGCTGTTCGATGAACATATCACGCCTGCGAATGTGGCGCGCGAAGTGGCGTATTTCACCGCGCCGTTCCGCGCCTCGTTTGAGCGCCCGTATGGTTACGGCTGGCTGCTGGCGCTCGCCCAGGAGCTGCACGAATCCGATCTGCCGCAGGCCGCGCGCTGGCATGAAATGCTGGCGCCGCTGACCCAGGATATCCGCGCGCGCCTTATCGATTACCTCAGCAAGCTGACGTACCCGATTCGCGTCGGCACCCATTACAACACGGCATTTGCGCTCGCCCTCGGGCTGGATCACGCCCGCGCGCTTGGTGATGAGACGCTTGAGCACGCCATTACTGACGCGACGACACGCTTTTATCAGGCCGACATCGACTACCCGGCGCATTACGAGCCGGGCGGCGATGAGTATCTCTCCGGCGCGCTCACCGAAGCGCTGCTGATGAGTAAAACGGCGGACAATTTCCCGGCCTGGTTTGACGCGTATCTGCCTGATATCGGCAACGTGGCGGCGCTGATGCACCCGGCAATGGTGAGCGATCGCGCCGACCCGAAAATCGCCCACCTCGACGGGCTTAACTTAAGCCGCGCCTGGTGCATGAAGCATATCGCCGCGGCGCTCCCGGAAGATCACCCTGCGCAGATGGCGCTGCAGGAGGCGGTGCAGCGCCATCTCGCGGCAAGCGTTGAGCATGTGGTCGGCAGCCACTACAGCGGCGGCCACTGGCTGGCAAGCTTTGCGCTGCTGGCGCTGGAGTAAGCCGTTAACCGCCGCTTTTTTGCGGCGGTGGCCTGTTTCTCTTCGCCCGTGCTGCTACAGTTTATCCTTACGTTTTAATGCTTAAGTAACCTGAAAGGATGAACGATGCCGGAAGGACCGGAGATCCGCCGCGCGGCGGACAAGCTTGAAGCGGCAGTCGCGGGCAAACCGCTGACCCACGTCTGGTTTGCGTTTCCTGAATTAAAACCGTTTGAAGCGCAACTGACCGGCGCGCGGGTTGAGCGTTTTGAAACCCGCGGCAAAGCGCTGCTGACGCATTTTTCCTGTGGGCTGACGCTCTATAGCCACAATCAGCTGTATGGCGTCTGGCGCGTGGTGAAAGCGGGGGAAACGCCGCAAACGACGCGAAGCCTGCGCGTGCGGCTCGAAACCGAAGATGCCGCGGTGCTGCTTTACAGCGCCTCGGAAATCGAGATGCTGGATGCCGACGGCGTGGCGGCGCACGCGTTTTTGCAGCGCGTCGGGCCGGACGTGCTGGATATGTCGCTGACGGTGGAGCAGGTGAAAGAACGGCTCCTGAGCCCGCGCTTTCACCGCCGTCAGTTCAGCGGTCTGCTGCTGGACCAGGCGTTTCTCGCGGGGCTTGGCAATTATTTGCGTGTGGAGATCCTCTGGCAGGCGCAGCTTGAGCCGCGCCACAAGGCAATAGAGCTGAATAATACGCAGCTTGATGCGCTGGCCCGCGCGTGTCTTGAGATCCCGCGGCTGTCTTATGAAACACGCGGAACGGTGGATGAGAATAAGCATCACGGCGCGCTGTTTCGCTTCGAGGTGTTTCACCGCGCCGGGAAAAAATGCCGCCGCTGCGGGGGGATTATCGAGAAGACGACGCTGTCGTCGCGGCCGTTTTACTGGTGTCCGGGGTGCCAGGCGTAGTTTTATGGTGAATGGCGGGTGCGCGTTGCTTACCTTTGTGAAAACCCGGTGGGTGCGCTTCGCTTACCCACCCTACAAAATCTGGCGGGTGCGCGTTGCTTACCCGCCCTACGTTAAATACAAAAACGGTTGTTCGGTGTAGGGCGGGTAAGCGTAGCGCACCCGCCGCCAAAACGCCCATAAAAAAACGCGCCCGGAAGCGCGTTTTTCAGATTAACCGCAGCGTCAAATTAACGTTTGGTCAGGTCAGATTTGAAATCACGCTGCTCGTAGCCGGTGTACAGCTGACGCGGACGCGCGATCTTCATGCCTTCGCTGTGCATCTCGTTCCAGTGCGCAATCCAGCCCACGGTACGCGCCATCGCGAAAATAACGGTAAACATGGAAGACGGAATGCCCATCGCTTTCAGGATGATGCCGGAGTAGAAATCCACGTTCGGGTAGAGTTTCTTCTCGATGAAATACGGGTCGTTCAGCGCGATGTTTTCCAGCTCCATCGCCACTTCCAGCAGATCGTCTTTGGTGCCCAGCTCTTTCAGCACTTCGTGACAGGTTTCGCGCATGACGGTGGCGCGCGGGTCATAGTTTTTATAAACGCGATGACCAAAGCCCATCAGGCGGAAAGAGTCGTTTTTGTCTTTCGCGCGACGCACGAATTCCGGAATGTGCTCAACGGTGCTGATCTCTTCCAGCATTTTGAGCGCGGCTTCGTTAGCGCCACCGTGTGCCGGTCCCCACAGGGAGGCGATGCCCGCAGCGATACATGCGAACGGGTTCGCGCCGGAGGAGCCTGCGGTACGCACGGTAGAGGTTGACGCGTTCTGCTCATGATCCGCGTGCAGGATCAGAATGCGATCCATCGCGCGCTCCAGCACCGGGTTGACCTCGTAAGGCTCGCACGGGGTGGAGAACATCATATTCAGGAAGTTGCCGGAGTAGGAGAGATCGTTACGCGGATAAACAAACGGCTGGCCGATCGAATATTTGTAACACATCGCTGCCACGGTCGGCATTTTAGAGAGCAGACGGAATGCCGCGATCTCGCGGTGACGCGGGTTATTGACGTCCAGCGAGTCGTGGTAGAACGCCGCCAGCGCGCCGGTCACACCGCACAGTACGGCCATCGGATGCGAATCGCGACGGAAACCGTGGAACAGGCGCGTGATCTGCTCATGGATCATGGTGTGGCGGGTGACGGTGGTTCTGAATTCGTCATACTGCTCCTGGGTCGGCTTCTCGCCGTAGAGCAGGATGTAACATACTTCGAGATAGTTGGATTCAGTGGCTAACTGATCGATAGGGAAACCGCGATGCAGCAGGATACCTTCGTCACCATCGATAAAGGTGATTTTGGACTCGCAGGATGCGGTGGAAGTAAAGCCGGGGTCGAACGTGAAAACACCTTTAGAACCAAGACTACGGATATCGATTACATCCTGACCGAGCGTGCCTTTTAGCACATCCAGTTCGATAGCACCATCACCGTTATAGGTTAGGTTTGCTTTTTTATCAGCCATTTACGGTCTCCTTAGCGCCTGTTGCTTGCGACGGTTAACCGCCGATTTACCTCCAGCCAGCAGGGGGACAGTTGCCAGTTTGTTGTGTGGCGCGCAGCTCTGTTTCAGAGGGGAAACCAGGGTACAGAGCGATGGGCGGCTTGCAGGCAACCATTCAAACCTGGGTGAAACAACAGTAAATCAGGGTGTTAGCCGTCAGTATTTGTCAAACCTGTTTATCACTAATACCGGGCTAAATTACTGCGGTCAATACTGGCACACTGTTACATAACTTATTCTCAGGTGAAAGCATGACCCCATAACTTTTGCGAATTATATGCATTTCCTGGTGATGTTTGTAACTAATTTGTTTAACATTTGTCAAATCAGATGATTAAAATTTAAAATAATGTTGTTATCGTGATCCTGGTCACTGTTCCGACCAAAAGCGGCCAAAGAATTTGTAGGTTAATTGTAATGATATTGTGAACATCCTATACTGCCGCCAGGTCTCCGGAACACCTTGCAACCGCGAGCCACCCAGCGTAGTAACGCGTCATGCAGCCTTTGGAAGCGGTGATTTTGCATGACGCGGAGTTATAGAAAAATGACGCTGCTTGACCCGCCTGCAGACCGGAGGAAGGACACAATAAGAACAGCATGTGGGCGCATTCATGATAAAAAAGGTGAATAAACAACGACCTGTCAACCTGGATCTGACAACGATCCGGTTTCCTGTCACCGCGATTGCTTCTATCCTCCACCGCGTTTCCGGCGTGATTACCTTTGTCGCCGTCGGCATTCTGCTGTGGTTGTTAGGACTCTCACTCTCGTCTCAAGAAGGCTTTCTGACTGCGTCCAACATCATGGACAGCTTCTTCGTTAAATTCATCCTGTGGGGCATTCTGACAGCGCTGGCTTACCACGTTGTTGGCGGCGTTCGCCACATGCTGATGGATTTCGGCTATCTTGAAGAAACCTTCGCAGCAGGCCAACGCTCCGCTAAGTTCGCTTTTATTATCACTGTCGTGCTTTCAATTCTCGCAGGAGTCCTCGTATGGTAAGCAACGCCTCCGCATTAGGACGCAACGGCGTACATGACTTCATCCTGGTTCGCGCCACCTCCATCGTAATGACGCTGTATATCATTTATATGATTGGTTTCTTCGCGATGAACGGCGACCTGACCTGGGAAGTCTGGACTGGTTTCTTCTCATCCACCTTCACCAAAGTGTTCACCCTGCTGACCCTGATTTCCATTCTCGTCCATACCTGGATTGGGATGTGGCAGGTGCTGACCGACTACGTAAAACATCTGGCGCTGCGTCTGTTTTTGCAGCTCGCGATTGTTGTCGCGCTGGTGGTTTACGTGATTTATGGATTTGTTGTGGTGTGGGGTGTGTAAATGAATTTGCCAGTCAGAGAATTTGATGCCGTTGTTATTGGCGCAGGCGGCGCAGGTATGCGCGCGGCGCTGCAGATTTCCCAGAGCGGCCAGACCTGTGCGCTGCTCTCCAAGGTGTTCCCGACCCGTTCTCACACCGTATCCGCCCAGGGCGGTATTACCGTTGCGCTTGGCAATTCCCATGAAGATAACTGGGAATGGCACATGTATGACACGGTAAAAGGTTCCGACTATATCGGCGACCAGGACGCGATTGAATATATGTGTAAAACCGGCCCGGAAGCGATTCTGGAGCTTGAGCACATGGGGCTGCCGTTCTCCCGTCTTGATGACGGCCGTATTTATCAGCGCCCGTTCGGCGGCCAGTCGAAAAACTTCGGCGGCGAGCAGGCGGCGCGCACCGCGGCGGCGGCGGACCGTACCGGTCACGCGCTGCTGCATACGCTCTATCAGCAGAACCTCAAAAACCACACCACCATTTTCTCTGAGTGGTATGCGCTGGATCTGGTGAAAAACCAGGATGGCGCGGTGGTGGGTTGCACCGCATTGTGCATTGAAACCGGCGAAGTGGTCTACTTCAAAGCCCGCGCGACCGTGCTGGCGACCGGCGGCGCAGGCCGTATTTATCAGTCTACCACCAACGCCCACATCAACACCGGCGACGGTGTCGGCATGGCGCTGCGCGCAGGCGTGCCGGTGCAGGACATGGAAATGTGGCAGTTCCACCCGACCGGCATCGCCGGCGCGGGCGTACTCGTCACCGAAGGGTGCCGCGGCGAAGGCGGTTACCTGCTGAACAAACATGGCGAGCGCTTTATGGAGCGTTACGCGCCGAACGCGAAAGATCTGGCGGGTCGCGACGTCGTGGCCCGCTCTATCATGATCGAAATCCGCGAAGGCCGCGGCTGCGACGGGCCGTGGGGCCCGCACGCCAAGCTGAAGCTCGACCATCTCGGTAAAGAAGTCCTGGAATCCCGCCTGCCGGGCATTCTGGAACTCTCCCGTACCTTTGCTCACGTTGACCCGGTTAAAGAGCCGATCCCGGTTATCCCGACCTGTCACTACATGATGGGCGGTATTCCGACCAAAGTGACCGGCCAGGCGCTGACCGTGAATGAGAAGGGCGAAGACGTGGTGATCCCGGGCCTGTTCGCCGTTGGCGAAATCGCCTGCGTATCGGTACACGGCGCCAACCGTCTGGGCGGCAACTCGCTGCTTGACCTGGTGGTGTTTGGCCGCGCGGCGGGCCTGCATTTGCAGGAATCCATCGCCGAGCAGGGCCAGCTTCGCGACGCCAGCGACTCCGACGTGGAGTTCTCGCTGGAGCGCCTCAACCGCTGGAACAACAACCGCAGCGGCGAAGATCCGGTCGAAATCCGCAAAGCGCTGCAGGAATGTATGCAGCATAACTTCTCGGTATTCCGCGAAGGCGACGCGATGGCCAAAGGGCTTGAGCAGCTGAAAGCTATCCGCGAGCGCCTGAAAAACGCCCGTCTGGATGACACCTCCAGCGAGTTCAACACCCAGCGCGTCGAGTGCCTGGAGCTGGATAACCTGATGGAAACCGCTTACGCCACCGCCGTATCGGCGAACTTCCGTACCGAGAGCCGTGGCGCGCACAGCCGCTTCGACTACCCGGACCGCGACGACGAAAACTGGCTGTGCCACAGCCTCTATTTGCCGCAAACCGAGAGCATGACGCGTCGCGAAGTGAATATGCAGCCTAAGCTGCGCCCGGCTTTCCCGCCGAAAGTGCGTACTTATTAAGAGCGGAGCAATGTGATGAAACTCGAGTTTTCCATTTATCGCTATAACCCGGATGTCGACGACGCGCCGCGCATGCAGGATTACACCTTGGAGCAGGAAGAAGGGCGCGACATGATGCTGCTCGACGCCCTGATGCTGCTGAAAGAGAAGGACCCGAGCCTCTCTTTCCGCCGCTCCTGCCGCGAAGGCGTCTGCGGCTCCGATGGCCTGAACATGAACGGCAAAAACGGCCTCGCCTGTATTACGCCGGTCTCAAGCCTGGGCGCGGGCAAGCAGAAAATCGTTATCCGTCCGTTGCCTGGCCTGCCGGTTATCCGCGACCTGGTAGTGGACATGGGACAGTTCTACGCCCAATATGAGAAGATTAAGCCTTACTTGTTGAATAATGGGCAGAATCCGCCAGCGCGTGAACATTTGCAGATGCCGGAGCAGCGCGAGAAGCTCGACGGGCTGTACGAGTGCATTCTGTGCGCCTGTTGCTCCACGTCGTGCCCGTCGTTCTGGTGGAACCCGGACAAGTTCATCGGCCCGGCAGGCCTGCTGGCCGCGTACCGTTTCCTTATCGACAGCCGCGATACCGAAACCAACGCGCGCCTGGATGGCCTGAGCGATGCGTTCAGCGTGTTCCGTTGCCATAGCATCATGAACTGCGTGAGCGTCTGTCCGAAAGGGTTAAACCCGACGCGCGCCATCGGCCATATTAAGTCGATGTTGTTGCAGCGCAGCGCGTAAGTAAGTGTTGCGGTAGTGGCGGGTGCGCTTACGCTTACCCGCCCTACATATCAGTGTCCCTCTCCCTGAGGGGAGAGGGAAAAGCAGGAAACCTTTAAAAACCGCTACAGAGTAGTACCAGTAATCGAGGCGTTCAGAGCGAGACAAGGCGGCAACTGAGCGCATCCCCAGGAGCATAGTGAACTATGTGACTGGGGTAAGCGAAGGCAGCCAACAACGTCGCAGCCTGAACGAAGAAGATTAATGGCAGTTTTTAAAGGTTCCTTCGCGGGCCCCACTAACAAGAGCTCGCAGGTGAACCCCGGCACGTACAACACTGTACGTGGTAGTTTCTACGGCGAAATAAGCAGACATGCTTAAGGGATCACGATGCAGAACGGCGCAATGAAAGCCTGGCTGGACTCTTCTTACCTCTCTGGCTCTAACCAGAGCTGGATAGAACAGCTCTATGAAGACTTCTTAACCGATCCTGATTCAGTGGACGCCCACTGGCGCTCTATGTTCCAGCAACTGCCTGGCACCGGCGCGAAACCGGATCAATTCCATTCAAAAACGCGTGATTATTTCCGTCGTCTGGCGAAGGATGCCTCACGTTACTCTTCCTCGATTTCCGACCCTGACACGAATGCGAAGCAGGTTAAAGTCCTGCAGCTTATTAACGCCTATCGCTTCCGTGGCCACCAGCACGCGAATCTCGATCCGCTGGGCCTGTGGCAGCAGGAGCGCGTCGCGGATCTGGACCCTGCGTTCCACGATCTGACCGAAGCCGATTTCCAGGAAACCTTTAACGTAGGCTCTTTTGCACTCGGCAAAGAGACCATGAAGCTCGGCGACCTCATCGAGGCGCTTAAGCAGACTTACTGCGGCTCCATCGGCGCGGAATACATGCATATTACCTCGACGGAAGAGAAGCGCTGGATCCAGCAGCGTATCGAATCGGTCGCGGGCCACGCGGGCTTTAGCGCGGACGAGAAAAAACGCTTCTTAAGCGAACTGACCGCCGCCGAAGGCCTGGAGCGTTATCTGGGCGCGAAATTCCCTGGCGCGAAACGCTTCTCGCTGGAAGGCGGCGACGCGTTAATCCCGATGCTCAAAGAGATGATCCGCCACGCCGGTAAAAGCGGCACGCGCGAAGTAGTGCTGGGTATGGCGCACCGCGGTCGTCTGAACGTGCTCATCAACGTGCTCGGTAAAAAACCGCAGGATCTGTTTGATGAATTCGCCGGTAAACATAAAGAACACCTCGGCACCGGCGATGTGAAATATCACATGGGCTTCTCGTCGGATATCGAAACCGAAGGCGGCCTGGTCCACCTGGCGCTGGCGTTTAACCCGTCGCACCTGGAGATTGTCAGCCCGGTGGTGATGGGCTCGGTGCGCGCGCGTCTCGACCGTCTGGATGAGCCGAGCAGCAACAAAGTGCTGCCGATCACCATTCACGGCGACGCGGCGGTTGCCGGGCAGGGCGTGGTTCAGGAAACCCTGAACATGTCCAAAGCGCGCGGCTACGAAGTGGGCGGTACGGTCCGTATCGTTATCAACAACCAGGTGGGCTTCACCACTTCTAACCCGCTTGACGCCCGTTCCACCCCGTACTGCACCGACATCGGCAAAATGGTCATGGCGCCGATTTTCCACGTCAATGCAGACGACCCGGAAGCGGTCGCCTTTGTGACCCGCTTGGCGCTGGATTTCCGTAACACCTTTAAGCGCGACGTGTTTATTGATCTGGTGTGCTACCGCCGTCACGGCCATAACGAAGCCGATGAGCCGAGCGCCACCCAGCCGCTGATGTATCAGAAAATCAAAAAACACCCGACCCCGCGCAAAATCTACGCCGACAAACTGGAGCAGGAAGGCGTGGCGAAACTCGAAGACGCGACCGAAATGGTCAATCTCTACCGCGACGCGCTGGATGCCGGCGAGTGCGTGGTGAAAGAGTGGCGTCCGATGAATATGCACTCCTTTACCTGGTCGCCGTATCTCAACCACGAATGGGACGAAAGCTACCCGAACAAAGTGGAGATGAAGCGTCTGCAGGAACTGGCGAAGCGCATCAGCACCGTGCCGGACGGCATCGAGATGCAGTCGCGCGTGGCGAAAATCTACGGCGACCGTCAGCTGATGGCGAACGGCGAGAAACCGTTCGACTGGGGCGGCGCGGAAACGCTGGCCTATGCGACGCTGGTCGATGAAGGCATTCCGGTGCGCCTGTCCGGTGAAGACTCCGGCCGTGGCACCTTCTTCCACCGTCACGCCGTGGTGCATAACCAGGCTAACGGTTCTACCTGGGTGCCGCTGCAACACATTCATAACGGCCAGGGCCAGTTCAAAGTCTGGGACTCCGTGCTGTCTGAAGAAGCGGTACTGGCGTTCGAATATGGCTATGCGACTGCAGAGCCGCGCACGCTGACCATCTGGGAAGCGCAGTTTGGCGACTTCGCCAACGGCGCGCAGGTGGTTATCGACCAGTTCATCAGCTCCGGCGAGCAGAAATGGGGCCGTATGTGTGGCCTGGTGATGCTGCTGCCGCACGGCTACGAAGGCCAGGGCCCGGAGCACTCCTCCGCGCGTCTGGAGCGTTATCTGCAACTCTGCGCCGAGCAGAACATGCAGGTGTGCGTGCCGTCGACCCCGGCGCAGGTTTACCACATGCTGCGTCGTCAGGCGCTGCGCGGTATGCGCCGTCCGCTGGTGGTGATGTCACCGAAATCGCTGCTGCGTCACCCGCTGGCGGTATCAAGCCTTGAAGAGCTGGCCAACGGCGCCTTCCTGCCGGCTATCGGTGAGGTTGACGAGCTTGATCCGCAGGGCGTGAAACGCGTCGTGCTCTGTTCTGGTAAGGTTTATTACGACCTGCTGGAACAGCGTCGTAAGAATGATCAGAAGGATGTGGCGATTGTCCGTATCGAACAGCTCTACCCGTTCCCGCACCACGCCGTGCAGGAAGCGCTGAAGCCGTTCGCGCACGTGCATGATTTCGTCTGGTGCCAGGAAGAGCCGCTCAACCAGGGCGCCTGGTATTGCAGCCAGCACCACCTTCGTGAAGTGATTCCGTTTGGCTCTGCATTACGTTATGCAGGCCGCCCGGCCTCCGCCTCGCCGGCGGTAGGGTATATGTCCGTTCACCAGAAACAGCAACAAGATCTGGTTAATGACGCGCTGAACGTCAATTAATTAAAGGATAAATAATGAGTAGCGTAGATATTCTTGTTCCCGACCTGCCTGAATCCGTTGCTGACGCAACCGTCGCCACCTGGCATAAAAAGCCGGGCGACGCGGTGAAACGCGATGAAGTGCTGGTAGAAATCGAAACTGACAAAGTGGTACTGGAAGTACCGGCGTCGGCTGACGGCGTTCTGGATGCGGTACTGGAAGACGAAGGCAGCACCGTCACCTCTCGCCAGATCCTGGGCCGCCTGCGCGAAGGCAACAGCGCGGGCAAAGAGAGCAGCGCCAAACCGGAAGCGAAAGAATCTACCCCGGCGCAGCGCCAGCAGGCGTCTCTCGAAGAACAAAATAACGACGCGCTGAGCCCGGCTATCCGCCGTCTGCTCGCCGAACACAACCTGGACGCGGCCGCCATCAAAGGCACCGGCGTTGGTGGCCGTCTGACCCGTGAAGATGTGGAAAAACATCTGGCGAAAGCGAACGGCAGCGAATCTGCAAAAGCGCCGGAACAAGCCGCCGCCGCGCCGCAGCCGCAGCTCGGTTCCCGCAGCGAAAAACGCGTACCGATGACCCGCCTGCGCAAACGCGTGGCCGAGCGTCTGCTGGAAGCGAAAAACTCCACCGCGATGCTGACCACGTTCAACGAAGTGAACATGAAGCCGATTATGGATCTGCGTAAGCAGTACGGCGACGCCTTCGAAAAACGTCACGGTATCCGTCTGGGCTTTATGTCCTTCTATGTGAAAGCGGTCGTTGAAGCGCTCAAACGCTTCCCGGAAGTGAACGCGTCCATTGATGGCGACGACGTGGTGTACCACAACTATTTCGACGTCAGCATGGCGGTCTCTACGCCGCGCGGCCTGGTGACCCCGGTTCTGCGCGATGTGGACGTGCTGGGCATGGCGGACATCGAGAAGAAAATCAAAGAGCTGGCGGTTAAAGGCCGTGACGGCAAACTGACCGTAGAAGACCTGACCGGCGGTAACTTCACCATTACCAACGGCGGCGTTTTCGGCTCGCTGATGTCCACGCCTATCATCAACCCGCCGCAGAGCGCGATCCTCGGCATGCACGCCATTAAAGATCGTCCGATGGCGGTGGACGGCAAGGTTGAGATCCTGCCGATGATGTACCTGGCGCTTTCCTACGATCACCGTCTGATCGATGGCCGTGAATCGGTAGGTTTCCTGGTGACCATTAAAGAGTTGCTGGAAGATCCGACTCGTCTGCTGCTGGACGTGTAGTTTCACAAGGGCGGCCCGACCGCCCTCAGGTAATGTTTATGGTCGCGCCGCAAGGCGCGGCAATTTCGAACTCCGAGCGTGAATGCGCTTTTTCTTGATGGACTGAAGAGATGAACTTACACGAATATCAGGCGAAACAGCTGTTTGCCAGATCAGGCCTGCCGACGCCGGTAGGTTATGCCTGCTCGACTCCGCGTGAAGCAGAAGAAGCCGCCTCTAAAATCGGCTCCGGCCCGTGGGTGGTGAAATGCCAGGTACACGCAGGCGGCCGCGGTAAAGCGGGCGGTGTAAAAGTCGTTAAGAGCAAAGAAGAGATTCGCGCCTTTGCCGAGCACTGGCTGGGCAAACGCCTGGTGACCTATCAAACGGACGCGAACGGCCAGCCGGTTAACCAGATCCTGGTGGAAGCCGCGACCGATATCGCGAAAGAACTCTACCTCGGCGCGGTGGTTGACCGTGGCTCCCGTCGCGTGGTGTTCATGGCCTCTACCGAAGGCGGCGTGGAAATCGAAAAAGTGGCGGAAGAAACCCCGCACCTGATCCACAAAGTCGCTATCGATCCGCTGACCGGCCCGATGCCGTATCAGGGACGCGAGCTGGCCTTCAAACTGGGCCTTGAAGGGAAACTGGTTCAGCAGTTCACCAAAGTGTTTATGGGGCTGGCGAACATTTTTCTGGAGCGCGACCTGGCGCTTATCGAAATCAACCCGCTGGTTATCACCTCTCAGGGCGACCTGATCTGCCTCGACGGCAAACTGGGCGCTGACGGCAACGCGCTGTTCCGCCAGCCGGATCTGCGTGAAATGCGCGACCAGTCTCAGGAAGATCCGCGCGAAGCGCAAGCGGCGCAGTGGGAGCTGAACTACGTGGCGCTGGACGGCAACATCGGTTGCATGGTGAACGGCGCGGGCCTCGCGATGGGCACTATGGACATCGTGAAGCTGCACGGCGGCGAACCGGCGAACTTCCTGGACGTGGGCGGCGGCGCGACCAAAGAGCGCGTGACCGAAGCGTTCAAAATCATTCTGTCTGACGACAAAGTGAAAGCCGTACTGGTTAACATCTTCGGCGGCATTGTGCGCTGCGACCTGATTGCCGACGGCATCATCGGCGCGGTGGCGGAAGTGGGCGTGAACGTTCCGGTTGTCGTGCGTCTTGAAGGCAACAACGCCGAGCTGGGCGCGAAGAAACTGGCCGACAGCGGCCTGAATATTATTGCAGCGAAAAGTCTGACGGATGCAGCTCAGCAGGTTGTTGCTGCTGTGGAGGGGAAATAATGTCCATTCTGATCGATAAAAACACCAAAGTTATCTGCCAGGGCTTTACCGGCAGCCAGGGGACATTCCACTCCGAACAGGCTATCGCTTACGGCACCCAGATGGTTGGCGGCGTAACGCCGGGCAAAGGCGGCACCACGCACCTCGGCCTGCCAGTGTTCAACACCGTGCGCGAAGCGGTAGAGGCGACCGGTGCGACCGCGTCCGTTATCTACGTTCCGGCACCGTTCTGCAAAGACTCCATTCTGGAAGCCATCGACGCAGGCATTAAGCTCATCATCACTATTACTGAAGGCATCCCGACGCTGGATATGCTGACCGTGAAAGTGAAGCTGGATGAAGCCGGTGTGCGTATGATCGGGCCGAACTGCCCGGGCGTTATCACCCCAGGCGAGTGCAAAATCGGCATCATGCCTGGCCATATCCACCAGCCAGGCCGTGTGGGCATCGTTTCCCGCTCCGGCACCCTGACCTACGAAGCGGTTAAACAGACCACCGATTACGGTTTTGGTCAGTCGACCTGCGTGGGTATCGGCGGCGACCCGATCCCGGGCTCTAACTTCATCGATATCCTGAAGCTGTTCCAGGAAGATCCGCAGACCGAAGCGATCGTGATGATCGGCGAGATCGGCGGCAGCGCGGAAGAAGAAGCGGCGGCGTATATTAAAGATCACGTCACCAAACCGGTAGTGGGCTACATCGCAGGCGTGACCGCGCCGAAAGGCAAGCGTATGGGCCACGCGGGCGCGATTATCGCAGGCGGCAAAGGCACGGCGGATGAGAAATTCGCGGCGCTGGAAGCGGCAGGCGTGAAAACCGTGCGCAGCCTGGCGGACATCGGCGACGCGCTGAAAACCATCCTGAAGTAAACGTATTACCTCGTGGGTGGGAGGCTAAACCACCCGATAATAAGATTCGACATGGTTGGCTACTCGTGAGGGTAGCCTTTTTTATTGCCTGCGGCGCGCCACCAGCGTGAACTGGTAGTCGTCGCTTTTAAAGACGTTACGGCTGTATTCAAATACCTGGCCGTCGTGCAGGTAACCCCGTGAGCGCTTCTCAAGCGTGGGCTGCGCCGGGTCGATGCCAAGCGCCTGCACCACTTCAGCATCGGGCATGACCGGCAGGATCTCCTGTTCGCTGCGGTCAATAACGAGCTTTTTCATCTGCTCGATATAGTGATATTTCGACTGCTCCATCACCTCCCAGGTGAGATCGGTAAAAAGCCGCACCGGCATCCACGTCTCCTCCAGAATCACCGGCTTTTGCTTGATAAAGCGCACCCGTTTCACGTGCCACACTTTATCGGCGGTGGTGAGCTGAAGCCGCATTGCCAGCGTCTCATCGGGGCGGATCACCTCAAACAGCAGCACTTCGCTGCGGGTCTCTGCTTGTCTGTCCGTCAGCTTTTCCTGAAAGCCGGTGAGCTGGTAGATGTCATAGCGCACGCGCTCTTCTTTCACATAGGTGCCGCTGCCCTGAACGCTCTCCACGATCTGCTCGCTGATGAGCTGTTTCAGTGCCTGGCGCACCGTCACACGGCTGACGCCGAACTGTGCCTGCAGCGCCGATTCCGTCGGCAGCGCGTCGCCGGGTTTCAGCACACCTTCGCGAATCTGCTCGCGCAGGGTATCGGCTATCTGGCGATATTTGGGTTTGGCGGCCACAGCGTCTCCTGTTTCGTCGTCCTGGTATTTTCTGATTATGCCCGTAATGTATTATCTGTAAATAAAACAAATTAAATACAAATTATCGGTAATATGAAAATGATCCCATAAAGGTGTGGTTATTGCTGGCAGGATCGGAAGCCTTGCTGGCGAAAGCTGGCGTCATTCCATGGAGGTAATGATGAATCTCAGAGCATTAACGGATCCGGGGCTTATCCAGATCCACGCGCCGTTTTCCACGCGCGATGAGGCGATCGCCGCACTCGCAGGTCTGCTGGCGGCGCAGGGCAAGCTGCATGACCACACCGCGTTTGTAAACGAGGTTATGCAGCGCGAAGCGCTGGGGCCGACGGCGCTCGGCGAGGGGCTGGCGGTGCCGCACGGGAAATGCGCGGCGGTCAGGGAGGCCACGTTTGCCGTGGCGACGCTGCGCGAACCCGTCGCCTGGCAGGGTGTGGAGGGCGATGAACCGGTACAGCTCATTTTTCTGCTGGCTATCCCCGCGGCGCAAGCGGGCACCACGCATATCCAGTTGCTGACGGAACTCACCACGCTGCTGGTGGACGATGCGGTGCGCGAGGCGGCCATAAACGCGCCTTCAGCGGAGGCGTTGCTCGCCATTCTCGAAGCGCGCCCGCTGCCGCCTCCGGTTGCCTCTGGCTCCGCAGACCAGCCGGTGGTGGTCTGCGTGACAGCGTGCCCGGCGGGGATCGCGCACACTTACATGGCGGCGGAGTATCTGGAGCGTGCAGGGCGGCGGCTCGGCATCACCGTATATACAGAAAAGCAGGGCGCGAATGGCATTGAAGGGCGGCTGACGGCGGCACAAATCGCCACGGCGCAGGGCGTGATTTTCGCCGCCGATGTCGCCGTGAAAGACGCGGAACGTTTCGCCGGGCGGGCGGTGCTCAGCGTGCCGGTGGCGGCCCCCATTAAACAGGCGGAAAGCCTGCTGCGTCAGGCGCTGGCGCAGCAATCATCCGGTAACCCGCAACCCCCTGCGGCGGCGGGCATCGGTACGCAGTGGAAAACCGCGGTTAAGCAGGCATTGCTGAATGGCATTTCGTTTGCGGTGCCGCTGATTGTCGCAGGCGGCACGGTGCTGGCGGTCGCGGTGCTGCTAGCACAGCTTTTCGATCTTCAGGCGTTGTTTGAGCAGGACAACTCCTGGCTGTGGCTGTGGCGTAAACTCGGCGGCGGTTTGCTCGACACGCTGATGTTGCCGGTGCTGGCGGCCTACACCGCGTTTTCCCTTGCCGATAAACCCGCGCTGGCGCCGGGGTTTGCCGCCGGGCTTGCCGCTAACATGATTGGCGCCGGGTTTATCGGCGCGGTGGCAGGCGGGCTGCTGGCAGGCGGACTGATGCAACTGATTAAAACGTATCTGCGCCTGAACAGCCGGTTTAACGGTTTTCTGACATTTTACGTTTATCCGGTGGTCGGCACGCTCGCGACAGGCAGCCTGATGCTGTTTGTCATCGGCGAGCCGGTCGCCTGGATTAACAATACGTTGACCGCCTGGCTGAACGGCCTTTCCGGCTCTAACGCGCTGCTGCTGGGCGCCGTCATCGGCTTTATGTGCTCATTCGATTTGGGCGGCCCGGTGAACAAAGCCGCCTATGCGTTTTGCCTCGGCGCGATGGCAAATGGCGTGCTCGCCCCTTACGCCATGTTTGCTTCGGTGAAGATGGTGTCTGCTTTTACCGTAACGGCATCCACGCTGCTGGCACCAGGCCTCTTTAAAACCTTTGAAAAGGATCTCGGCAAATCCACCTGGCTGCTGGGCCTGGCGGGCATTACCGAAGGCGCTATCCCGATGGCGATTGAAGATCCGCTGCGGGTGATTGGCGCGTTTGTCACGGGCTCTATGGTGACGGGGGCCATCGTCGGTAGTCTGCACCTCGGGCTTGCTACGCCGGGCGCGGGGATTTTCTCGCTGTTTTTGCTCAGCGACGGCGGGCTGGGACGGTTTATAGCCGCTGCTGGCTGGTTTGGCGCGGCGCTTATCGGCAGCGCCATCTCGACACTCGTTTTAATCCTCTGGCGTCGCCATGCCGTTAAGGCAGGCCGCTATCTCCCCGACGGCACGTTGCCGTAAGCATTCACTTTCAAGGATGACCTTATGAACGCTGTATCACGAGTCCATATCACGCCCCACATGCACTGGGACCGCGAATGGTATTTCACCACGGAAGCCTCACGGATTTTGCTGGTCAACAACATGGAAGAGATCCTGACGCGCCTCGAACAGGACGCGGACTATCTCTTTTACGTGCTCGACGGCCAGACGGCGGTGCTGGAGGATTATTTCGCCGTGAAGCCGCAGTACCGTGAACGCGTCCGCGCGCTGGTCGCGGCGGGAAAACTGATTATCGGCCCCTGGTATACCCAGACCGATACGACAATCGTCGCGGGGGAGTCGATTGCCCGCAATCTCCTTTACGGATTGCGCGACTGCCGCCCGTTCGGCGAGCCGATGAAAATCGGCTATCTGCCCGATTCGTTCGGCATGTCCGGCCAGTTGCCGCATATTTATAACCAGTTCGGCATTACGCGCGCCATGTTCTGGCGCGGCTGCTCGCCTCGTCACGGCAGCGATAAAACGGAATTTCTCTGGCAGAGTGCGGATGGCAGCGTAGTAACGACGCAGGTGCTGCCGCTGGGCTATGCCATTGGTAAGTACTTACCCGAGGATGAAACGGCGCTGCGTAAGCGGCTCGACCCGTGCTGTGCGGTACTGGAAAAGGCCTCGCTGACGAAAGAAATCCTGCTGCCGAACGGCCATGACCAGATGCCGCTTCAGCAGAACCTTTTCGCGGTGATGGAAAAACTACGGCAAATCTACCCGCAGCGCGAATTTGTGATGAGCCGGTTCGAAACGGTGTTTGAGCATATCGACACCATGCGCGATCGCCTGCCGACGCTGAAAGGCGAGTTCATCGATGGTAAGACGATGCGCGTTCATCGCACCATTGGCTCCACGCGAATGGACATTAAAATCGCCCATGCGCGCATCGAAAACAGTATCGTCAATCTGCTGGAGCCGCTCGCCGCTATCGCCTGGTCGCTCGGGTTTGAGTACCATCACGGGCTGTTTGAAAAGATGTGGAAGGAGATTTTAAAAAACCACGCGCACGACAGCATCGGCTGCTGCTGCAGCGACGTGGTACACCGCGAAATCATGAGCCGCTTTAGCCTCGCCCAGGATATGGCGGATAACCTGCTGACGTTTTATATGCGCAAAATCGCTGACAGCATGCCTGCCTGTGACGGCGACACACTGACGCTGTTTAACCTGATGCCGCACCCGCGTCATGAGGTGGTTAACACCACCGTGCGGTTGCGCGGCCAGCGCTTTGCTCTGTGGGACGATCGGGGCGAGCCGGTGGCGTATTACATTCGGGCGGCCCGCACACTCGATCCGGGCCTGGTGGACCGGCAACTGGTGCATTACGGTCATGATGAGCCGTTTATGGAGTATGACATTCAGCTCTGCCAGTCGCTGCCCGCGATGGGCTACACCCGGCTACGCCTTGAATCTGGCGTGGCGGGGCTGCTGTGCCATTCGCCGCCGCAGCACGCCTCGCTGCTCGAAAACCCTTTCTGGCGGATTAGCGTTAATGCCAGCGGCACCGTGCAGCTTGAGGATAAGCAGCGCGGCCTGACCTATGACCGGGTGTTTGAGCTGGAAGAGAGTTCTGATAATGGCGACGAGTATGACTATTCACCTGCCCGCGCGGAGTGGGTGCTGCGTTCCGGCGCACAGGCGGCGACGCACCAAATCATCCACGAAGCCTGGCAAAGCCACGCCATTATCAATCTGTTCATGCCCGTGCCGGTAAATCTGGCGGCGCGCGCTGCCCGTAAGTGTGACGGGCGGCTTGACGCACAGTTGCGTATCACGCTTTCGCATGACAGCCCGCGGATTGATGTAGCGGTGACGCTGAACAACCAGGCGGATGACCACCGCGTGCGGCTGCTTATTCCGACGCCTTTCGCCTGCGAGCGGGTACTTACCGACACCCAGTTTGGCAGCGTGTATCGCCCGGTTATGGACGAGGCGATGACGCGCTGGGAAGAAGAGGGGTGGGAAGAAGCGCCGGTGCCGGTATGGAATTTCCTGAACTACGCCGTGCTCGAACAGCAGGGGCAGGGGATAGCGCTTTTTACCGAAGGGTTGCGCGAGGTGGAAATTGTCGGCGAGCGGCACGACACCTTTGCATTGACGCTTTTGCGTGGCGTCGGTGCGCTCGGCAAAGCCGATTTGGCGCTCCGTCCTGGCCGTCCTTCCGGCATTCATCTGCCGACGCCGGATTCACAAATGCGGGGCGAGTTTTCTTGCCGGCTGAGCCTGTGGCCGTATCAGGGCGATGCGCTCACGGCGGGCGTGGCGCAGCAGGCGCGCACCTGGCTTACCCCCGTACAGTGCTATAACAAAATTCCCTGGGATGCGATGAAGCTGAATCCGTCCGGAATAACCACGCCGTGCCGGTATAGCCTCCTGCAGATGACATCTGGCGGTGCACAACTCAGCGTGCTGAAAAAAGCAGAAGATCGCGAGGCGCTGATCGTGCGCGTTTATAACCCGTCCTGTGTGACAACGAGCGAGGCGCAGGTCACGTTCAGCGCCTCGCTTCAGGCCTGGCAGCAAACAGGTATGGATGAAGCGCCGCGTGCGGATAACATTCTCCCGAATGGCCACACCGGCGCGCTGAAACCTTGCGAATCACGGACCTTCAGCGCCACAGTCTGTCGCCCTGTTTAAGCCATTGTATTGACGCCGCCGCCTGTACTTTACGGGCGGCGGCTTTTTTATTTTCAAAAAAAACAGTGCCGTTTTTATGCGGCTAAAGGGGAAATGGTAAATAAGTTGTGAAATAAAATTATCAATCCTGATCTCATGAATTCTTTTTGGCTGCCGATATTAACAAGGAAGTGTGATTAGGTAATGACTCCAACTTATTGATAGTGTTTTATGTTCAGATAATGCCCGATGACTTTGTCATGCAGCTCCACCGATTTTGAGAACGACAGCGACTTCCGTCCCAGCCGTGCCAGGTGCTGCCTCAGATTCAGGTTATGCCGCTCAATTCGCTGCGTATATCGCTTGCTGATTACGTGCAGCTTTCCCTTCAGGCGGGATTCATACAGCGGCCAGCCATCCGTCATCCATATCACCACGTCAAAGGGTGACAGCAGGCTCATAAGACGCCCCAGCGTCGCCATAGTGCGTTCACCGAATACGTGCGCAACAACCGTCTTCCGGAGCCTGTCATACGCGTAAAACAGCCAGCGCTGGCGCGATTTAGCCCCGACGTATCCCCACTGTTCGTCCATTTCCGCGCAGACGATGACGTCACTGCCCGGCTGTATGCGCGAGGTTACCGACTGCGGCCTGAGTTTTTTAAATGGCGGAAAATCGTGTTGAGGCCAACGCCCATAATGCGGGCGGTTGCCCGGCATCCAACGCCATTCATGGCCATATCAATGATTTTCTGGTGCGTACCGGGTTGAGAAGCGGTGTAAGTGAACTGCAGTTGCCATGTTTTACGGCAGTGAGAGCAGAGATAGCGCTGATGTCCGGCGGTGCTTTTGCCGTTACGCACCACCCCGTCAGTAGCTGAACAGGAGGGACAGCTGATAGAAACAGAAGCCACTGGAGCACCTCAAAAACACCATCATACACTAAATCAGTAAGTTGGCAGCATCACCGTGTGATTAATATCTCATGTCAGGATTGACTAAAATAACGTGGGTTTATTATTGGCAGCGCTTTTATAACCCGCGCTACGTTAAAAAAACACTTATCGTTAACATTATTTTCACTTAACCCATTCGGGGTGAAACATAATTAACAATAGGTACAAAAACTGATTTTAATCAAAGTTTTTAGCTTGAAAAAAATCTGGAGAAGGCGCTAAATTGCGGTCGATCAATCTGGTATTTACACGGCGTTTTGGGTATAAATTGATCGCCGTCGTAAAACGCAAATAAAGGGATAAGTAAATCTATTTATTATCCCTGGATTGCAGCGTAAAATATTCGCCGAATCAATTTGGAATTCTTTTAACTTATTTGTAACCTTTCGCCATTACTTTTTCACAAATACACGCAGTGATTTAAGCAAGGCTGACGGGAGCAAATGTCATTGGTATTGGGGCATGCGTTGTGGCGCTTTAAAAAGTGTCACGCTCGAAGTCTTCATGCGAGGAGCAAGGAGTCAAGATGTTAGATATAGTCGAACTGTCGCGCTTACAGTTTGCCTTGACCGCGATGTACCACTTCCTTTTTGTGCCGCTGACGCTCGGTATGGCGTTCCTGCTGGCCATTATGGAAACGGTCTACGTCCTCTCTGGTAAACAAATCTATAAAGACATGACCAAGTTCTGGGGCAAGTTGTTTGGTATCAACTTCGCACTGGGCGTGGCGACCGGCTTGACCATGGAGTTCCAGTTCGGGACTAACTGGTCTTACTATTCACACTATGTAGGCGATATCTTCGGTGCCCCGCTGGCTATCGAAGGCCTGATGGCATTCTTCCTTGAATCAACGTTCGTCGGCCTGTTCTTCTTCGGCTGGGATCGCCTGAGCAAAGTGCAGCACATGGCCGTTACCTGGCTGGTGGCGCTGGGCTCCAACCTCTCCGCATTGTGGATTCTGGTGGCGAACGGCTGGATGCAGAACCCGATCGCGTCTGATTTCAACTTCGAAACCATGCGCATGGAGATGGTGAGCTTCTCCGAGCTGGTGTTGAACCCGGTTGCGCAGGTGAAATTCGTTCACACGGTGGCCGCAGGCTACTGCACCGGCGCGATGTTCATTCTGGGTATCAGCGCGTGGTACATGCTGAAAGGCCGCGATTTCGCCTTCGCTAAACGCTCTTTCGCTATCGCGGCGAGCTTCGGCATGGCGGCGGTGCTTTCCGTTATCGTGCTGGGTGACGAATCTGGTTACGAAATGGGCGACGTGCAGAAAACCAAACTGGCCGCTATCGAAGCCGAGTGGGAAACCCAGCCGGCACCGGCCGCGTTTACGCTGTTTGGTATCCCGGATCAGAAAACCCAGGAAAACCGCTTCGCGATTCAAATCCCTTATGCGCTTGGCATTATCGCCACCCGCTCTGTGGATACGCCGGTGATTGGTCTTAAAGATCTGCTGGTGCAGCATGAAGCGCGCATCCGTAACGGGATGAAAGCGTACGCGCTGCTGGAGCAACTGCGTTCCGGCTCTAACGACCAGGCGCTTCGCGATGAGTTTAACAGCGTGAAGAAAGACCTCGGTTATGGCCTGCTGCTGAAGCGTTATACCGATAACGTGGCTGAAGCGACCGAAGCGCAGATCCAGAAAGCGACGCAGGATTCTATTCCGAGCGTGGCGCCGCTGTACTTCTCGTTCCGTATCATGGTGCTGTGCGGCATTCTGATGCTTCTGATTATCGGCGCGTCGTTCTGGTCGGTTATTCGCAACCGTATCGGCGATAAAAAATGGCTCCTGCGCGCGGCGTTTTACGGCATTCCGCTGCCGTGGATCGCGGTGGAATCGGGCTGGTTTGTGGCGGAGTATGGCCGTCAGCCGTGGGCTATCGGTGAAGTCCTGCCGACCGCCGTGGCGCACTCTAACCTGTCTTCAGGCGACATCCTCTTCTCGATGGTGCTTATCTGCGGCTTGTATACGCTCTTCCTGGTGGCAGAACTGTTCCTGATGTTCAAATTCGCCCGCCTGGGGCCGAGCAGCCTGAAAACGGGTCGCTACCACTTCGAGCAGTCCACTGTGGCTTCTCAGCCGGCACGCTAAGCGAGGAGACGTAAAATGATCGATTATGAAGTACTACGTTTGGTCTGGTGGCTGCTGGTTGGCATTCTGCTGATTGGTTTTGCGGTTACCGATGGCTTTGATATGGGGGTCGGCATGCTGACCCGCATCCTGGGACGCACCGATACCGAGCGCCGCGTGATGATTAACTCCATCGCGCCGCACTGGGACGGCAACCAGGTATGGCTTATTACCGCAGGCGGCGCGCTGTTCGCGGCCTGGCCGCTGGTGTATGCCGCCGCATTCTCTGGTTTTTATGTCGCGATGATCCTGGTGCTCGCCTCGCTGTTCTTCCGTCCGGTCGGTTTTGACTACCGCTCGAAGATTGAAGATATGCGCTGGCGTAACATGTGGGACTGGGGCGTGTTCGCCGGTAGCTTCGTGCCGCCGCTGGTGATTGGTGTGGCGTTCGGTAACCTGCTGCAGGGCGTGCCGTTCCACTTTGATAAATATCAGGGTATGTTCTACACCGGTAACTTCTTCCAGCTGCTGAACCCGTTTGGCTTGCTGGCAGGTGTTGTGAGCGTGGCGATGATCCTGACGCAGGGCGCGACTTATCTGCAGATGCGTACCACCGGTGAGCTGCACCTGCGTTCCCGCACCACCGCGCAGATTTCAGCCCTGGTGATGATGGTCTGCTTCGTGCTGGCGGGCGTCTGGGTGATGTACGGTATTGATGGCTATGTGGTGACATCCGCTATCGATCCGCGTGCAGCCTCTAACCCGATGAATAAAGAAGTGGTTCGTCAGGCGGGTGCCTGGTTTGCTAACTTTAACAACATGCCGGCTCTGTGGGCGATCCCTGCGCTGGGCGTCGTGCTGCCGCTGCTGACCGTGCTGGCGTCGCGTCTGGAGAAAGGCGCCTGGGCGTTTGTGTTCTCTTCACTGACGCTCGCCTGCGTTATCCTGACTGCCGGTATCGCGATGTTCCCGTTCATCATGCCGTCCAGCACTATGCTGAACGCCAGCCTGACGATGTGGGACGCGACCTCCAGCCAGCTGACGCTGACCGTGATGACCTATGTCGCCGCGGTGTTCGTACCGATTATTTTGCTCTACACCACCTGGTGTTACTGGAAAATGTTTGGTCGCATCACCAAAGAGCATATCGAAAGCAACACGCATTCTCTGTACTAATAAGGAGCTGACTATGTGGTATTTCGCCTGGATTCTCGGAACGCTTCTGGCCTGTGCTTTCGGGATCATTACCGCGCTGGCGCTGGAACATGTCGAAGCGACCAAAGCCGGTAAAGTCGAGTCGTGATGAAACGCCTCATTACCGCGCTTTACGCGCTGATGGATAAGAGCCCGCTAAGGGCTCTTTCCTTAATCATGGCGCTGGTGCTGGCGGGTTGCATCTTCTGGGACCCGTCGCGCTTCGCGGCGAAGACCAGCGGTCTTGAAATCTGGCAGGGCTTGTTCCTGATGTGGGCCGTCTGCGCGGGTGTGATTCACGGCGTGGGTTTTCGTCTGCGCGCTGTCCACTGGCAAGGCATTTTCTGTCCGCTGATCGCCTTTCTGGTGATGCTGGCCGGGTTGATTTTTTTCTTCGCCTGAACGCGGCAACATCAGTGATTCTATGGGCTTTCAGGAGCCCATAAATATTTACTCTCCGTTTACTTCTCCCCATTCCCAACCCACATTCACTTGCGTATAGTAGCAGCGTTTATTTGCATTACCGGGATGTAGAGTGAGCACAACGCTGTTTCGATGGTCGGTTCGTGTCTATTACGAAGACACCGACGCCGGTGGTGTGGTTTATCACGCCAGTTACGTCGCCTTTTATGAAAGAGCACGCACAGAGATGCTGCGCCACCACCACTTTAGTCAGCAAGATTTACTGGCGGAGCGAGTAGCCTTTGTGGTTCGCAGGATGTCGCTTGAATATCTTGCGCCTGCCCGACTCGACGATATGCTCGAAGTCCAGACCGAAATTACAACGCTGCGTGGCACCTCCATGGTGTTCAGGCAACGGATTGTTAACGCGGAAAACCAGCTCCTCAATGAAGCCGAGGTGCTGATTGTCTGCGTTGATCCACTCTTAATGAAGCCTCGTGCGCTTCCCAAGTCTATTGTCGCGGAGTTCAAGCAGTGACTGACATGAATATCCTTGATTTGTTCCTGAAGGCAAGTCTTCTGGTTAAACTTATCATGTTGATTTTGATTGGTTTTTCAATCGCGTCCTGGGCCATCATCATTCAGCGAACGCGCATCCTCAATGCCGCGTCGCGTGAAGCGGAAGCCTTTGAAGATAAATTCTGGTCGGGCATCGAACTTTCTCGCCTGTATCAGGAGAGCCAGGGGCGTCGTGAAAATCTCTCCGGCTCCGAGCAGATCTTCTACGCGGGTTTTAAAGAGTTTGCTCGTCTGCATCGCGCTAACAGCCATGCGCCGGAAGCGATTGTCGAAGGGGCGTCGCGCGCGATGCGTATTTCGATGAATCGCGAGCTTGAAACCCTCGAAACGCATATCCCGTTCCTCGGCACAGTAGGTTCCATCAGCCCGTACATCGGTCTGTTCGGCACCGTGTGGGGGATCATGCACGCCTTTATCGCGCTGGGCGCGGTGAAGCAGGCGACGTTGCAAATGGTGGCGCCGGGTATCGCGGAAGCGCTTATCGCGACGGCAATTGGTCTGTTCGCCGCAATCCCGGCGGTAATGGCCTACAACCGTCTGAACCAGCGCGTGAACAAGCTGGAGCTGAATTACGACAACTTTATGGAAGAGTTCACGGCTATCCTGCATCGCCAGGCTTTCACCAGCACCAGCACCGAAAGCAACAAGGGGTAAGTCATGGCCAGAACACGTGGACGTGGTCGTCGTGATCTGAAATCTGAAATCAACATTGTCCCGCTGCTGGACGTGCTGCTGGTGCTGCTGCTGATTTTTATGGCGACAGCGCCCATCATCACCCAGAGCGTGGAAGTGGATTTGCCGGACGCCACGGATTCCCAGACCGTCAGCAGCAATGACAACCCGCCGGTGATTATTGAAGTCTCCGGCGTGGGTCAGTACAGCGTGGTGGTGGAAAAAGATCGTATGGATCAACTGCCTGCTGAGCAAATTGTTGCCGAGGCGCAGCGTCGCCTGCAGGAAAATCCAAAAACGGTCTTTTTAATCGGTGGCGCCAAAGAGGTTCCTTACGACGAGATTATTAAAGCGCTGAACCTGTTACATCAGGCTGGCGTGAAATCTGTCGGCTTGATGACGCAGCCTATCTGATCCACCGCCTGACAGGGCTATAAGTTTTGGAAACCGAGAGTGGCAAAGGCAACCGAACAAAACGATAAGCTGAAACGCGCGATCATCATTTCCGTAGTGCTGCATGTATTGCTCATTGCACTGCTGATCTGGAGTTCGTTCGATGAGCATATCAATGAAGACGCGGCGGGCGGCGGCGGCGGATCGGCTATCGACGCCGTGATGGTCGATCCCGGTGCGGTAGTGCAGCAGTACAACCGCCAGCAGCAACAGCAGGCAAGCGCTAAACAAGCCGCCGAACAGCGCGAGAAACAGGCGCAGCAGCAGGCGGAGGAACTGCGTGAGAAACAGGCCGCCGAACAAGAACGCCTGAAAAAGCTTGAGCAGGAGCGCCTTGAGGCGCAGGAGAAAGCGCAGCAGCAGGCGGAACAGCAGAAACAGGCTGAAGAAGCCGCGAAGCGCGCGCAGGAACAGCAAAAGCAGGCGGAAGAGGCGGCAGCTAAAGCCGCAGCAGACGCAAAAGCGAAAGCTGACGCTCAGGCGAAAGCCGCGGAAGAAGCGGCGAAGAAAGCCGCTGCCGACGCGCAGAAAAAAGCGCAGGAGGAGGCCGCTAAAGCCGCCGCTGCCGCGAAGAAAGCGCAGGAAGAAGCAGAGAAAAAAGCGGCTGCCGATGCGGCGAAAAAAGCCCAGCAGGACGCCGAGAAGAAAGCGGCCGCTGAGGCTGCTAAGAAGGCGGCAGCCGAAAAAGCGGCAGCAGAAAAAGCCGCGGCGGCCGAAAAAGCTGCTGCAGAGAAAGCGGCGGCAGAGAAAGCGGCGGCAGAGAAAAAAGCAGCCGCGGAAAAAGCCGCTGCTGATAAGAAAGCGGCCGCCGAAAAAGCGGCGGCGAAGAAAGCCGCAGCTGCGAAAGCCGCTGCAGAGAAAGCGGCCGCGGCGGAAGGCGTTGACGATCTGCTTGGCGATCTCAGCTCAGGTAAGAATGCGCCGAAAACCGGCGGCGGGGCGAAAGGCAGTAATGCAGCGCCGGCGGGAAGCGGTAATAGTAAGAACAACGGTGCCAGCGGCGCTGAAATCAATGGCTACGCCTCGCAGATAAAGTCGGCCATTGAAAGCAAGTTCTACGATGCGTCATCGTATTCAGGCAAAACCTGTACGCTGCGTATTAAACTTGCACCGGATGGCTTACTGCTGGATATCCAGTCGGAAGGGGGCGATCCTGCGCTTTGCCAGGCAGCCATTTCCGCCGCCCGACAGGCGAAGATTCCTAAGCCGCCGAGCCAGGCTGTTTATGAAGTCTTTAAAAACGCGCCGTTGCTTTTCAAACCGCAGTGATTTCCGGTAAAACCGGGCTTCACTGTCCGGTTTAAGCCGGTGTGTGATGTGGTTGTCTATCTTTGAGTTTGTTAACATTCTGCTAAATTATCGTGGGCTCTGAGTCCAGATAAGGGAGATATGATGAAGCAGGCATTACGTTTAGCATTTAGTTTTCTGATGCTGTGGGCAGCTGTGCTGCACGCAGAAGTACGCATCGAGATAACCCAGGGGGTTGACTCGGCGCGTCCGATTGGGGTGGTGCCGTTCAAGTGGGCAGGCCCGGGTGCTGCGCCTGAAGATATCGGCGGCATCGTGGCGGCGGATCTGCGTAACAGCGGTAAATTCAACCCGCTCGATCGCTCTCGTCTGCCGCAGCAGCCTGCGACGGCACAGGAAGTTCAGCCAGCGGCCTGGTCTGCGCTTGGTATCGACGCGGTCGTGGTTGGGCAGGTGACGCCGAACGGCGACGGCAGCTATACCGTGGCGTATCAGCTGGTAGATACCGGTGGCGCGCCGGGCACCGTGCTTGCTCAGAATTCCTACAAAGTGAACAAGCAGTGGCTGCGTTATGCAGGCCATACTGCGAGCGACGAAGTGTTTGAGAAGCTGACCGGCATCAAAGGCGCTTTCCGCACCCGTATCGCTTATGTGGTTCAGACCAACGGCGGTCAGTTCCCGTATGAACTGCGCGTCTCTGACTACGATGGTTACAACCAGTTCGTTGTACACCGTTCGCCGCAGCCGCTGATGTCTCCGGCATGGTCGCCGGATGGCAGCAAGCTTGCTTACGTGACCTTTGAAAGCGGTCGTTCTGCGCTGGTTATCCAGACGCTGGCAAACGGCGCCGTGCGTCAGGTCGCGTCGTTCCCGCGCCACAACGGTGCGCCGGCGTTCTCCCCGGATGGCAGCAAACTGGCTTTCGCACTCTCTAAAACCGGCAGCCTGAACCTGTACGTGATGGATATCGGCTCTGGCCAGATCCGTCAGGTGACCGACGGACGCAGTAACAACACCGAGCCGACCTGGTATCCGGACAGCCAGACGCTGGCCTATACCTCTGACCAGGCTGGTCGTCCGCAGGTGTATAAAGTCAATATCAACGGCGGTGCGCCGCAGCGTGTGACCTGGGAAGGCTCTCAGAACCAGGACGCTGACATCAGCTCCGACGGTAAATTTATGGTGATGGTGAGCTCCAATGGCGGCGCTCAGAACATCGCTAAACTGGATCTGGCAACGGGTGGCGTACAGACGCTGTCGTCAACGTTCCTGGATGAAACGCCAAGTCTGGCACCTAACGGCACTATGGTTATCTACAGCTCTTCTCAGGGGATGGGATCCGTGCTGAACCTGGTTTCTACAGATGGGCGTTTCAAAGCGCGTCTTCCGGCAACTGATGGACAGGTAAAATCGCCTGCCTGGTCGCCGTATCTGTAATAATAATTAATTGATTACTAAAGGAATCAAAGAAATGCAACTGAATAAAGTGCTGAAAGGGCTGATGATCGCTCTGCCTGTTATGGCAATCGCAGCGTGTTCTTCTAACAAGAACGCCAGCAATGACCAGAGCGGCGAAGGCATGCTGGGTGCCGGCACTGGTATGAACGGCAACGGCGGCAACATGTCTTCTGAAGAGCAGGCGCGTCTGCAGATGCAGCAGCTGCAGCAGAACAACATCGTTTACTTCGATCTGGATAAGTACGACATCCGTTCTGACTTCGCTGCAATGCTGGATGCGCACGCTAACTTCCTGCGTAGCAACCCGTCTTACAAAGTGACTGTTGAAGGTCACGCGGATGAGCGCGGCACCCCGGAGTACAACATCTCCCTGGGCGAGCGTCGTGCTAACGCGGTTAAGATGTACCTGCAGGGTAAAGGCGTTTCTGCTGACCAGATCTCCATCGTTTCTTACGGTAAAGAAAAACCTGCAGTACTGGGTCACGACGAAGCGGCATATGCCAAAAACCGTCGCGCCGTACTGGTTTACTAAGAGAATTGCATGATCAGTAACTTCAGACATCACCTGTTGGGTCTGTCGTTACTGGTTGGCGTAGCGGCCCCCTGGGCCGCTAATGCCCAGGCGCCAATCAGTGATGTCGGCTCAGGCTCGGTCGAAGACCGTGTCGTTCAACTCGAGCGTATTTCCAACGCTCACAGTCAGCTTTTAACCCAGCTTCAGCAGCAGCTCTCCGATAACCAGTCCGATATTGATTCCCTGCGCGGTCAGATTCAGGAAAATCAGTATCAGCTTAACCAGATTGTGGAACGTCAAAAGCAGATTTTGCTGCAGATGGACAGTCTGACTAATGGCAATGGCGGAGCGGCAGCAGCGCAGGGCGGCGATCAGGCGCAAAACGGCGCGGCGCAAGCCACACCGGATGCGAATGCCTCCGCGCCCACAGCCAGCGCGCCGACGCAAAGCGGGGATGCCAATACCGATTACAACGCAGCTATCGCGCTGGTGCAGGATAAATCCCGTCAGGATGAAGCCATCACCGCGTTTTCCAATTTCATAAAGCAATACCCGGATTCCACTTACCAGCCGAACGCCCATTACTGGCTCGGCCAACTGAATTACAACAAAGGTAAGAAGGATGACGCGGCGTATTACTTTGCCTCGGTGGTGAAGAACTATCCTAAATCACCGAAAGCGGCGGATGCGATGTATAAGGTCGGCGTAATCATGCAGGATAAAGGCGACACCGCGAAAGCGAAGGCCGTTTATCAGCAGGTTATCTCCAAATACCCTGGCACCGACGGTGCAAAACAGGCGCAAAAACGCCTGAATGCGATGTAATGCATGCGGCTTGACCAGATACCGTATTATTTCTGGTCTTGCCGCATGAAACGTAAGCAGTTAAGTGATCTGCCTCGAAATTTTTGTTGCGTCAGAATCTTAAATCAGTAATATATGCCGCCGTTGCCACGGGATACGAAACAAACCCGCGGTGGCAAAAAATGTGGGTCGTTAGCTCAGTTGGTAGAGCAGTTGACTTTTAATCAATTGGTCGCAGGTTCGAATCCTGCACGACCCACCACTCGCTCAGGTGGTTTAAATGAGCGATATCGTGAAGGCAACGTTGCAACGCTTCGTTAGTGTTATCCCCTCCACGACTGACCACACGCAGTAAACCAGCGTAGTATCGGGTGATTAGCTCAGCTGGGAGAGCACCTCCCTTACAAGGAGGGGGTCGGCGGTTCGATCCCGTCATCACCCACCACTCGGGTCGTTAGCTCAGTTGGTAGAGCAGTTGACTTTTAATCAATTGGTCGCAGGTTCGAATCCTGCACGACCCACCAACGCTTCATGTGAAATCATGCGCGGACAACCAACGCTTTTGTTGGTAAAGCAGTAAATCTTTCAGATAACACCCGAATGGGTCGTTAGCTCAGTTGGTAGAGCAGTTGACTTTTAATCAATTGGTCGCAGGTTCGAATCCTGCACGACCCACCACTCAAAGCGTGGGTGTTAAAGACAGGTGTGAAGGATAATGCTGCAAAGCAGCAAACATCTTCCACTACCTCCCTCTGAAAGAAGCAGTTCCCGAAAGGGTCGTTAGCTCAGTTGGTAGAGCAGTTGACTTTTAATCAATTGGTCGCAGGTTCGAATCCTGCACGACCCACCAGTGTAAAAAGGCGCCCTAAAGGCGCCTTTTTGCTTATCTGGACGTAAGAAAGATTCGAACCTGCACAGGTTCGGGCCGAGCCATTTATGGCGAGGCAACGGAGCCGCTTGCGGCAATGGCCCGAAGGGCGAGCGAAGCGAGTCATCCTGCACGACCCACCAGTGTAAAAAGGCGCCCTAAAGGCGCCTTTTTGCTTTTCAGACGTAACCTCATCCGCACGCTGCAAAATGCTTCCCGCCATACGCTTGCTCATCTCTTTCATCCGATGATGCGCCACGCGCACCCCATGCCACCTTTTCCTGTGACTTTTGCCGTGCAATCCGCTATCTTGTTTAGCATATAAAACAAATGAAGCTGCCAGGTGGCTTTCAACGGCTCGGTTAAGCGGCTTTAGTTAAGTGCAAAAAACGAGATGGTGCAAATGAGTGTAATGTTCGATCCCGAGGCCGCAATTTATCCGTTCCCGCCAAAGCCCGTGCCGCTGAGTGCGGATGAGAAAGCCATTTACCGCGAAAAAATTAAGCGTCTCCTTAAGGAGCGCAACGCGGTCATGGTGGCGCACTACTACACCGACCCGGAAATTCAGGCGCTGGCCGAAGAGACGGGCGGCTGTATTTCTGATTCACTGGAGATGGCGCGTTTCGGCGCGAATCACCCTGCCACTACGTTGCTGGTCGCTGGCGTGCGCTTTATGGGTGAAACCGCCAAAATCTTAAGCCCTGAAAAAACCATTCTGATGCCGACGCTACAGGCGGAGTGCTCGCTGGATCTCGGGTGCCCGGAAGAGGAATTCGCTGCGTTTTGCGACAGCCATCCGGATCGCACCGTCGTGGTTTACGCCAATACCTCGGCGGCGGTGAAAGCCCGCGCCGACTGGGTCGTGACCTCCAGCATCGCCGTAGAGCTGATTGAACATCTTGATAGTCTCGGCGAGAAAATTATCTGGGCGCCGGACCGGCATCTGGGGCGTTATGTTCAGAAACAGACGGGTGCCGATGTGCTCTGCTGGCAGGGCGCCTGCATCGTGCATGATGAGTTTAAGACGCAGGCGCTGGCGCGTATGAAAGCGCTTTATCCTGATGCCGCCGTGCTGGTACACCCGGAGTCGCCGCAGGCGATTGTCGATATGGCTGATGCCGTAGGCTCCACCAGTCAGTTGATTAACGCCGCGAAAACGCTGCCGCATCCGCAGCTGATTGTGGCGACCGATCGCGGCATTTTTTACAAAATGCAGCAGGCGTGTCCGGAAAAAACGCTGCTTGAAGCACCGACCGCCGGTGAGGGCGCGACCTGCCGTAGCTGCGCGCACTGTCCGTGGATGGCGATGAATGGCCTTCAGGCCATCGCTGATGCGCTCGAGCATGGCGGTACGGCTCATGAGATTCATGTTGACGCCCGCCTGCGAGAAGCCGCGTTAACGCCGCTTAACCGCATGCTGGATTTTGCGGCTACACTTCGTCTTTCGGTTAAAGGAAACGCGTAAGAATTTACGCTTCGGGGAGATATGGATTTTTTTAGCGTACAAAACATTCTGGTACATATTCCGCTCGGCGAAGGCGGATACTCATTATCATGGATTGAAGCCATCGGCACGCTCGCGGGCCTGCTGTGCATCTGGCTGGCGAGCCTTGAGAAAATCGTTAACTATGTGTTCGGTTTAATTAACGTCACGCTGTTTGCGATTATTTTCTTCCAGATCCAGCTCTATGCGAGTCTGCTGCTACAGGTCTTTTTCTTTGTGGCGAATATTTACGGCTGGTACGCGTGGTCGCGCCAGAGCAGCGACAACCAGGCGGCGTTGCATATTCGCTGGCTGCCACGCCCGAAAGCGTTTGGCTGGCTGGCGGTTTGTGTGGTGGCGATTGGTCTGATGACGGTCTGGATTGACCCGGTATTTGCGTTTCTGACGCGTATCGCGGTTCAGGTCATGCAGGCACTTGGGCTTAACGTGGCTATGCCGCAGCTTCAGCCGGACGCCTTCCCGTTCTGGGATTCCTGTATGACGGTTCTGTCCGTAGTGGCGATGATCCTGATGACCCGTAAATATGTCGAAAACTGGCTGCTGTGGGTCATCATTAACGTCATTAGCGTGGTGATTTTCGCGCGCCAGGGCGTTTATGCGATGTCGCTGGAGTATCTGATCCTGACGTTTATTGCGCTTAACGGCAGCCGGATGTGGATCAAAGCGGCGCACGAGCGGGGCTCGCGCGCGCTGTCTCATTAATGCGAATGGCCGTGGGCGTGTGGTGTCGCGTCCCCGGCATTTAAATCACAGTCTTTAACGCTGCATGACTGATACTCAAGCTGTACCGTCGCATGGGCTATCTGGTAGTGGTGTCGCAGATAGTCATGAATGCTCGCCATCAGGGCGTCATGATCGTGCGGCGGGATCACCTGTACATGCAGCGTCATCACCGGTTTTTCCCCTACCAGCCACAGGTGCACATGATGTACGTCGCGCGCCTCCGGAATTTCACGTACCAGTCTGCGACGCAGTTGATCGACATCCACCGCGCGGGGCGCGCCTTCCAGCAATTCATTCATGCTCTCCTGAAGCAGTCGCCAGGCGCTGCGCAACACCAGGCACGATACCAGAATAGAAAGAATCGGGTCGATTGGCGTCCAGCCTGTCCAGAGAATAACCACCGCCGCCACAATCGCGCCGACGGAGCCCAGCAGATCGCCCAGCACATGCAACGCTGCCGCGCGCACGTTCATGTTCTTTTCATCGCTGCCGCGATGCAAAATCCAGAATGAAAGCAGGTTCGCTACCAGCCCTGCAATGGCGATACCGAGCATCGGCGCGCCCGCGACAGGCTCCGGCGTAATAAAACGCGCGATAGCCTCCCAGACGATAATCACCGTAATCACCAGCAGCGCCAGTGCGTTCACAAACGCGGCAAGCGTGGTTAAACGCAGCAATCCAAAGGTGTGACGCGCGTTCGGGCTGCGGCGTGCGAATCGCACCGCCATCAATGCCACCAGCAGTGCAGCGGCGTCGGTAAACATATGGCCCGCGTCGGCGAGCAGCGCCAGCGAGCCGGAAAGCAGGCCGCCTGCAATCTCCAGCACCATAAAAATGGCAGTGATGAGAAACGCAATCAGCAGGCGTTTACTGTTGGAGTTGTTATGAGAATGCTCGTGGGGCTCGTGTGAATGAGAATGAGAATGGGTATGGGAATGGGCCATAGCGTGTGTCGCTCAACATTTTTGTGATTATTAATATCAGTTAATTGCGCGGCCATCGCGCGCTACCACAATAGCAAAAATAAAGGAGAGCCGAAGCTCTCCTTTTGTATTCAGGCATTAAATGCGATTACTGGGAGGTGCTGCCGGACGTGCTCGGGCAGGCATCGCCAGTACACTGTACGCTGCCGGTAGAACCGGACGTGCTGTTGCCGGTAGCTCCCATTTCGCCGCTGGTGCTGTTCGCGGTGCCGGAGGAGGTACCCGTGGCGGTACCGGTGCCGGTATTCACGCCGCTGTTTGCGGAGTTAGTGCCGGAAGTGTTGATATTGTTGTTATCCACGCCGTTCGGAGCGACATTCTGTTTAGCGTCCGGCGCTACCTGGCCTGCGTTAGCGGCGGCGTTTGCAGAGCCGGTGTCGCTACCGCCAGTGGATGAGCCGGAATCGGCGGCAAGCGCCGCGCCGCTGGCCAGAGTCAGAGTGGCGGTCAGAAAGAGTGAAGTCAGTTTATTAAGTTTCATAGTCATGCTCCTGTTCTGGTCGTTATTGCTGGATAACTTCTTCCAACAGTGCACTGTGAAAAAGTTGATCAGCGCGTGTGTTGCGGTCGAATAAACCACACCATCGCCAAAAGGCAGCAGGTGATTCTGTAAAATGTATAAAACAGAGTGCTAACAAATAAAAAGTGTAGACTCGATCTCTCTTTACGCTACTTTCTGGCGTTTTTAAGTTAACTTCCAGGAATTTTCCGTGCGAAGTGTAAATGCGTGTTTACACTACTGGCGCGACAAGATAGATTGAGGGGATTGCTTTCCCACAAAACTGCAGGGCCTCCTGGAACCATCATGACTTATCAGAACGACGATTTACGCATTAATGGCATCAACGAGTTACTCCCACCTGTCGCACTCCTGGAAAAATTTCCCGCTACTGAAAAGGCTGCCGAGACGGTTTCTGCGGCGCGCCAGGCGATTCATCAGATTCTACATGGCGGCGACGATCGTCTGCTGGTGGTGATTGGCCCGTGTTCTATCCACGATCCGATGGCGGCGAAGGAGTACGCCTCGCGTCTGCTGCCGCTGCGTAAGGCGTTAAAGAATGAGCTGGAAATCGTTATGCGCGTCTATTTTGAGAAGCCGCGCACCACGGTGGGCTGGAAGGGGCTTATCAACGATCCGCATATGGATAACAGTTTTCAGATTAACGATGGGCTGAAGATTGCGCGTAAATTGCTGCTGGATATCAATGACACCGGCCTGCCGGCGGCGGGCGAGTTCCTGGATATGATTACGCCACAGTATCTGGCGGATTTAATGAGCTGGGGTGCTATCGGCGCACGTACCACCGAATCCCAGGTGCATCGCGAGCTGGCGTCGGGGCTTTCCTGTCCGGTTGGTTTTAAAAACGGCACCGACGGCACCATCAAAGTGGCAATTGACGCCATCAACGCCGCCAGCGCGCCGCACTGTTTCCTGTCTGTCACCAAGTGGGGCCACTCGGCTATCGTTAACACCAGCGGTAACAGCGATTGCCATATCATCCTGCGCGGCGGTAAAACGCCGAACTACAGCGCGGCGCACGTTGCTGAGGTGAAAACCGGTCTTGAGAAAGCGGGCCTGAAGCCGCAGGTGATGATCGATTTCAGCCATGCTAACTCCAGCAAGCAGTTTAAAAAGCAGATGGAGGTCGGCGCGGATGTCTGCGCGCAAATCGCTGGTGGCGAAAGCGCCATCATGGGCGTGATGATTGAAAGCCATCTGGTGGAAGGCAATCAGAGCCTTGAGAGCGGTGAGCCGCTGGTGTATGGCAAGAGCGTGACCGACGCCTGCATCGGCTGGGAAGATACCGACGCCATCCTGCATCAGCTTGCCGAGGCCGTGAAAGCGCGTCGCGGTTAAATTCGTGTTGGCGGGTGCGCTAACGCTTACCCACCCTACCTACCTCTCGCACCGTAGTAGGGCGGGTAAGCATAGCGCACCCGCCATGCCACGTGAAATGCTGTATGCCGTAGGGCGGGTAAGCGCAGCGCACCCGCCATGCCACGTGAAATGCCGTATGCCGTAGGGCGGGTAAGCGCAGCGCACCCGCCATGCCACGCGAAACGCCATATACTGTAGGGCGGGTAAGCGCAGCGCACCCGCCATATCTGTCTCACGCACTCGCCATGCTAACCCGCTATCACGCCCCAATAAAAAAGGCGTGGTCTTCACCACGCCTTTTGCACCGCTTACGGTTGCGAATTACTTCGCTTTACCCTGGTTTGCGACAGCCGCCGCTTTCGCTGCGATCTCGTCAGCGTTACCCAGATAGTAGTGCTTAATCGGTTTGAAGTTTTCGTCGAACTCATACACCAGCGGCACGCCGGTCGGGATATTCAGCTCAAGGATCTCTTCTTCGCTCATGTTATCCAGGTATTTCACCAGCGCGCGCAGGGAGTTACCGTGAGCGGCGATAATTACGCGCTCACCGCTTTTCAGGCGCGGCAGAATGGTTTCGTTCCAGTAAGGGATAACGCGATCGATGGTCAGTGCCAGGCTCTCAGTCAGCGGCAGCTCCTGCTCGCTCAGTTTCGCATAACGCGGATCGTGGCCCGGGTAGCGCTCGTCATCTTTGGTCAGCGCCGGCGGAGTCACCGCGAAGCCGCGACGCCACTGTTTCACCTGCTCGTCACCGTATTTTTCAGCGGTTTCAGCTTTGTTCAGACCCTGCAGCGCGCCATAGTGACGCTCGTTCAGTTTCCAGGATTTTTCAACCGGCAGCCAGGCCTGATCCAGCCCGTCCAGGATGTTCCACAGCGTGTGGATGGCACGTTTCAGCACGGAGGTATAAGCAAAGTCAAAGCTGTAGCCTTCGTCTTTCAGCAGCTTGCCCGCGGCTTTCGCTTCGCTGACGCCTTTCTCAGACAGGTCAACGTCGTACCAACCGGTAAAGCGGTTTTCGTTGTTCCACTGGCTTTCGCCGTGACGAACCAGAACCAGCTTAGTAACAGCCATAGTATTACTCCTTCATAAGCCTGATTGAATGATAACAGTTATCATTATATTGCCGTGTTGAAGTTAGCGGCAACGTAAACCTTTAACATAGCGAAAATAGCGGTGCAGTGTAAGGCGCATGTGAATCGGCCGTGATTTTTTTGTCAGTAACTGGCGGTAATAACAGCAAAATGGCGAAAAAAAGCCCTCTTTGAAGAGGGCTTTGCGTTACTGAGGAATAAAGTGGTACTGCGTGATGCTCTGGTATTCCTGGTCAGGGCGCAGAATGCAGTCCGGCTGCGGCCATTCCGGGTGATTAGGGCTGTCCGGCAGAAATTCGCTCTCCAGCGCTAGCCCTTGCCAGGCGCTGTAGGTGCCCTGTTCGCGGGCGGGCGTGCCTTCCAGATAGTTGCCAGAGTAGAACTGCAACGCAGGGGCGGTGGTATAGACCGTCATCTTGAGCTTTTCATCGCTCGACCAGACATGCGCCGCCGGCTGATTCACGTCGCCTTTCGCGTCCAGCAGCCAGGCGTGGTCATAGCCTTTTACGCGCTGCTGGCCTTCGTCTTTCAGGAAATCCTGCGCAATTTTTTTCGGCTCGCGGAAATCAAAACCGGTTCCCGCGACATCCGCCAGCCCCTCGCGCGGAATGCCCTGTTCGTCAACCGGCAGATAACGCTCTGCGAAGAGTTGCAGGCGATGGTCGCGCACGTCGTTCTGCTCGCCGTCCAGGTTGAAATAGGCATGGTTCGTGAGGTTGACCGGGCACGGTTTATCCACGCGGGCGCGGTATTCAATGCTGATGCGGTTATCGTCGGTCAGGCGGAAATGCGCGGTGGCACGCAGCTCGCCGGGATAACCCTGGTCTCCATCCTGCGAATCCAGCGTATAAAGCACTTCCTGCCCATTCTGGCGCACAATGCGCCAGCGGCGTTTATCGAACCCTTCCGGGCCGCCGTGCAGCTGGTTTTCGCCCTGGCTTGGCGTCAGTGAATACGTCTCGCCATCGAGCGTAAAGCGTGACTGCGCGATGCGGTTGGCGTAACGGCCCACCGACGCGCCGAGAAACGCGGTTTGCTCCAGCCAGATTTCCGGGCTCGGACAGCCCAGCAGCGTTTCGCGCACGCTGGCGTCTTTCATCGGGACGCGGGCCGACAGCAGCGTCGCGCCCCAGTCCATCACGGTGACCACCATCCCTGCGGCGTTGCGCAGGGTGGAGATACGATACGGCTGGCCATCCGGGGCCAGTTGTGGCGTCTCTTTTAGCACAGACCTGCTCCTTCTGAAGGTTTGCACACGTAAAACGTTTCTTTAATACCGGTGCGCGCTTCATATTGCGCTTCCACGGCAGCCTGCACTTCCGGCACGAGGGCTTCCGGCACCAGCGCCACGACGCAGCCGCCGAAGCCGCCGCCCGTCATGCGCACGCCGCCTTTGTCACCGATAACCGATTTCACAATCTCCACCAGAGTATCGATCTGAGGAACGGTAATTTCAAAGTCGTCGCGCATGGAGGCGTGAGATTCCGCCATCAGCTCGCCCATGCGGGTCAGATCGCCTTTCGCCAGCGCATCAGCCGCTTCGACGGTGCGGGCGTTTTCAGTCAGCACGTGGCGCACGCGTTTAGCGACGATCGGGTCAAGCTCATGCGCCACGGCGTTAAACTGATCCAGGCTAACGTCGCGCAGCGCTTTTTGCGTGAAGAAACGCGCGCCGGTTTCGCACTGCTCGCGGCGGGTGTTGTACTCGCTGCCGACCAGCGTACGTTTGAAATTACTGTTGATAATAACGACCGCGACGCCCTGCGGCATCGGCACCGCTTTGGTGCCGAGACTACGGCAGTCGATGAGCAGCGCATGGTCTTTTTTGCCGAGCGCGGAGATGAGCTGATCCATAATCCCGCAGTTGCAGCCGACGAACTGGTTTTCCGCTTCCTGGCCGTTCAGGGCAATCTGCGCGCCGTCGAGTGAGAGATGATAGAGGTGGCGGAACACGGTGCCGACCGCCACTTCCAGCGATGCCGAAGAGCTTAAGCCCGCGCCCTGCGGCACGTTGCCGCTAATCACCAGATCGGCGCCGCCGAAGCCAGGATCGCGCTGTTGCAGATGCTTAACCACGCCGCGCACATAGTTCGACCACTGCTGGCTGTCGTGCGTCAGGATCGGCTCATCGAGAGAAAACTCATCGGTTTCGTTATCGTAATCGGCGGCAACGACGCGCACGCGGCGGTCGTCACGCTTTGCGCAGCTGATCACCGTCTGGTAATCGATAGCGCACGGCAGCACGAAACCGTCGTTATAGTCGGTGTGCTCGCCAATAAGGTTAACGCGGCCCGGTGCCTGAATGTGAGTGGTCGCAGGGTAGCCGAATTTTTCGGCAAACAGGGCATGTGTCTTTTCTTTCAGGCTCATTGTTATTCTCCGGATTCGCGAAAATGGACGTCGCTGACGGCGCGCAGACGCTCTGCCGCCTGTTCGGCGGTTAAATCGCGCTGGGTTTCCGCCAGCATTTCATACCCCACCATAAATTTACGTACCGTGGCGCTGCGCAGCAGCGGCGGGTAGAAGTGGGCGTGAAGCTGCCAGTGTGTGTTCTCTTCGCCATTGAACGGCGCGCCGTGCCAGCCCATCGAGTAGGGGAATGAGGTCTGGAACAGGTTGTCGTAGCGGCTGGTGAGTTTTTTCAGCGCCAGCGCGAGGCAGCTGCGCTGCGCGTCAGTCAGGTCGGTCATGCGCAGAATATGCGTTTTCGGCAGCAGCAGCGTTTCAAACGGCCACGCCGCCCAGTACGGCACTACCGCCAGCCAGTGTTCGGTTTCAACTACCGTGCGGCTGCCATCCGCCAGTTCACGCTGTGCGTAATCCACCAGCATCGGCGAGCCTTGCTGTTCGAAATACTCGCGCTGCAGCCGGTCTTCACGCTCGGCTTCATTCGGCAAAAAGCTGTTAGCCCAGATCTGACCGTGCGGATGCGGGTTGGAGCAGCCCATCGCCGCGCCTTTGTTTTCAAACACCTGTACCCACGGGTAGGTTTTGCCAAGCTCGGCGGTCTGCGTCTGCCAAGTGTTCACCACCTCTTCGAGCGCGGGCAGCGTCAGCTCCGGCAGCGTTTTGCTGTGATCCGGCGAGAAGCAGATCACGCGGCTGGTGCCGCGGGCGCTCTCAAGACGCATCAGCGGATCGGCGCTTTGCGGCGCGTCCGGCGTATCGGTCATCAGCGCGGCGAAATCGTTGGTAAACACATAGGTGCCGGTGTACTGCGGGTTTTTATCCCCGGTGACACGGGTGTTGCCGGGGCAGAGAAAACAATCGGGATCGTGCTGCGGCTGCGTCTGTTTCGCAGGCGTTTCCTGCGCCCCCTGCCAGGGGCGCTTGGCGCGATGCGGCGAAACCAGAATCCATTGTCCGGTCAGCGGGTTATAACGACGGTGCGGATGATCCACGGGGTTAAACTGTTCCATCTGACTTCCTTTAATCGGGATAACCTTGGGGATGACGTGACTGCCAGCGCCAGGTGTCGTCCGCCATTTCCTGTAATGAACGCGTCACGCGCCAGTTCAGCTCCTGGTCTGCTTTGGTGGCGTCTGCCCAGTACGCGGGCAGGTCGCCGTCGCGGCGCGGCGCGAAGTGATAATTGATAGGCTTGCCGCAGGCTTTGCTGAACGCGTTCACGACATCCAGCACGCTGCTGCCGACGCCCGCGCCGAGGTTGTAGATATGCACGCCCGGCTTGTCGGCCAGTTGCTGCATCGCGGCCACGTGGCCGTCGGCGAGATCCATCACGTGGATATAGTCGCGCACGCCGGTGCCGTCTTTGGTCGGGTAATCGTTACCGAAAACCGCCAGCGACTCACGACGGCCTACCGCCACCTGCGCGATATACGGCATCAGGTTGTTCGGGATGCCCTGCGGATCTTCGCCCATATCGCCCGACGGATGCGCGCCCACCGGGTTGAAATAACGCAGCAGCGCGATGCTCCACTCCGGGCAGGCTTTTTGCAGGTCGGTTAGGATCTGCTCGACCATCAGCTTGCTTTTGCCATACGGGCTTTGCGGCGTGCCGGTCGGGAAACTTTCGACATAAGGGATTTTCGGCTGGTCGCCGTAGACAGTCGCGGAGGAGCTGAAAATAAAATTGGTGACGCCCGCGGCGCGCATCGCGGAGATCAGGCGCAGCGTACCGTTGACGTTGTTGTCGTAATACTCAAGCGGTTTCGCGACGGATTCGCCGACCGCCTTCAGACCGGCGAAATGGATCACCGTGTCGATGGCGTAGTCGTGGAAAATCTCGCGCAGCAGCGCTTCATCGCGGATATCGCCATCGATAAACGTCGCGGCTTTGCCGCCCAGACGCTCAATCACCGGCAGAACGCTGCGCTTACTGTTGCAGAGGTTATCAAGGATGACCACATCATGATTGTTTTGCAGCAGTTGCACACAGGTATGACTTCCGATGTAACCGCTACCACCCGTTACCAGAACTCGCATATTTGGCTCCATTACGCTTATGGTATGTATTAACCATAGCATAACAGAGCGCTAAAAAGTGTGACATGGGATAAATTAGTGGAATCGTTTACACTGCTTTTCACTCATCTGGCTCACAACGCTAAGCCATTGTAAAACAAAACGCGAAGCGCGCATTTGCAGCTAATCTGAAAGTGAAAGCGGGGCGCGGGCAGGGAACGCCCGGCCCGCCTGAATGCGCTGTGTTAACGCAGCGTATCGAACTGATAACGATAGCTGTCGCCGTCAGGAATGAAGGTTAAACGGTGGGTCATGCACTGTGGCGCGTCTTCGGCGTGGTGCGAGACAAACAGCAACTGCGTTTCGCCTTCGCTAATCAACACATCCACAAAACGGCGTACCAGCTGGCGGTTCAGCGGGTCGAGCCCCTGCAACGGCTCATCAAGGATAAGCAGCGTCGGGTGTTTCACCAGCGCGCGTACAATCAACGCCAGCCGCTGCTGGCCCCAGGAGAGGCTGTGAAACGGCGCGTCGGCGGTGGCGTCGTCCATGCCGAGAATATCGAGCCACTCGCGCGTCAGCTGCTGCTGGCGGTCCGAGACGGCCTGATAAATCCCGATGGAGTCGAAATAACCAGAAAGGATCACGCTGCGCACCGAGGCGCTGACGCGGTAATCAAGATGTAAACTGCTGCTCACATAACCGATATGCTTTTTGATATCCCAGATGGTTTCGCCGCTGCCGCGACGACGGCCAAAGAGCGTCAGGTCATTGCTGTAGCCCTGCGGATGATCGCCTGTCACCAGGCTTAACAGCGTCGATTTCCCCGCGCCGTTGGGGCCGACAATCTGCCAGTGTTCGCCGGGGTTGACCGTCCAGCTCAGGTTGTTAAGGACAGGGCGATCGTTGTACGAAACCACGCCGTTTCGCAGCACAATGCGCGGCTCGCTGGCATTGAGCGTGTGGCGCGCCGCGGGGGCGTCCGCCTCCGGCAGTTTCACGCCGGATAATCGCTCGCTGTGGGCCAACTGCGCCACCAGCGCCTGGTTCAGCAGTGTGGCTTTATCGCCTGTCTCTACCAGCGTGCAGTCCGCCACCACGCCTGCGTGCTGCACAAAATCGGGAATTTCATCAAAGCGGTTCAGAATGAGCACCAGCGTCAGGCCCTGCGCGCTCAGCTCGCCAAGCAGCTGCGCGAGCTGTTCGCGCGAGGCGACGTCGAGACCATCGAATGGCTCATCGAGGATCAGCAAATCGGGCTGCGACATCAGCGCCTGACAGAGCAGCGTTTTGCGGGTTTCGCCGGTGGAGAGATATTTAAAGCGCCGCGCCAGCAGCGCGTCGATGCCGAAGCGCGCCGCGAGTGCTGCACATCGCGCCGGATCATGGATTTCATCCTGAATAATCTGCGCGGTGGTGCGTCCGGTGTCGTCTTCATCCGGGCTCAGCAAATCGGTGTTATTGCGCTGCCACTCGGCGCTGACCAGCTTTTGCAACTGTTCAAACGAGAGCAGGGCGATGCGGGAGAAGTGACAAACGCGCTCGCCTTTCTCTGTGGTGAGCTCGCCCGCCAGCGCCCACGCAAGGGACGATTTGCCGCTGCCGTTAGCGCCGACAAACGCCCAGCTTTCGCCTGCGTGGACAGTCAGATCCTCAATATGAAGCGCGCGCGTATCGCCAATGCGAAACGTGCCTTGCATAATTTGCAACGTTGTCATCCCGTATCCCATTTTTTGCAGCGTAAAACCACAGGGATACGTTTTTCACGGCGCAATGTCAACGACGCGCGTTAACAGAGGGTGGCGACGATCACGCTGTCGGCGTTAAACCAGGCCGTCACCGCCAGGCCTTCGTGCGGGTCTAACGCCTGCGCGGCTTCCGGCGTCAGCGTGGCGCAGAGCGTCTGGCCGTCATTAAGCGTCAGGAGAATTTCGCAGTGCTGCGGGGTACGGGCGATATGGCGAATGGTGCCGGTAAGCTGGTTATCGGCGTGAGCGGCCTCCTGCGGATCGCGGGCGAGATGCACCCATGGCGCTTTCACGAGCGCCAGCACCTCTTTGCCCGGCGAAAGCGCCAGCCGCTCGGCGCTCTGCGTGGTGACTGCGGCGTTGATTCGCGTGCCGCTCCCGGCGAGTGCAATCTCAATCGTTTCCTGAACCGGGCAGGCGTCGCGTCTGACCACTTCGCCGAACCACTGGTTGCGGGCGCTGGTTTGCAGCGAGAAGCGGGCGATGGCGGCCAGCAGGCTGTCCAGCGGCAGCGCGTCGTCAGAAAGCGCGTCAAACGCCTTTTGCTGGATCTGCCCCAGCAGATCGTAGAGCGCGATAAGCCGCTCGCCGTAAGGCGTCATCTGCGCGCCGCCGCCGCCTTTACCGCCGGTGGCGCGTTCCACCAGCAGTTTATCGCCAAGCTGATTCATCTCATTGATGGCGTCCCACGCGCTTTTATAGCTGATGCCCGCGAGCTTCGCTCCCTGGCTGATAGAGCCCGTCAGCGCCACCTGTTTCAGCAGATGGATGCGTCGTGGGTCGGCAAAAATTTTGTCGTGCAGTTTAAGCGTAAGGAGAATATCGGCCTGCATGGTGGCCTCCAACCGGGCAAAAGGCTATTGTGAAGGAAAGCGGCGGGTCGGCGCAAATGGCACAAAAGGGCAGGATGTTTCGCGCGGATGCCGCTAGAATGACGGTTTACTGTTTTCAGGAGGCAACCATGTTCGAGTTGTTGAAAAGTCTGGCGTTTGCCGTGATTATGGTGCCGGTGGTGATGGCCGTGATCCTGGGGTTAATCTGGGGCCTCGGTGAAGTGTTCAATATCTTCTCCGGCATCGGTCACAAAGACCAGTCTAAACAGCACCGCTGATTCCCCCCGCGCCCGGCTTTGCCGGGCGTTTTCCTTTCTCTACCCTCAAGCCGCCGCTTTTTTTGCCGATAGATAATTGCTGGGAAAACCCTGCCCGCAGCGTTATATTGTCTTATATATAACGAAACGGTAAGGAATGTCTCATGGCACAATTATGGTTAAAACTGGCGCTCGGCGTCACCTTAAGCGCGGGCGCGGTGGGCGCTTCTCTGGCGCAGGACAACACGGTCACCGTGTTCGCCGCCGCGTCGCTGACCAACGCGCTGCAGGATATCGCTAAAGACTATGCCAAAGGGCATCAGGTGAAAGTGGTTTCGTCGTTCGCGTCCTCTTCCACGCTCGCACGCCAGATTGAAGCGGGGGCGCCGGCGGATATTTTTATCTCCGCCGATCAGAAGTGGATGGATTACGCCGCCGATAAAAAAGCGATTGACGCGCCGAGCCGTAAAACGCTCCTCGGCAATAGTCTTGTGGTGGTGGCACCGGCGAAAAGCGCGCAGGGCGATATCGTGATCAACCGCAGCACCGACTGGAAAAGCCTGCTGAAAGGCGGCCGTCTGGCGGTGGGCGATCCGGCGCACGTGCCTGCCGGGATTTACGCCAAAGAGGCATTGCAAAAACTCGGCGCGTGGGAGACGCTCTCTGCGCAACTCGCGCCTGCGGAAGATGTGCGCGGCGCGCTGGCGCTGGTGGAGCGCGACGAAGCGCCGCTGGGCATCGTGTATGGTTCTGACGCCGTGGCGAGCCACGGTGTGAAAGTGGTTGGCACCTTCCCGGAGGATTCCCATCAGAAAGTGGAATATCCGCTGGCGATCATCGACGGGCATAACAACCCGACGGTCAGCGCGTTTTATCGCTATCTGCAGGGCCCGGAAGCTGCCGCAGTGTTTAAACGATACGGATTTACAACCAGCCAATGATGTTGACGGAACCCGAATGGCAGGCGGTACTGCTTAGCCTGAAAGTCTCTACGCTTGCGGTAGTTATCAGTTTGCCCTTCGGGGTTCTTCTCGCCTGGGTGCTGGTGCGCTGCACCTTCCCGGGCAAAACGCTGCTGGACGGCGTGGTTCATCTGCCGCTGGTGTTGCCGCCCGTGGTGGTCGGTTATCTGCTGCTGGTGATGTTTGGCCGCCGCGGTCTGATAGGCGAATGGCTCTACGATCTCTTCGGCATCACGCTCGCGTTTACCTGGCGCGGTGCGGTGCTCGCCTCGGCGGTGATGGCGTTTCCGTTGATGGCGCGCGCCATTCGCTTGGCGCTGGAGGCGGTCGATATCCGTCTCGAGGCGGCGGCTCGTACGCTGGGAGCCAGCCGCTGGCGTGTTTTTTTCACTATCACGCTGCCGCTGACGCTGCCGGGCATTATCGTCGGCACTGTGCTGGCCTTTGCGCGTTCGCTCGGCGAATTCGGCGCAACCATTACCTTTGTTTCCAATATTCCGGGCGAAACCCGCACGCTGCCATCGGCGATGTATACGCTTATCCAGACGCCGGGCGGCGAGGGTGCCGCCGCGCGCCTGTGCGTTATCGCCATTGTGCTGGCACTCTGTTCGCTGATGTTTTCTGAATGGCTGGCGCGCCAGAGCCGCCGCCGTCTGGGGGCGTCCTGATGCTGGAACTCAATTTCACCCAGGTGCTCGGCAAGCATCGCCTGACGGTTAACGAAACTCTGCCGGGGAGCGGCATTACCGCCGTGTTTGGCGTGTCGGGCGCGGGCAAAACCTCGTTGATTAACGCGATAAGCGGGCTGACCCGCCCGCAGCACGGGCGCATCGTCTTAAACGACCGTGTGCTGAGCGACACCGAAACCGACACCTTTCTGCCGCCGGAAAAACGCCGCGTCGGCTATGTCTTTCAGGATGCGCGCCTCTTTCCGCACTATAAAGTGCGCGGCAACCTGAAATATGGCATGGCGAAAGAGATGGCGTCGCAGTTTGACAAACTGGTGACGCTGCTTGGCATCGAGCCGCTGCTCGACCGTTTGCCGGGAACGCTCTCGGGCGGTGAAAAACAGCGCGTGGCGATTGGCCGCGCGCTGCTGACGGCGCCGGAATTGCTGCTGCTTGACGAACCGCTCGCCTCGCTCGACGTGCCGCGCAAGCGCGAACTGTTGCCGTACCTGCAACGGCTGGCGCGCGAAATCAATATCCCGATGCTCTACGTCAGCCATTCGCTGGAGGAGATCCTGCATCTGGCCGATAAAGTGCTGGTGCTGGAGCAGGGCGAGGTGAAAGCGTTCGGCAGCCTGGAGGATATCTGGGGCAGCAGCGTGATGCACCCCTGGCTGCCGCCGGAGCAGCAGAGCAGCGTGCTGAAAGTCACAGTGCTTGAGCACCATCCACACTACGCCATGACGGCACTGGCGCTGGGCGATCAGCACCTGTGGGTTAACCGTATCGAAAAACCGCTCCAGACGGCGCTGCGCATTCGCATTCAGGCGTCTGACGTGTCGCTGGTGCTACAGCCGCCGCTGCAAAGCAGCATCCGCAACATTCTGCGCGCCCGCGTCGCGCAGTGTTACGACGACAACGGGCAGGTGGAAGTGCAACTGGAGGTGGGCTCGCGCACCCTCTGGGCGCGCATCAGCCCCTGGGCGCGCGATGAGCTGGCCATCAAGCCTGGCCTGTGGCTCTACGCCCAGATAAAAAGCGTGTCGATAACGACTTAAAGCACCCACTGACGCAGCGCGTCGGAAATGCTGGCCTCGCTATTGGGGCCGATGACTTTGTCGGCGTGCGATTTCACGATGTCGTCGGCGTTGCCCATGGCGATGCCAAGCCCCGCGCGCTCCAGCATGGAGATGTCGTTATGGTTATCCCCGAACGCCACCACCTGATCCATCGATAATCCCTGCGATTCCACCCACTGCGCCAGGCGTTTGCCTTTGCTGTTGCCGGGTGCGGCCACATCCACCTGATCGTGCCATGACCACTCGCAGGCGAGGCCCAGCTCGCGCTCAATGGTCAGCGCGAGGTTTTGCAGGCGCGGAATGTCTTCTCCGGTGAGTGCGAATTTCCAGATATTCTCCACCGAACGGGCCGCTTCGCGCAGCGAATCGACCTGACGGAACACCGGGCGCTGGGCTTCGGGCAGGCGCAGCGCCCAGTTCTGAGTGCGCTCGATATGGCCGCAGGCGTGTTCATACAGCATCGCGTCATCCATATACATCAGCGCCGGTATTCCCGCGTCGCTCAGTAATTCCAGCAGCCCTTCAGCCTGTTGCGGGCTCATCGGATTGGCCGTAATGACCTTTTCCGCTTGATAATCATACAAATAAGTGCCATTACAACAAATGGCAGGTGTATCAAGCGCCAGCGCCTGATAAAAAGGGTGGATGGCATTATGGTGGCGCCCGGTGACGATCACCGGTTTCAGCCCGGCGGCTTTCGCGCGCGCCAGCGCATCGAGGGATTCCGGGAGGATGGTTTTTTGAGCGGTTAACAATGTGCCGTCTAAGTCGAGAGCGATTACGCGAAAAGTCATGCAGGTTTCCAGAGTCGTCAGTCAGAATATCCGGTTGATGGTACACCGCGACAGACATCGCGCGAAACCCGCAAGGCCTGCGTCGGCACAGGAAGATAAAACGCGCTACCCTTGAAACAGTCTTTCAGGCTCAGTGAAGCAAGGAGTATTCATGAAACAAACCGTTTATACCGCAAGCCCGGAAAGCCAGCAGATCCACGTCTGGCGTCTGGAGCCGCAGGGCACGCTGACGCTGTTGCAGGTGGTGGATGCGCCAGGGCAGGTTCAGCCGATGGTCATCAGCCCTGACAAGCGTTTCCTGTACGTTGGCGTGCGCCCGGAGTTTCGCGTTATCGCGTATCGCATCGCCGCCCATGACGGCACGCTCAGCGAGGCGGGCGAAGCGCCGCTGCCGGGCAGCCCGACGCACATTTCGACCGATCATACTGGCCGTTTCCTGTTCAGCGGCTCCTATAACGCGGGCAGTGTAAGCGTGGTGCGCCTGAACGATGGCCTGCCGGGCGAGACTGTCACGGTGGTCGAAGGGCTGGAAGGCTGCCACTCCGCGAATATCTCCCCGGATAACCGCACGCTGTGGGTGCCTGCGCTGAAGCAGGATCGCATATGCCTGTTTACGCTGACAGACGATGGCCACCTTGAGCCGCAAACGCCAGCGGAAGTCACCACCGTCGCGGGTGCCGGGCCGCGCCATATGGTCTTCCACCCGAGCAAACCGTTCGCCTACTGTGTGAATGAGCTGAACAGCTCGGTGGATGTGTGGGCGCTGAGCGATCCGCACGGCAATATCGAATGCGTGCAGACGCTGGATATGATGCCGGCCGATTTCTCCGACACCCGCTGGGCGGCGGATATCCATATTACGCCGGATGGCCGTCACCTCTACGCCTGCGATCGCACCGCGAGCGTGATTACGGTCTTTACTGTTTCCGAAGATGGCAGCGTCCTGGCGGTGCAGGGGCATCAGCCCACCGAAACCCAGCCGCGCGGTTTTAACATCGACAACAGCGGGCAGTATCTGATTGCCGCCGGCCAGAAATCGCATCACATTGCGGTTTACGGCATTGAAGGCGAACAGGGGCTGCTCGCGGAGAAAGGCCGCTACGCGGTAGGCCAGGGGCCGATGTGGGTCGTCATTAACGCCTTCGACGCGTAAAAATAAAAAACCTCGCCGCGGCGAGGTTTTTTATGGGCGATGGTGAGCCACCCTGCACGTCTGTTGTTCTCAACGCCCTTATCATACGGGCCGTAACCGTCAGGCGATTGCCTTACGTCAACAAACGGGCAAAGAAAAAGGGGGATTGCTCCCCCTTTTTTCTGATGCCTGACAGATGCCGTGCGATTACGTTTTCGGTTCGGCAACCACTTTGCTGCCCAGCCCGCGGTTGTTGTATTCCCACAGGCGGTTGGCATTTGCGTCGTTCAGATCGCGCTGGATATTGCCTTTATCGTCCTGCGCGCCGGTATTGCCGGTGAACGGACGCTGTGAGCCCAGCGCCGGGCCCCACGGCTGCACGGTATTGAAACCGGCGTCAATCACGCTGTCGCGGATAACGACCTGACCGTTCGGCGTCTGGCCAGGCGTATAGCCATTGGCGGCGTCCATATCCCATGCGCGGCCAAGCTGCGCCACGCCTTCACCGGCCGCGACAAAGCGGCTGTTCACGGCGAGGAAGCCGTAATAGAAGTTCGGCATGGTCGCTGGCGCAAACACATAACCTTCTTTCTGGGTACGGGTGTTCACTACGCGGAATTCGGTGTTATCAAACACCACCGCGCCGCGGCCCGCGACCAGATCCACATCACCTTCCACGTAGCTGTTCGTCACCTGCGTGCGGGTCAGACGATCCGGCGTGAAGCGGTTGCGAATATCGCTGTTGGTCACCAGGAACGGATTCTGGCGGCCCAGAACATTCACTTTGTTGATCTGCACGCGGTCGCCATCGGTGCGCAGCGCGACAGCCTGGTGCTGACCTTCGCCCGCGGCGTCGCCGAGGCTGTTTTCAATGGTCAGGTTTTGCAGTTGCAGGCCATTATTCTGCGACCAGAACACCGCGGAGCACATCAGGCCGACGCTGCCGTTGCGTCGGTTCTGGCAGTTATCGAACATATACCAGGCCGGTTTGCCGGGCATATATTTGCCGGACGGGTTCACGGTACGACGCCAGGTGTTGGCATCCATTTCGCTGTCCAGCGCGGCGCTGATTTTCACATCCAGCGGTTTTTCGCCGGTGCCGTAAATCGTCACGCTGCCCGGTGCCGCAGGCACATAAACGGTGCCTTCGTAAGTGCCGGGGAGTACAGCGATGTACTGACGCGCCGTCGCGTGACGCGCAATCGCGGCATCAACGGCGGCCTGAATGCTGGTGTGAGTCACGCCCTGCTCGCCCGCCTGGCCGACCACGAAGTCTGCTTTTTCAGGCAGTCGAATCGGGGAGGGCGCCCACGGCGCGGCATTCGGATCGATATTGGCGAAATAGCGGGCCGGGACGAAATTTTTCGCTTCATCCGCAGACAGCACCGGGCGAGCCGACGTACCCGGCGCGCGTTGTTCAGAAGGACGTTGGTCCGGTGGCGTTGAGCTGCATGCAGTCAGTGTCACGCCAAAAGCGAACGCCAGCGCCAGACGGGAAACCGAAAATGTGTTCAAGGGTTGCTCCTTGCTAAGCCTGTTTAAAATGGGGGAACGCACAAGAGCCTGCTTTTTTATACTAAGTTGAGCGAAACGGGAAGCCGATTGTGATAACCGGCTTCAAAATGATTCAGATGTAGTGCGCCGTCAGCGAGGCGCTGGCGAGCCGGTGGAAGTGCACATTAAACCCGACCATCGCGCCGCTGGCGTTTTCATCAACGTCAATGCGCTCTACATCCAGCGCGTGCACGGTGAAAATATAGCGGTGTGTTTCCCCTTTTGGCGGGGCCGCGCCGCCATAACCGGCGGTGCCAAAATCGGTGCGCGTCTGGATGGCACCGTCCGGCAGGTCAGCCTGACCAGACCCCGCGCCCTGCGGCAGCACGCGGGTATCGGCGGGCAGATTCGCAACGACCCAGTGCCACCAGCCGGAGCCGGTAGGCGCATCCGGATCGTAACAGGTCACCACAAAACTTTTGGTGCCGGGCGGCACCTCATCCCAGGTGAGATGGGGCGAAATATTATCGCCCTCGTAACCCATGCCGTTAAACACGTGGCGTGCGGGGAGCTTGTCCCCGTCGTTAAAATTCACACTGATTAACTTCATGCTGTTTCCTCGCTTACAGATGAAGCAATTTTAACAGCGCTTCGGCGGTGGCGGCGGAAGAGGCCGGATTCTGGCCGGTCACCAGATGCCCGTCAACAACCACATGCACGCCCCAGTCATCGGTGCGCTCAAACTGACCGCCCGCCTCTTTGAGCGCATCTTCCACGAGGAACGGCACGACATGAGTCAGCCCGACCGCCTCTTCTTCGCTGTTGGTAAAGCCGGTGACGCGTTTGCCTTCCACCAGCGGGCTGCCGTCGGGCTTTTTCACATGACGCAGTACGCCCGGCGCGTGGCACACCGCCGCGACGGGCTTGCCGCTGCCCCAGTAGTGTTCGATAAGCGCGATAGAAATCGGGTGATCGGCGAGATCCCACAGCGGGCCGTGGCCGCCCGGATAAAACAGCGCGTCATACTCGTCGGCGTTGATTTCATCGAGCCGCGCGGTATTCGCAAGCGTGGCCTGAGCCTCATGATCTTCACGAAAGCGCCGGGTGTCGGCGGTTTGCGCATCCGGCGCGTCGCTTTTCGGATCGAGCGGCGGCTGGCCGCCCTGCGGCGTGGCGAGCGTCACGTCGATCCCCGCGTCACGAAACACAAAGTAAGGTGCCGCAAACTCTTCCAGCCAGAAGCCGGTTTTTTTCCCGGTATCACCCAGTTTGTCGTGGGAGGTCAGTACCATCAGAATCTTCATCGCGCTCTCCTGGTTGTTTATCGCAAATTCTGAAAGTGTAGTGCATCCCTCAAGGCTTGCCGGGCGCTCACTGTCTGAAAAACGACGGGTTTTTCACCGCTTCACCCACCGCGCGGGTGAGCCGCGTGAGCTGTTCTGGCGTGATGATATAGGGCGGCATCAGGTAAATCAGGCGGCCAAACGGGCGAACCCAGACGCCCTGCTCCACGAAAAAGCGCTGAAGCACGGCCATCTCGACCGGCGCGGTGGTTTCCACGACGCCGATAGCGCCGAGCACGCGCACATCGGCAACCTGCGGCAGCTCACGACACGGCGCCAGCTCGTCACGCAACTGCCGCTCTATGGCCGCCACCTGCGCGCGCCACTCGCCGGTTTCCAGCAGCGCCAGGCTCTCGGCCGCCACCGCGCAGGCGAGCGGATTGCCCATAAACGTCGGGCCGTGCATAAAACAGCCCGCCTCGCCGTTGCTGATGGTGTCGGCGACATGCCGCGTGGTGAGGGTGGCGGAAAGCGTCATCGTGCCGCCGGTCAGCGCCTTGCCGAGGCAGAGAATATCCGGCGTCACGCCCGCGTGCTCGCAGGCGAACAGCTTGCCGGTGCGGCCAAAGCCGGTCGCTATCTCATCGGCGATAAGCAAAATGCCTTCGCGATCGCACATGCGGCGGATGCGCTTTAGCCACTCCGGGTGATACATCCGCATGCCGCCCGCGCCCTGCACAATCGGCTCAAGAATGACGGCGGCTATCTCATGGCGGTGCGCGGCCAGCAGACGGGCGAACGGCGCGAGATCGCGCTCATCCCACTCGCCGTCAAAGCTGCTCTGCGGCGCGGGCGCGAAGAGGTTTTCCGGCAGGTACCCCTTCCAGAGACTGTGCATTGAGTTATCCGGATCGCACACCGACATCGCGCCGAAGGTGTCGCCGTGGTAGCCGTGGCGGAAGGTCAGGAAGCGCTGACGCGGCTCGCCGCGGGCGTGCCAGTACTGCAACGCCATCTTCATCGCCACTTCCACCGCCACCGAGCCGGAGTCGGCAAGAAACACGCACTCGAGGTTCTCCGGCGTCATTGCCACCAGCTTGCGGCACAGGGCTATCGCGGCGGGGTGGGTAATGCCGCCGAACATGACGTGCGACATCGCGTCAATCTGGGTTTTCATCGCCGCGTTGAGGCGCGGATGGTTATAGCCGTGAATGGCCGCCCACCACGACGACATGCCATCCACCAGCCGTTCGCCGCTCGCCAGATGCAGTTCGCAGCCGGCGGCGTGCGTCACCGGGTAGACCGGCAGCGGCGCGCTCATGGAGGTGTAAGGGTGCCAGATATGGTCACGATCGAAGGCGAGATCGGCAGGAGTTATCATGACTTGTAAACCAATTTAAAAAGATTTAGGTTTACGAGTATATCCATAACCCAGATAAATAAAACCCTTTGGAGACGCCCGATGGCTCACCTTTCACGCTGGACTTTGTCGCAAGTCACTGAACTATTTGAAAAACCGCTGCTGGATCTGCTGTTTGAAGCGCAACAGGTGCATCGCCAGCACTTCGATCCGCGCCAGGTGCAGGTCAGCACGCTGCTGTCGATCAAAACCGGCGCCTGCCCGGAAGACTGCAAATACTGCCCGCAGAGCGCGCGCTACAAAACCGGCCTTGAGGCCGAGCGCCTGATGGAAGTGGAGCAGGTGCTCGATTCCGCGCGCAAGGCCAAAGCAGCGGGTTCGACGCGTTTCTGCATGGGTGCTGCCTGGAAAAACCCGAACGATCGCGATATGCCGTATCTGGAGCAGATGGTGCAGGGCGTTAAAGCGCTGGGACTCGAAACCTGCATGACGCTCGGCACGCTGAGCGACGATCAGGCGCAGCGCCTCGGCGAAGCGGGCCTTGATTACTACAACCACAACCTCGATACCTCGCCGGAGTTTTACGGCAACATCATCACCACGCGCACCTATCAGGAGCGTCTCGATACGCTGGAAAAAGTGCGCGAGGCGGGCATTAAGGTCTGCTCCGGCGGCATCGTGGGGCTTGGCGAAACCGTCACAGACCGCGCCGGGCTGCTGCTGCAACTCGCTAACCTGCCGACGCCGCCGGAAAGCGTGCCGATCAACATGCTGGTGAAAGTCAAGGGCACGCCGCTTGCCGATAATGAGGATGTCGACGCGTTTGATTTTATCCGCACTATCGCGGTGGCGCGCATCATGATGCCGACGTCTTACGTGCGCCTCTCCGCTGGCCGCGAGCAGATGAACGAGCAGACCCAGGCGATGTGCTTTATGGCCGGGGCCAACTCAATTTTCTATGGCTGCAAACTGCTGACCACCCCGAACCCGGAAGAGGACAAAGATTTGCAGCTGTTCCGCAAGCTGGGTCTCAACCCGCAGCAGACGGCGGTGCTGGCGGGCGATAACGAGCAGCAGGAACGCCTGGAGCACGCGCTGCGCGACGCGGATAATCAGCAATACTACAACGCGGCGGCGGTATGACCTGGCCGGCGAGAATCGATGCAGCGCTGAGCGCGCGCGAAGCCAGCCACAGCCTGCGCCGCCGCGTCGTCTGCACGCCAGCGCCCGGCGGCGCGCTGGTGCATCAGGGCGTGCGCTACCGGAACTTTTCCGGCAACGACTATCTGGGCTTAAGCCAGCACCCGGCGCTCATCGCGGCCTGGCAACAGGGCGCACAGACGTATGGCGTAGGGAGCGGCGCGTCCGGCCACGTCAGCGGCTACAGCGACGCGCATCAGTCGCTGGAAAACGCGCTGGCGCAGTGGCTCGGCTTTGACCGCGCGCTGCTGTTTATCTCCGGCTTCGCCGCCAATCAGGCGGTGGTCGCCGCGCTGATGCAGCAGTCTGACCGCATTCTCGCCGACCGCTTAAGCCACGCCTCGCTGCTCGAAGCCGCAAGCCACAGCCCGGCGACGCTGCGCCGCTTCGCGCATAACGATTCGGGCGCGCTCGCAGCCCTGCTGGGCAAACCCTGCGACGGGCTGACGCTCGTCTTTACCGAAGGGGTGTTCAGCATGGATGGCGACAGCGCGCCGCTTGCGGATATCGCGGGCATCGCGCAGGGCGCGCAGACGCTGCTGATGGTGGATGATGCCCACGGCGTCGGCGTGCTGGGGCGCGAAGGGCGGGGCAGTTGCGATGTGGCGGGCATCCGGCCCGATCTGCTGCTGGCGACGTTTGGCAAAGCCTTCGGGCTTAGCGGCGCGGCGCTCTTGTGCAGCGCGCCGATGGCGGACTATCTGCTGCAAACCGCGCGGCATCTCATCTACAGCACCGCGATGCCCGCCGCCCAGGCCTGTGCGCTGAACGCGGCCTTATCGGTTATTCGCGAGGGCGACGACTTACGCGCGCGGCTTGCGCGCAACATTGCGCGGTTTCGTGCGGGCGCGGCGTCGCTGCCGCTGACGCTTGCCGATTCGCAGACCGCCATTCAGCCACTGATTGTCGGTGAAAACAGTGCCGCGCTGACGCTTGCGAAAAAACTGCGTGAACGCGGCTGCTGGGTGACGGCCATTCGCCCGCCGACCGTGCCTGCGGGTACGGCGCGCCTGCGCCTGACGCTCAGCGCTGCGCATCAGGATGACGACATCGACGCGCTGCTGGAGGCGTTATATGACGGTTGCCGTTGATAAACGCGCGGTGGCGGCGGCGTTTGGTCGCGCGGCGCAAACCTATGACGATTTCGCGGCGCTTCAGCGCCAGAGCGCGCAGTTGCTTGCCGAACACTGCGGCGCGCAGGGCATTAACACGGTGCTGGACGCGGGCTGCGGTACCGGCGCGGGCAGCCTCGACTGGCGCGCGCGCGGCTGCGACGTGACGGCCTTTGATTTAAGCCCGGCCATGCTGGCGCGCGCCCGCGAACGCGGCGCGGCGCACCGCTACGTGCAGGGCGATATCGAGGCGCTGCCGTTTGCCGACGGCAGCTTTGATCTCGTGTGGAGCAATCTGGCGGTGCAGTGGTGCCAGAGCCTGTCAGATGCGCTCGCCGGGATGCTGCGCGTGGCGCGCCCCGGCGGACGCGTGGCGTTCAGCACGCTGGCTCACGGCTCGCTTGGCGAGCTGCATCAGGCGTGGGCGGCGGTAGATGACCGCCCGCACGCCAACCGTTTCGTGAGCGCCGACGCGGTTCACGCTGCCGCTCCTGATACACGCATGACGCTGCGCCAGCATCCCGTGACGCTGCTCTTTGGCGATGCGCTCAGCGCCATGCAGTCGCTCAAGGGCATCGGTGCCACGCATCTGCACGCCGGGCGCGACAGCCGCACGCTCACGCGCCGCGAGCTTCGCAGGCTCGAAGACGCCTGGCCGCGTCAGGACGGGCGTTTTCCGCTGACTTATCAACTGATTTCTGGAGTAATTGAACGTGACTGAACGCTGGTTTATCACCGGAACCGACACGGAAGTGGGTAAAACTATTGCAAGCTGCGCGTTGCTTGAAGCCGCGAAAGCCGCAGGTTTTAGCACGGCAGGCTACAAGCCGGTCGCCTCCGGCAGCGATATCACGCCGCAAGGGCTTCGCAACAGCGATGCGCTGGCGCTGCAGCGACACAGCAGCGTGGCGCTGCGCTACGAGCAGGTGAACCCTCTGACGTTCGAAGAGCCCACCTCGCCGCATATCGTAAGCCAGGAGCAAGGGCTGCCGATTGACTTCACGGTGATGTCCGCTGGCCTGCGCGCGCTGGAGCCGCTCGCCGACTGGGTGCAGGTGGAAGGCGCAGGCGGCTGGTTTACGCCGCTCTCTGACGACGCGACGTTCGCCGACTGGGTGCAGCAGGAGCGCCTGCCGGTGATTTTAGTGGTCGGCGTTAAGCTTGGCTGCATCAATCACGCGCTGCTGACCGCGCAGGCGGTACAGGCCGCGGGCCTGCGTCTCGCGGGCTGGGTGGCAAATGACGTGCAGCCGCCAGGCCGCCGTCATCAGGAGTATCTCGCCACGCTTGAGCAGATGTTACCGGCCCCGATGCTCGGCGAAATTCCGTGGCTGGGGGCCGAGCCTGACGTGACGCCTGCCGCGCAGTGGATCGATCTCAGCAAACTGGCGCGCTAGGGCGCTATCCAGTGCATAAGACGCGCATCGGTTAACTGCGCCGCGCTACCGCGGGCCACGGCGCGCCCGCGGTGCAGCAGGCAGAAGCGATCCGCCACCCGGCGGATAAACGACAGATGGCGCTCCACTACTAACAGGCTCATTCCCCATTCGCGGCTAAGCCGTGTGAGCAGATCCGCAAGCCTCGGAATGAATGCCTGCCCGAGGCCGCGCGTCGGTTCATCGAGGATCAGCAGACGAGGCCGCGTCACCAGCGCCTGGGCGAGCGACAACTGCAGCGCCAGCTCCGGCTCAAGCCCCGCGGCCTGCGTGTGGCGGTTCGTCCAGAGCGTCGGGAACAGATCAAACACCGACTCCGAGCTGGCCGCATTTTCAGGCTGCGCGCGCAGCGCGATATGCAGATTTTCTTCCACCGTCAGCTGTGAAAAATAGCGCCGCTCCTGGGGCACGTAGCGGATGCCGAGCGCCGCGCGGGCGTCCGGGCCGACGCGCATTAACTCCTGCGGCGCGGCGCCAGTCTCGTGCCAGAGCATGCTGCCGCTCTTAACCGGCAGATAGCCTGCCACGCAGTTCAGCAGCGTGGTTTTTCCCATGCCCGGCGCGCCGATAACGCAGGTGCACTCGCCGGGCAGAAGATCGAGGCTGACATCCCATAGCGTGTGCTGCGTGCCGTAAAAGTGGTTAACCGCGTGCAGACTTAACATGGCGCTTCTCCTTCAGACAGGGTATCGGAATACAGCATGGGTATATGCGCTCTGACGCCCGCATATACAGTGACTTCCCCGGCCTGCCCGCGCGTCCTGCTGTCGCTTCCCGCCAATGACGGGAAGAGGGTGTAGTTCCGGTAAACGGGATACTGCAATTCTCTTGCCAGCCAGTGAAATGCCCTTCCATCGCGCCTGAAATTGAGACTAAACCTGAAAGCCTGCGTCAGGCGCAGTGGGTTATCCTGGAAAAAGCCGGGCGGCGTGCACATTTTGAGTGCTGGTCAGGGCGTGGTTTTGGTGCAGCGTTGCGCAAAAGTAAAGCAAAAATGTGTGAAAAGGATCGCGCAAAGCGCCGCGCGGAAAGCAAGGGAAATTCTTCAAAACCGGCCGGGAAAATTTTTTTCTGAGCCAGACGCGGGCACGTCGAGCCAGGCGGCGACGCGGCGCGCTTTCAGGGCTGGAAGCAGTTATCCACTATTCCTGTGGATAACCTTGTGTATTAGAGTTAGAAAACGCGCCGTAAGCGAGAGCCGATGCGGCTTGCACCCGATCTGGCGCGAAAGCCGTCTTTTCAGGAAAACACTTTAAAATTAATAGGTTAATTAAAATCAAGCACTGAAGAAAAAGTGTCATCTGCTGCAACAAAAGTATCACAGCCTCGCTTGACAAATGTTAAAGGATAAAAAATTTTGGGGATAACCGCCCTCGTATAGTGTTTTATCCGGCGCAGGGGCAAATTTACTTCATACCAGATGGTAAAAATGCGCTGTGAACAAAATCCGCTAACCTGCCACTGATTTTATATCCAGTATTTATCGCTGGCAAAAATCGCTGTGGCGAGTAAAATTAACGCTCTGTCCGCGCAAATCTTCATCAGGTGTTTCTTCATGAGCAAACCGTTCAAACTCAATTCCGCTTTCAAACCTTCCGGCGACCAGCCTGAGGCTATCCGCCGCATCAAGGAAGGGCTGGAGGACGGGCTGGCGCACCAGACGCTGCTGGGTGTGACGGGCTCGGGGAAAACGTTCACCATGGCGAACGTCATCGCCGATTTGCAGCGCCCGACGATGGTGCTGGCGCCTAACAAAACGCTGGCGGCGCAGCTCTATGGCGAGATGAAAGAGTTCTTCCCGGAAAACGCCGTGGAATATTTCGTCTCGTACTACGACTACTATCAGCCGGAAGCCTATGTGCCGAGCTCCGACACCTTTATTGAGAAGGACGCGTCGGTAAACGAGCACATTGAGCAGATGCGTCTGTCGGCCACCAAAGCGCTGCTGGAGCGACGCGATGTGGTGGTGGTGGCGTCGGTCTCCGCTATCTATGGTCTGGGCGACCCGGATCTCTACCTGAAGATGATGCTGCATCTCACCAAAGGGATGATCATCGACCAGCGTGCCATTTTGCGTCGCCTGACGGAGCTGCAATACACCCGCAACGATCAGGCGTTCCAGCGCGGCACCTTTCGCGTGCGCGGCGAGGTGATTGACATCTTCCCGGCGGAATCAGACGAGCTGGCGCTGCGCGTTGAGCTGTTCGACGAAGAGGTGGAGCGGCTGTCGCTGTTCGATCCGCTCACCGGCACCGTCGACTCCATTATCCAGCGTTTCACCGTCTACCCGAAAACGCACTACGTCACCCCGCGTGAGCGCATTGTGCAGGCGATGGAAGAGATCAAAGTAGAGCTGGCGGAGCGCCGCAAAGTGCTGCTGGAAAATAACAAACTGCTGGAAGAACAGCGCCTGACCCAGCGTACCCAGTTCGATCTCGAAATGATGAACGAGCTGGGGTATTGCTCCGGCATTGAAAACTACTCGCGCTATCTCTCTGGCCGTGGCCCTGGCGAAGCGCCGCCGACGCTGTTTGACTATCTGCCGGCGGATGGCCTGCTGGTGGTCGATGAATCACACGTCACCATTCCGCAGATCGGCGGGATGTATCGCGGCGACCGCGCGCGTAAAGAGACGCTGGTGGAATATGGTTTCCGCCTGCCGTCGGCGCTGGATAACCGCCCGCTGAAGTTTGAAGAGTTCGAGGCGCTGGCTCCGCAGACGGTGTATGTCTCGGCGACCCCCGGCAACTACGAGCTGGAAAAATCGGGCGGCGAGATTATCGACCAGGTGGTGCGCCCGACCGGTCTGCTCGATCCGATTATCGAAGTGCGCCCGGTGGCGACCCAGGTGGACGATTTGCTGTCGGAAATCCGCAAGCGCGTCGCCATCAACGAGCGCGTGCTGGTGACGACGCTCACCAAGCGTATGGCGGAAGATTTAACCGAGTATCTGGAAGAGCACGGCGAGAAAGTGCGCTATCTGCACTCGGATATCGACACCGTGGAGCGTATGGAGATTATCCGCGATCTGCGTCTTGGCGAGTTCGATGTGCTGGTGGGTATCAACCTGCTCCGTGAGGGGCTGGACATGCCGGAAGTGTCGCTGGTGGCTATTCTCGACGCTGACAAAGAGGGCTTCCTGCGCTCCGAACGTTCGCTTATCCAGACGATTGGCCGCGCGGCGCGTAACGTGAACGGTAAAGCGATTCTCTACGGCGATAAAATCACGCCGTCGATGGCGAAGGCGATTGGCGAAACCGAACGCCGTCGTGAGAAACAGCAGGCGTATAACGAAGAACACGGCATTGTGCCGCAGGGGCTTAACAAGAAAGTGGTCGATATTCTGGCGCTTGGCGAGAATATTGCGAAAACCAAGCCGAAAGGACGCGGAAAAGGGCGCACCGTGGCAGATGCCGAAGCCGCTGAACTGGCGCTGACGCCGAAAGCGTTGCAGCAGAAAATTCATCAGCTTGAGGCGCAGATGGTGCAACACGCGCAGAACCTGGAGTTTGAAGAGGCGGCGCAGTTGCGCGATAAGCTTCATCAGTTGCGCGAGCTGTTTATCGCCGCGTCGTAAGTTCTTCTGGTTGTGACGGGTTTTGTGGTGAAGCCGTAGTGTGATTTTCTGTGGTTTGGTTTGGTTTGGTTTGGTGGGTGCGCTTCGCTTACCCACCCTACATTCCCCATTAACGCCTGCTCCGTGGGCCGTGTGGTGGGTGCGCTTCGCTTACCCACCCTACATTCCATCAACGTCCGCTCCGTGGGCTGTGTGGTGGGTGCGCTGCGCTTACCCACCCTACATATCATCAAAGCCCATTGCGGGAGCCGTAGGGCGGGTAAGCGAAGCGCACCCGCCGTAACCGTCACCCTCGCACCCGCCGTAACCCCATTGCACCCATAGCCCTTACCCCAGCGCCTGAATCGCCTTTTCCAGCGCTGCGCGCAACAGGTGGCGGTCGTGGCGGTAAGGAATATCACTCGCTTCCAGCGGCTCCTGAATCACGATTCTGTCCTGCGCGCCGCTCACGTCCACCTTCGGGCCAACGACCACGGCATCCACCACGCGTTTACCAATATGCGCTTCCATCAGCGCCAGCTTCTCTTCAAGCCTGAGCGCAGCAGCGGCCGGGCTTAACTCGCGGCCTAAATTGCCGATGTAAACCATCGGCGCAGGCGTGCGGCGCAGCGCTTTGGCGAGATCGTCAAGCAGCAGCAGCGGCATCAGGCTGGTATAAAAACTGCCGGGGCCAATCACGATTAAATCGGCTTCGGCAATCGCTTCAACGGCCTCGCGCGTCGCCTGCACGGCAGGGTAGAGCATCAGCTCTTTCGGCGGATGGCTCAGCAAATCGATATTTACTTCGCCATACACTTCGTTATCGTCGCGATCGATAGCCATCAGATCGACCGGTTGCTCAGACATCGGGATCAGGAACGCGTCCACTTTAAGCAGATTACGAATAAGATTGATCGCCTCTAAAGGCCGCACGCTCAGGTGATCCAGCGCCTTTAACATGAGATTTCCGAGGTTATGCCCCGAAAGTTCCCCATTACCCCCAAAACGGTACTCAAACATCGCCGACGCGACGCTCGGTTCAGTAATTAACTGGTTAAGACAGTTGCGCATATCGCCCCAGGCGATGCCGCCTTCCGAGCGACGAATACGGCCCGTCGAGCCGCCGTTATCGGTCGTCGTGACAATGCCTGTGAGGCGCGAACCCAGAGAAGAGAGCGAGGACATAACGCGTCCTAAACCGTGACCGCCGCCGAGCGCCACCACCCGGTCGAGATCCGCAAACGTGCGATTGCGCATACCTAATCCTTATTATTTAAAACTCGCCTACGTTAGCTGAAAAGCGCGAGAAAAACGATCTGCTGGCGCTGAAAATGACACACATCAAAGTGAAACCGTGGTTTTTACGTATTCTGGTGCCCGTTACGCGAAAAATGCCGTTATGTATCAATTTATACAGCGAAATCGCGCATGGCGAAAACCGCGATAACGCGCTACTATCGCCGCTGGCAGGTTTAATAACCTGAAAATGACACTCAAGCCTTTGCGCCTACGTTTTGAACAAAATAGGGCGCTCTGGCCGTGGCGAAACGCCACCAGGGTGCAGGAAGAAATGACTGCATCTCCCGATTTGGAAAGGTGTACATGGCTTCTCAACTTACCGATGCGTTTGCGCGTAAGTTCTATTACTTGCGCCTGTCAGTGACTGACGTCTGCAACTTTCGTTGCACCTATTGCCTGCCGGATGGCTACAAGCCCGCAGGCGTCACCAACAAAGGTTTCCTCTCGCTCGACGAAATTCGTCGCGTGACGCGCGCGTTCGCGAATCTCGGCACGGAAAAAGTGCGCCTGACCGGCGGCGAACCCTCGCTGCGCCGCGATTTTTGCGACATCATCGCCGCCGTGCGTGAAAACCCCTCTATTCGCCAGATTGCGGTGACAACCAACGGCTATCGCCTGGCGCGCGATGTCGCCCAGTGGCGCGAGGCCGGGCTGACGGCGGTGAATGTCAGTGTCGACAGTCTCGACGCCCGCCAGTTTCACGCGATCACCGGCCAGGACAAATTCCGCCAGGTGATGGCGGGCATCGACGCCGCCTTTGACGCGGGCTTTGAAAAAGTGAAGGTTAACACCGTGCTGATGCGCGACGTGAACCATCACCAGCTCGACACCTTCCTCAACTGGATCCAGTCCCGCCCCATCCAGCTACGCTTTATTGAACTGATGGAAACCGGCGAGGGGAGCGATCTCTTTCGCAAGCACCATATTTCTGGCGCGACGATCCGCGACGAACTGCTTAAGCGCGGCTGGATCCATCAGTTGCGCAGCCGCGCCGACGGCCCGGCGCAGGTCTTCTGCCACCCCGATTATCAGGGCGAAATCGGCCTTATCATGCCGTATGAGAAAGATTTCTGCGCGAGCTGCAACCGCCTGCGCGTGTCGTCGGTCGGTAAGCTGCACCTGTGCCTGTTTGGCGATGGCGGCGTGGATCTTCGCGATCTGCTGGCCGAAGAGGGGCAGCAGGCGGCGCTGATGGCGCGTATCGAAACGGCGTTGCTCGGCAAAAAGCAGACGCATTTCCTGCATCAGGGCAACACCGGCATCACCCAGAATCTGTCCTATATCGGCGGCTGACGCCGCGTACAAGGAGTCACTATGAGTCAGGTTAGCGCAGAGTTTGTGCCGGCGCGCGTCGCCATTCTTACGGTGTCCAGCCGTCGCGGGGAAGAGGACGATACCTCCGGCCATTTTTTGAGAGACGCCGCTCACGAAGCGGGCCATCAGGTCGTGGATAAAGCTATCGTCAAAGAGAACCGTTACGCCATTCGCGCGGAAGTCTCCCGCTGGATTGCGAGCGACGACGTACAGGTGGTGTTGATTAACGGCGGTACCGGTTTTACCGCGGGCGATCAGGTGCCGGAGGCGCTACAGCCGCTGTTCGATCGCGAAATCGCGGGCTTTGGCGAAATGTTCCGTATGCTCTCGTTTGAAGAGATTGGCACCGCGATGATGCAGTCGCGCGCGGTGGCGGGGATGGCCAACGACACCCTGATTTTCGCAATGCCGGGCTCGACGCGCGCCTGCCGCACCGCCTGGGAAAACATCATTGCGCCGCAGCTCGACGCCCGCACGCGCCCCTGTAATTTTCATCCCCATCTGAAGAAATAAGTTATGTCGCAACTGACCCACATCAACGCCGCGGGCGAAGCCCATATGGTGGATGTCTCCGGTAAAGCGGAGACGGTGCGCGAGGCGCGCGCCGAAGCGTTTGTTGAAATGCGCCCCGAGACGCTGTCGATGATCGTAAGCGGCAGCCATCATAAAGGCGACGTGTTCGCCACGGCGCGCATCGCCGGTATTCAGGCCGCCAAACGCACCTGGGAGCTGATCCCGCTCTGTCATCCGCTGCTGCTGAGCAAAGTCGAAGTGCAGCTTTTCGCCGACGAAGCGCGAAGCCGCGTGCGGATTGAATCGCTGTGCCGTCTCACCGGTAAAACCGGCGTCGAGATGGAAGCGCTCACGGCGGCGTCGGTGGCAGCGCTCACGATTTACGACATGTGCAAAGCGGTGCAGAAAGATATGGTCATTGGCCCGGTGCGGCTGCTTGCGAAGAGCGGCGGCAAGTCGGGCGATTTTCAGGTGGATGCTCATGATTAACGTGCTTTTCTTTGCGCAGGTGCGCGAGCTTATCGGCGTGGACGCCGAACGGGTAGCGGCGGAGTTTGCGACCGTTGAGGCGCTGCGTGAACATTTTGCAGCGCGTGGTGGCCGTTACGCGCTGGCGCTGGAGTCGGGCAAGCTGCTGGCGGCGGTTAACCAGACGCTGGTGCCGTTTGACCATCCGATCGCCGATGGCGATGAAGTGGCCTTTTTCCCGCCGGTGACCGGAGGCTGAAATGAGTGAAACCCGCATCCGCGTCGGCCATGAAAATTTCAGCGTCGGCGATGAGTACCAGTGGCTGGCGCAGTGTGATGAAGACGGCGCGGTCGTCACCTTTACCGGCAAAGTGCGCAACCATAATCTCGGCGATACCGTAAGCGCGCTGACGCTTGAGCACTATCCGGGCATGACGGAAAAAGCGCTGGCGGAGATCGTCGCCGAGGCGCGTGAACGCTGGCCGCTGCAACGCGTGTCAGTTATCCACCGCGTGGGCGAGCTGTGGCCGGGCGATGAAATCGTTTTTGTCGGCGTGACCGGAGCGCACCGCAGCCAGGCGTTTGACGCGGCGCAGTTTATTATGGATTACCTGAAAACCCGCGCGCCGTTCTGGAAGCGCGAGGCCACGCCGGAAGGCGACCGCTGGGTGGAAGCGCGCGACAGCGATCAGGCGGCGGCGAAGCGCTGGTAATGACATCACAGGAAATTTGTTCCAGGATTAACAGCGGGGAGGCGCATGTTAGCTGCGCCTCGACAGAAGTTAACTGACTGAATGAGGCAGCGTCATGGATCGATTCCCACGCTCAAATGAAAGCATTGTGCAGCCGCGCGCCGGGCTGCAAACGTTTATGGCTCAGGTGTATGGCTGGATGACCTGCGGTCTGTTGCTGACCGCCTTTGTCGCCTGGTATTCGGCCAATAACGAAAACCTGATGATGTATATCTTCTCCAGCCGGTTTGTGTTCTTCGGGCTTATCATCGCCCAGCTCGCGCTGGTGTTTGTTCTCTCAGGGCTTGTGCATAAGCTCAGCCCGGCGGTCGCCACCGCGCTCTTTATGCTCTATTCGGCGCTGACGGGGCTTACGCTCTCATCTATTTTTCTGGTCTATACCTACGCGTCCATCGCCAGCACGTTTGTGGTGACGGCGGGGATGTTCGGCGTGATGAGCCTGTATGGCTATACGACCAAACGCGATCTCAGCGGCTGGGGCAATATCCTGTTTATGGCGCTGATTGGGCTGATTATCGCGTCACTGGTGAACTTCTGGCTGAAAAGCACTGCGCTGATGTGGGCGGTGACGTATATCGGCGTTATCGTGTTTGTGGGCCTGACGGCGTATGACACGCAGAAGCTGAAAGCGCTGGGCGAGCAGATTGATGTGAACGACCACGGAAACCTGCGCAAATATTCGATTCTCGGCGCGCTGACGCTGTATCTCGATTTCATCAACCTGTTCCTGATGCTGCTGCGGATTTTCGGCAACCGCCGCTAACCGGATTTGAAACAATAAAAACCCTCTGCGGAGGGTTTTTTTATGGGCGGGGGGCACGGCGGGTGCGCTTTGCTTACCCGCCCTACACTCAAAGTTAGCGTTAAGATGATGGTTTTGCTCCGGCTTAAAAAAATCGGCCGCGCCGTTTCGCCGCAGGCCGGGACGCACCGGAGGGACCCGGTGCGAGGGCATGACAATACGGGGATGTATTGTCATGCCCGACCCGTGGCCGAAGGGAATAAGGCGAGGCTTACCCGAAGGGACGATTTTCTGCCGGGAGCCGGGATTGCAAAGGGGGCGGCGGCGAGCCCCCTTTGCACGTTCATGTGAGAGAAATACACATAGGGAGATGACGTAATGGCGAACGGAACGATTTCACCGTCTCTCACATATTTACCTCGCACCTGCCCCCTGGAGGAAAATAAAACTTTATGCTACGTCTGCCATAAAAGGCGGGTGCGCTGCGCTTACCCGCCCTACGGTGATGAGGCTAATGTCCGGTTTTGCATGGCGGGTGCGCTGGCGCTTACCCGCCTTACAGTGATGAGGCTGATGTTGGTTTTGTATGGCGGGTGCGCTGCGCTTACCCGCCCTGCGAAAATGCGTGATGTTTGATGTTGTAGGGTGGGTAAGCGCAGCGCACCCACCAGCTCCGACAAACCCACCATTACCCACAAACCCACCAGCACCTAAAAACCCATCACTTCTCCTTCGCGAGACTGAGCGAAGGCTCTCCATCCTCCTCACGCACGCTATCACCGCCCTGTGCCTTCGCGAGCTTTTGCTCGTTTTTGGCGCGCAGCTTCTTCGCGCGGCTCTCAAGCACCAGATAGATAACGATAGCCAGCAGCAGCGGAGCGAAGAAATAGAGCATACGGTAGGCGAGCAGCGCCGCGATAATCGCGCCATGGCTCACATGCTCGCCGCCAAGCAGTGCGATAAACACCGCCTCCAGCACGCCGATGCCCGCCGGAATATGAATAATCACCCCGGCGATACTGCTCACCAGCAGCACGCCCAGCACGAAGAAATAGTTAATTTCCTGGCCCAGCAACAGCCAGATAATCGCGCCCATCGCCATCCAGTTGGCGCTGGAAATCACCATCTGCGCGATAGCAAACTTCCATGACGGCAACACCAGCTTCTGGCCTTTGATCGTCACATGGCGGCGCTTCGCGAACGCGCAAAACCACATATAGACCGCGATCACGGCGAGCAGCGCGATGCCGATAATGCGCAGCGTCATCTCGTCGATATACCAGTGCGCAGGCAGCTTCACCACGCCAAAGGTGAAAATCACGCCGCCGAGCAGGATATAACCGAGCCAGTTGGTCGTAATACTCAGCGAGAAAATGCGCGTGATGGTGCTCCCCGGCAGCCCCAGGCGTGAGTAAAGCCGGTAGCGCATCCCCACGCCGCCCACCCAGGTGCTGAGCGTCAGGTTAAACGCGTAGCAGACGAACGAGACCAGCATCACCTGCCGTTTGGCAAGCTTATGCCCGCAATAGGCGCGGCCCAGCAAATCGTAGCAGCCGTAAAGCAGATAACTGACAATCACCAGCGCCACCGAAATAAGCAGGGCGGTGCGGTCGTAATTCTTAATGACCTTCCACACTTCTTCCCAGTCGACTTTTTGCGCATACATCACAATCAGCACGACGACGGCGATAAAGAACACCCACGTGAGGATTTTCTTCGCGATGCGCCACTTCGGATGCGATTTCGCCATTACGGTTTCACTCCCGGATTTTCAGTCTCCACCCGGTCCTGGGTTTCGATTTCAGGTTGTACCGGCGGCGGCACCTGCGCGAGCTTCGGCGTATGCGCGGGCAGCCAGCCCACCATCGCCGGGAAGTGGCGCAGGAAGTGGAACACGATGACGCTCTTGGCAAGATTCCACCAGGTGCGCTTTGGCATCATGCTCTCATCCACCTGTTTACAGTCTTCGCGGATCAGACGCGTCAGGTTATCGCGCAGGGTCTGGTTAAACTGCGTGTCGTGAATAATCAGATTCGCCTCCAGATTGAGCGACAGGCTCAGCGGGTCGAGGTTGCTGGAGCCCACCGTCGCCCAGTGATCGTCCATCAGCGCCACCTTGCCATGCAGCGGACGGCGCAGATACTCGTAGACTTCGACGCCGCCCTTCACCAGATAGTTATAAAGCAGGCGCGCCCCTACCTTAACGATAGGCATATCCGGCTCACCCTGCACAATCAGCTTCACTTTCACGCCGCGGCGGGCGGCGTTGCGCATCGCGTGCAGCAGGCGGTAACCAGGGAAGAAATAGGCGTTGGCGATAATCACCTCTTTTTTGGCGTTCGCCAGCATCTTGAGGTAATGCCGTTCGATATCGTCGCGGTGATCGTTATTGTCACGCCACACAAACAGCGCCTGCGCCTCGCCCGGCGTGGTGTTCTCCACCGCCTGCTGATAGTGACGCTGCCACCAGCGGCTGACGCGCTCTTCGCCAAGATTGCTGAGCACAAAATGGTAGATATCCTGCACCACTGGCCCTTCGACGCGCACCGCGTAATCCTGTTTCGCCTCCGGGCCGTAATCGCTCATATGCTCGGCGGAGTAGTTAATGCCGCCGACAAACGCCACTTCGCCATCAATCACCACGATTTTACGATGCATACGGCGGAACACATTGGTGCGCATGCCCATCGTGCGCGGGCGCGGATCGTAATAACGGAACATTACGCCCGCCGAGGTCAGCGTGCCGACAAACTCGTCACTGAGATCGGGCGAGCCGTAGCCGTCCAGCAGCACTTCAATGCTGACGCCGCGCCGGGCGGCATTCAGGATGACGTCATGCAACTGGCGGCCCACGTTATCGTCGAACCAGATAAAAGTTTCGAGAATGACTTTACTGCGCGCCTTATCGATGGCGTCAAACACGGCGGGATAAAACTCGTCGCCGTTCTCTAACAGCTCAATATGGTTTCCGTCACGCCAGGTCGTTTTCATAGATGGATCTCCACTGCCAGCGGGGCATGGTCGGAAAGATGGCGCCAGTTACGCAGCGGCAGCGCGGTCGGCGCGCTCGCCGAGGCGTTTTTCACATAGATTCGGTCAAGGCGCAGCAATGGGAAGCTCACCGGAAACGTGCGCGCCGGGCGGCCGTGGGCGCGGGTAAACACCTCATCAAGCCCGGCCTTGTTACGCAGAATACGGTTCGCCTGCTGACGCCAGTCGTTAAAATCGCCCGCCACGACCACCGGCTCGCCTTCCGGCAGGCTGTTGACCAGTTCGGCCAGCATCGTGAGCTGCGCCTGGCGATGCGCCTCTTTCAGCCCCAGATGAACGCAAATCACATGAATCGCTTTCGGAAAGCCGGGCGGGGTAATACGGCAGTGCAGCACGCCGCGCTTTTCGGTGCCGGGCACCGAAACGTCGCGGTTTTCGTAATGTTCAATCGGGTAGCGCGACAGCACGGCGTTGCCGTGATGACCTTCCGGGTAAACGGCGTTGCGCCCGTAGGCGTAGTCGCTCCACATGGTATCGGCCAGAAATTCGTAATGCGTGGTGTCCGGCCAGTTCTCCACATGCAGCGGGTGGACTTCGTGCGCGCCCATCACTTCCTGCAGGCAGACAATATCCGCCGACACCGTACGCACCGCGTCGCGCAGTTCCGGCAAAATAAAGCGTCGGTTAAAAGCGGTAAAACCTTTGTGGGTATTAATCGTTAAAACGTTAAATGAAAATCGCTGTGTGTTATCTGCCATGTTTCCCCAGCCACTTCTTATTCTCCTGATGTGTTTAAAGTGTAGTCCCAGTCACAAAAAGCGGCGGGGATACGGAATTTTCCGTAAACTGCGGTACTCTGAAGAATGCGTTGAAAATTCCACAGGAGTGCGGCCATGAAGTGGCAACAATATATTCGCGTGGTGACGGGCCTGAGCTGCTGGCAGATTATGCTGCATCTGGCGGTTGTGGCCCTGCTGGTGATGGGCTGGATGAGCGGGTCGCTGGTGAAAGTCGGCCTGGTATTATGCGCGCTTTATGCGCTTACCGTGGTGCTGATGCTGGCGTTCCAGCGCCACCACGACGGTCTCTGGCGCGAGGTGGGGGATTTCCTCGAAGAGCTGACCACCACCTGGTATTTTGGCGCGGCGCTGATTGCGCTCTGGCTGCTCTCCCGCGTCCTGCATAACAACCTGCTGCTGGCGCTCGCGGGTGTGGTGATCCTGGCCGGGCCGGCGCTGCTTTCACTGCTCGCCAAAGAGCGCAAGCGCGATTCAGCCAATTTTTCGTCGAAACATGGCATACGCCGCTAACCCTGTCGTGGCCGTAATCACTATTAGCGGCCACACGCTATGCCAGATGATATCGAGACTGGCATCCTTGAGATAAATCGCCTTCGTAATATCGGTAAAGTGCCGGATCGGGTTAATCCACGTCAGGTTTTGCAGCCAGACCGGCATATTCTCCACCGGCGAGACATAGCCCGAGAGTAAAATCGCGGGCATCATAAAGACAAACACCCCGATAAACGCCTGCTGCTGGGTCGAGCAGAGCGCCGAAATCAAAAGCCCGAATCCCACCAGCGACAGCCCGTAAATCACCATCGTGAAATAAAAGAGCACAAGCGACCCGGCGAACGGGATCTGATAGCCCCAGATACCAATCGCCAGCACGATTGTCGCCTGGAAAGTGGCGACAATCAGCGCCGGCACCGCTTTACCGATGAAAATCTGCCAGGTGGCAAGCGGTGAGACTAACAGCTGATCGAGCGTGCCCTGTTCGCGCTCGCGGGCCACCGAAAGTGACGTCACAATCATCACGCCGATAGTGGTAATCATCGCAATCAGCGACGGCACCACAAACCATTTGTAGTCAAGATTCGGGTTATACCAGTTACGCACAATCAGCTCGCTGTTGTTGGGCTTCGCGCGGCCTGCGAGTAGCTCCTGCTGATAATCTTTGACGATCTGCTGAAGGTAATTAGCCGCGATTTGCGCGCTGTTGGAGTTGCGCCCGTCGAGCAGAATTTGCAGCGGTGCGGGTTCGCCGCGCGCCAGCTTGCGGGAGAAATCGGGTGGAAAGTTGATCGCCAGCAACGCCTTCTGCGCATCAATCGTGGGGCGGATCGCCTGTTCGCTGTTAAGCAACGTCACGTGACTAAATGCGCTGGCGCGGGCGAAGCGCTGGGTCAACTCCACCGCGTGCGCGCCCTTATCCTGGTTATAGATGGCGATGGTGGCGTTGGTCACCTCAAGCGTCGCCGCGAACGGAAACAGCAACACCTGCAAGACGACAGGCAGGATCAGAATCGCGCGCGTCTGCGGCTCGCGCAGCAGCGACTGCAACTCTTTGCGGATAAGCGTCCATAAGCGGTGCCACATAGCGTCTCCTTAATCGAGGCGGCGTCGGGTATTCACCCACGTCAGCCCGATAAACATCACGGCGGAAGCCAGCAGAAACAGCACGTTGACCAGCAGCACGCCCGGCAGCGTGCCCGCGAGAAACAGGCTTTGCAGCGTACTGACGAAATAGCGCGCCGGAATAATATACGTCACCGCGCGAATAACGGCGGGCATACTGTCTATCTGGAAAATAAACCCGGAAAGCATGACCGAGGGCAGAAACGCCGCGTTCAGCGCGACCTGGGCGGCGTTAAACTGGTTGCGGGTGAGCGTTGAGATAAGCAGCCCCATGCCGAGCGTGCTTAGCAGAAAGAGGCTGGAGATAAAAAAGAGCGCCAGCAGCGAGCCGCGATACGGCACGCCGAGAATAAACACCGACACCAGCATACAGAGCAGCATCGCCAGCATGCCGAGGAAATAGTAGGGAATGAGCTTGCAGAGCAGCAGTTCGCCGCGCGTGACTTCGGTTGAGAGCAGCGCCTCCATGGTGCCGCGCTCCCATTCGCGGGCGACCACCAGTGAGGTCAGGATCGCGCCGATAACCGTCATGATGATTGTCACCGCGCCGGGAATAATAAAGTGCTGGCTTATCGCCGCCGGGTTAAACCAGTAGCGGAGCTGCACATCAATAAGCGGCTCGAACGTCTCGCCGCGATCCTCCGCGCGCTCGGCCTGCCAGAGCTGCCAGATGCCCTCCATATAGCCGCGCACAAAGTTGGCGGTGTTGGGTTCGCTGCCGTCGGTGATCACCTGAATCGGCGCGCTGTCGCCGGGGCGCGCCATCCGCGCCGCGAAATCCACTGGAATAACCACCAGCCCTCGGATTTTCCCGGCCTGCATCAGCGAAATCAGGTGCTGGCGGTTGTCGCTGACCGTCGGGGCGATAAACGGCGAGGCAGTAATGGTGTGCGTGAAGTCGAGCGCTTCTTCGCTGCGCTGCTCCAGCAGGACGCCGACATGCAGGCGGCTGGAGTCGAGATTAATGCCGTAGCCAAAAATAAACAGCAGCAGCAGGGGAATGACCACCGCGATAAGCCAGCTACTCGGGTCGCGCAGGATCTGACGCGTCTCTTTCACGCACAGCGCGCGCACGCGCCGCAGTTTCATCATTGGCTGTGCTCCTTATCCCAGGCCTCGATAAGGCGAATAAACGCTTCTTCCATCGTCGGCTCGTCGTTTGCCTCGCGCGCCGCCTGGCGCTTTAAGTCGTCCGGCGTGCCGCTGGCGATAAGTTTGCCGTGATAGACAAGCCCGATGCGGTCGCAATACTCCGCCTCGTCCATAAAGTGGGTCGTGACCATCACCGTCACGCCTTTCTCCGGCATGCTGTTGATGTGTCGCCAGAATTCGCGGCGGGTCAGCGGGTCGACGCCGGAAGTCGGTTCATCGAGGAACAGAATATCCGGCTCGTGCATCAGCGCGCAGGCTAAGGCCAGGCGCTGCTTAAAGCCGAGCGGGAGCGCGTCCGTTGGCTGGCTGGCGATGCTTTTCAGCCCGAACGCCTCGCTCATGCGCGCCATTTTTTCCTGCTGCGCCCGGCCGCGCAGGCCGTAGACGCCGGAGAAGAAACGTAAGTTCTGCTCGACGGTCAGATTGCCGTACAGCGAAAACTTCTGCGCCATATAGCCGAGCCGCTGGCGCGCCTTGCCGGAGTCGGTTTTTAAATCGAGGCCCAGCACCAGCGCCTGGCCGTCGCTTGGTTTCAGCAGCCCGCACATCATCTTAAAGGTGGTGGATTTGCCCGCGCCGTTCGGCCCGAGCAGGCCGAAAATCTCGCCGCGCCGCACGGTAAAATTCACATGGTCGGTCGCGGTGAAATCGCCGAAGGTTTTGGTGAGTTTGCGCGCCTCAATGACCACATCGTCGCGGCTGCCGGGAATGTCATGCAGAATGGCACCGAGCGGCGATTCGCGCAGCGCGGTACCGCCCGCCAGATCGATAAACGCGTCCTCAAAGCGCGGCGCGGTTTCACGAAGCGTCGCGCCGGGCAGGGCGCGCAGGGCGTCTGCATCGGCACCCTCTTTTAAAATCACCCGCACCGCCGCGCCCTGAATGGTGGCGTCGCCGACGTCCGGGCGCTGCATCACCTCACGCAGCAGCGCGCGGTTATCGCCGTTATCCGGGCGCAACAGCAGGCTGCGCCCCGCCATTTGCTCGGTGAGCGCCTGCGGCGCGCCCTGATACAGCAGCTCGCCTTCGTTCATCAGCAGTATCTCGCGGCACTGCTCGGCTTCATCGAGGTAAGAGGTACTCCAGAGAATTAACATCCCGTCGCCCGCGAGCTCATGCACCATCTGCCAGAGCTCGCGGCGGGAGATCGGGTCAACGCCGACGCCCGGCTCGTCGAGCAGCAGCACCTTTGGCTGGCCCACCAGCGTGCAGGCAAGGCCGAGCTTTTGCTTCATGCCCCCGGAGAGTTTGCCCGCGAGCCGCCCGGTGAACGGGCCGAGCGCGGTAAATTCCAGCAACCGGGCGAACGTCTGCTCACGCACCGCGCCAGTGACGCTGCGCAGATCCGCATACAGATTAAGGTTTTCCTGAACGGTGAGATCTTCATACAGGCCGAATTTTTGCGGCATATAGCCGAGCACCGCGTGCAGCGCGTTTTCTTCTGCAATCGGGTCCAGCCCGAGCACCTGCACGCAGCCGTCGTCCTGGCGCATCAGCCCCGCGAGGATGCGCATCAGCGTGGTTTTCCCCGCGCCGTCCGGCCCCACCAGACCGGTGACGCTGCCTGCGCGGATCGTTACGCTGAGTGGCGCGAGCGCCGGTTTTTCGAGGCCCGGAAAGCGTTTGACCAGGCCATCGAGCACGATGCTGTCGTTAGCGGTTGCCATCCGCCGCCTCATCCTGGAAACGCAGCGTGACCGGCATTCCCTGGCGCAGCGCGTCGTCGGCGTCGTTCACCACAATACGCAGGCGATAGACCAGATCGGTGCGCAGATCTTCGGTTTCGACCGTTTTCGGCGTGAACTCCGCGGTCGGCGAGACAAAACCAATCTGGCCGTGGTACGGCTTGTCGGGGCGGCCATCGGTATAAATCAGGATATGGCTCCCCGGTACGGTGCGGCCCAGATTCACCTCATCAATGTAAGCGCGTATCCAGACCGGGCGGGTCAGCGAGAGCGTGAACACCGTACTGCCCGCGTTGAGCATCGAACCGGGCTCCACCGCGCGCGTCAGGATGGTGCCGTCAGACGGGGAAACCAGGCGCGTGTCTTGCGCGTTAAGCTGCGCCTGGGCCAGCTCCGCCTGCGCCTGTTCAAGGGCCGCCTGTGCCTGCGCGATTTCCTGCGGGCGGTTACCGGCGCGGTACTGACTGAGCTTATCCTGCGCGGATTTCAGCTGCGCCTGCGCCTGATCGCGCGCCGAGCGGGCGTTTTCCAGATCGTTGGCGGAGATAACTTTGGTGCGCCACAGCCCCTGCTGGCGCTGATAAAAATTCTGCGCGTAGTCATACGCGGCCTGCGCCTGATGCACGGCGGCGGCGGCCTGGGCTATCTCTTCATCGCGAAAACCGGCGACGGTAAGATCATATTTGGCGCGCGCGGCGGCGACGTTCGCCTGCGCCTGGCGTAGCGCGTTTTGCTGCGGCGTCGGGTCGAGATCGCCGAGCGGCTGGCCTGCGCGCACCGCGTCGCCTTCATCGACGGCAAGCGACGCCAGACGGCCGCTGACGCGAAAGCTTAAATTCACGGTACGAATATCGACATTGCCGTAGAGCGTCAGCGGCGTGTGGCGCGCGGCGTACCAGCGCCACCCGGCAATAGCCGCAACGATAATGACCACCACCAGCGCCAGTAGCGCGACGCGTTTTTTATTCATCACTCAGGCTCCCTGAAAGACCCGCGAGGATCCAGTCGATATGCAGCGTGACCACCCGGTGGATCTGCGCGGCTTTGTCGTCGTCGAACCCGCGCCATCCGGCGCGCAGCAGAATGGTTTCACGCCCGAGGCGGAACGCGAGGATTTCACCAATCAGTGCGTGGGTGTGCAGCACCGTTTCGGTGGCCTCCGGATCGGCACCCGTCAGTCGGGCGATAAGCCGCGTAAAGTGGTGATGCAGCGGCGCGATGACCTGCTCGTGAATCAGCTGATACGCGGGCGACGGGGAGAGCTGCTCGCGGGAGATAAATTTGCTCACGCTCAGCGTCTCGTCGGCAGTCATCAACTGGATCATCTGGCGGCAGGCGTCGTCAATCAGCGCGCGCATCGCGGCGGGAGACGGCTTGGGCTCGCGAAGCAGCGTTTCGGCGGCATCGGCGTGGGGCTGAAAATGGGTGCGGATGAAATCGGCTATCCACTGCGCCGAGGCCATGTAGAGATCTTCTTTTGAGCCAAAGTAGTAAGGAATGGCGGCGATATTCTGCCCGGCGGCGGCGGCGATATCCCGCGTGGTGGCGTGCAGGCCGTACTCGCCGAACTGGTTAATCGCGGCGCTGATGAGCTTCTCTTTGGCCTGTTCGCCGCGCGAAGTGGGCGGCGTGACGGAGAGCGACATATCGATGAGATCCATAAAAGTTAATCAATCGATTGATTAACTTTATGACTAAAAAATACCCTTGTCGAGATGAAAAAAGCCGCGATGCACAGGTACACGCGAGAATTTATGCGGTAGTTCACAAAAACTGTTACACTCCGTTCCTCTGCGACATTGTGGTTTATGTCCCTTCTCCGGCCAGACGGCCATTAGACTCCCTGAAACTACACCCTTTGCGGTCGGGACGAGTCAGGAATAACTATGTCTTTTGATTCACTGGGCTTAAGCCCTGAGATCCTGCGCGCCATTGCCGAGCAGGGTTACAACGAACCGACTCCGATCCAGCGCCAGGCCATTCCGGTGGTGCTTTCAGGCAAAGATTTGATGGCCAGCGCCCAGACCGGCACCGGCAAAACCGCAGGCTTTACGCTGCCGCTGCTGCAACGCCTGACGGCGAACCAGCCGCACCCGAAAGGCCGTCGCCCGGTGCGCGCGCTGATCCTGACCCCGACGCGTGAACTCGCAGCCCAGGTGGGCGAGAACGTGCGCGAATACAGCAAATATCTCGACATCCGCTCGCTGGTCGTGTTTGGCGGCGTGAGCATCAACCCGCAGATGATGAAACTGCGCGGCGGCGTGGACGTGCTTATCGCAACGCCGGGTCGTCTGCTCGATCTCGAACATCAGAACGCGGTGAAGCTCGATCAGGTGGAAGTGCTGGTGCTGGATGAAGCCGACCGTATGCTGGACATGGGCTTTATTCACGATATCCGCCGCGTGCTGGCGAAACTGCCGCCGAAGCGTCAGAACCTGCTGTTCTCCGCGACCTTCTCCGACGACATTAAATCGCTGGCGGAAAAACTGCTGCATAACCCGGAAGAAGTGGAAGTGGCGCGCCGCAACACCGCCTCTGAACAGGTGACGCAGCATGTGCATTTCGTGGATAAAAAACGCAAGCGGGAGCTGCTTTCTTATCTGATTGGCGACGGCAACTGGCAGCAGGTGCTGGTGTTTACGCGCACCAAACACGGTGCTAACCATCTGGCGGAACAGCTGAATAAAGACGGTATTACCGCCGCGGCTATCCACGGTAACAAGAGCCAGGGCGCCCGTACCCGCGCGCTGGCGGATTTCAAAACTGGCGGTATTCGCGTGCTGGTGGCAACAGACATCGCTGCGCGCGGTCTGGATATCGAAGAGCTGCCGCACGTGGTGAACTATGAGCTGCCGAACGTGCCGGAAGATTACGTTCACCGTATCGGCCGTACCGGGCGTGCCGCCGCGACCGGCGAAGCGCTGTCGCTGGTGTGCGTTGATGAGCATAAGCTGCTGCGCGATATTGAACGCCTGCTGAAGCGCGAGATCCCGCGCATGGCTATTCCGGGCTACGAGCCGGATCCGTCTATCCCGGCGGAGCCTATCGTGAACGGTCGCCAGGGCCGCGGCGGCGGTCGTGGTCAGGGCCAGCCGCGTCGTCAGAACAGCGAAGGTAACCGTTCATCGGGCGAACGCAGCCGTCCGGCCGGTGAGCGCGGTCGTCGTCAGGATGGCGAAGGCAATCGTCCGTCGGGTGAACGTTCACGTCGCCCGGCAGGCGAGGGCAACCGCCCGGCAGGCAACAAACCGCGCACCCGTCGCGCGCCGCGTAAAGCGGCCGGGGAATAATCCACGGGTGTGTTCGCAGCGCCTGACAAGGCCGGTGAGTAAAAAGGGTGTGCGCAAGCGCACCCTTTTTTATGGTTAAGCAGCGGAACCGGGCGGTTAATCTCATGCGTAGGGTGGGTAAGCGTAGCGCACCCACCTCAGGGAAATGAAAAGCCACCGCCGGTGCCGAGGGTTTTCCCTTACGGCTGCCCTTTGGCCGCGAGCCGGGATTGTTAAGGGGCGGCGGCGAGCCCCCTTAACACGTTCGCGTGAAAAAACGTGACAGAGGGAATCAGCGTTGTGGCGAACGGAACAGGTAGCCGGGCGTGCATATTCGAGGCCCCAGCGGTTCCCCTGTGTAGCGCAGATAACGCCTTTCATTTATGACACCGCTGGCGGCGGGCGCGCTTCGCTTACCCGCCCTACAAAAACCGGTCACGTGCTGCGCGACGGCGGGTGCGCTGCGCTTACCCGCCCTACGAAAACCCTGCCCCCTAAAGCCGCTCGCCGTTGCTTGCGATTACCTGCTGATACCACGCGAAGCTGCGCTTCCTGCGCCGCGCGAGGGTGCCGTTGCCCTCGTTGTCTTTATCGACATAAATAAACCCGTAGCGCTTTTTCATCTCGCCGGTGCCGGCGCTGACGATATCAATCGGCCCCCACCAGGTGTATCCCATGATGTCGCAGCCGTCCGCCACGGCTTCGGCCATCTCCTGAATATGCTGGCGGCCATACTGAATGCGCGCCTCGTCGTTAAACTCGCCATTTTCATCGGCGATATCCTCACCGCCGTAGCCGTTTTCCACGATAAACAGCGGTTTCTCGTAGCGGTCGGCCAGCTCGTTACACACCAGCCGCAGCCCGACCGGATCGATAGGCCAGCCCCAGGCGGTTTTCTCAAGGTACGGATTGTCCTCGCCCATCGCGCCGCCGGTGTCCACGCGAAGCTTTGCGCCCGCTTTATGCAGCACGCTGCGGTAATAGCTAAAGCCGAGATAATCCGAAGGATATTGCGCCAGCAGTTCGGTATCGCCGGGGTGAATATCCAGCTGAATATCGTTATCGCGAAACAGCCGCGTTGCGTAGGCCGGATAATGCCCGCGCATCATCACGTCGGCGTAAAACAGCGAACGGCGGCGCAACTGATACGTGGCGAACACGTCATCCGGATTGCAGGTGGCCGGGTAGACCGTGCTTAACGACAACATGCAGCCGATTTTCGCCTGCGGGATAATCTCATGGCACAGCTTATTGGCGAGGGCGTTGGCGACAAACTGGTGATGATTGGCCTGGTAAATCGCCTGCGGCGATGCGCCTGCCTCTACCGCGCCGGTGGCGAACGGCATCCGGTTCATGTTGTTCAGCTCGTTAAAGGTCATCCAGTATTTGACCTTATGCTGATAGCGGCGAAACACCGTCTCGCAGTAGCTGGTGAAGAAATCGATAAGCGCGCGGTTCTGCCAGCCGCCGTATTCCTCAAACAGCGCCAGCGGCGTTTCGTAGTGGGAAAGCGTAATCACCGGCTCAATGCCATATTTCAGCAGTTCGTCGAACAGGGCGTCGTAAAAGGCGAGGCCCGCCTCGTTCGGCGTTGGCTCATCGCCGCGCGGGAAGATACGCGACCAGGCAATCGACGTGCGAAAACATTTGAAACCCATTTCGGCGAACAGCGCCACATCCTCTTTGTAGCGATGATAAAAATCGATGGCCTCGTGGCTCGCGTAATAAAGGGCCGGGTCAATCGTCGCGTCATGTTTGCCTGAGGCGATGCCGCCACGCACCACGTCGGCGATAGACGGTCCTTTGCCATCCGCATTCCACGCGCCTTCGGCCTGATTGGCGGCAATCGCGCCGCCCCATAAAAAGTTATCCGGGAAAATCGCCATGTCTGCTCCTTAATCGCTGAGATCCGCGCCGTTCGAGGCGATGACTTTTTTGTACCAGTAGAAGCTTTTCTTGCGCGAGCGCGCCTGGGTGCCGTTGCCCATGTCGTCCTGATCGACGTAGATAAAACCGTAGCGTTTGGAGATCTGCGCGGTACCGGCGCTCACCACGTCAATCGGCCCCCACCAGGTGTAACCAAAGAGCTTCACGCCGTCGGCAATCGCCTCCTGCATCTGCCCGATATGCTGGCGCAGATACTCAATACGGTAGTCGTCGTTGATGGTGCCGTCGGAGGCGGGCGCATCTATCGCGCCGAGGCCGTTTTCGGCGATAAACAGCGGCTTCTGGTAGCGGTCGTAAAGCTGGTTGAGCGCCAGGCGCAGCCCTTGAGGGTCTATCTGCCAGCCCCAGTCGCTCTGCGCCAGATACGGGTTGCGGATGCCGCCGGTGATGAGATTGCCGGTCACGCCTTCAAGCTGCTCCGGGTGCGCGCTGACGGTGCTCGACATGTAATAGCTGAACGAGACGTAATCGACCGGATAAAGGCGCAGGATCTCGTCGTCGCCCACCGCTTTTTCCAGCCGGACGTTTTTTTCCGCGAACATGCGTTCGGTCCAGGCCGGGTAGTAGCCGCGCGCCTGCACATCGCTGAAGAACAGCGAGACGCGCTGCTCCTCTTCGCACGCCTGCAAATCGTCCGGGTGACAGGTGTGCGGGTAGAGCATCTGGTAGCTTATCATGCAGCCCACCTGCGAGCCGGGGATTATCTCGTGACACGCTTTGGTCGCGAGCGCGCTCGCCACAAACTGGTGGTGTGCGCCCTGGTATTTCGCCTGCTCCAGATGCGGGTGATCTTCTTCAATCACGCCGACGCTGACGTACGGGTGGTGCTTCACGCAGTTGATCTCGTTGAAGGTCATCCAGTATTTGACCTTTTTGCGGTAGCGGGTGAAGACGGTGGTGGCGAAGCGCACATAAAAATCCACCAGCTGGCGGTTGGGCCAGCCGCCGTAATCAGTCACCAGCGCGAGCGGCATTTCGTAGTGCGAAAGTGACACGATCGGCTCGATATTGTGCTTTCTTAGCGTGTCGAAAACGCGGTCGTAAAAGGCGAGGCCCGCCTCGTTCGGTTCGGTCTCATCGCCACGCGGGAAGATGCGCGTCCAGGCGACAGACATGCGAAAGCATTTAAAGCCCATTTCGGCAAACAGCGCGATATCTTCTTCGTAGCGGTGATAGAAATCGTTGCCCTTGCGCTTCGGGTAATATTTCGTGCTGTTCGGATCCTGCGCCTCCGCCACCTGGCGGTGGGTCATGCCAAGCCACTGATCGAGCCAGCGTTCTTTGGGCGTGCTGACGTCAAAGGTGTAGACATCAGAGACCGACAGCCCCTTGCCGTCGACGTTCCACGCGCCTTCAAGCTGGTTAGCGGCGGTCGCGCCGCCCCACAAAAAATCCTCAGGAAATGCTCTGGAAAAGGCCATGCTGTTCTCCCTTAAGCCGCCGCGGCGGTCAGTTTCAGAAAGGCTTCACGGGGTGCCACGTCGCCCTGTTTTAACGGGCTTATCTCGCCGTAGCAGTCGGTATTGGTGACGATAACAATGACGCTCGGATCGATGTGGAGCGCGTTGAGCGCCGCCAGATCAAAGCTAATCAACGGCTGTCCGGCCTCGACGAACGCCCCGTTCTCCACGTGGCGGGTAAAGTGCTGGCCGCCGAGTTTCACGGTGTCGATGCCGATATGAATTAAAACCTCAGCGCCGCAATCGCTTCTGAGCGTCAGCGCATGGTTGCTGTCGAAAATCGCTTCGATGCGCCCGTTCACCGGCGAGAGCAGCTCGCCGCTCTCGGGCACGATGGCGATGCCTTTACCGAAGATTTCATCGGCGAAAACCGGATCGCTGAGGGAAGAAAGGGGCGTGAGACGGCCACTCACCGGCGCGAAGAGTTGCTCCTCGCGGGCGAGCGCCACGGGGCTTAAGCCTGCCACCACCTCCGGCTCTGCCGGCGCTTCGGCGGGTTCCTCAAAGCCCAGCATTACGGTGATGACCGCCGCCGCACAAAAGGCAATCGCCAGGCTCGCCAGCGCCCACAGGAACGTGGGGCCGACCAGCGCCGGAATACCCGGAATGCCGCTTAAGGCGAAGGCGTACGTTTTTACGCCGAGCGCCATCGCAAACGCGCCGCCGCAGGCACCGCCGATGAGCGCCGCGGCGAAGGGGCGCTTAAAGCGAATGTTAATGCCATACATCGCAGGCTCGGTGATGCCCATCGCGGCGCTGAAGCTCGTGGAGAGCGCCAGCGTTTTGATTTTCTTATTGCGGGCGCGCAGGAAGACACCGAACGCCGCGCCCGCCTGGCCCATATTGGCGACATAAAAGAGGATTTTGAACGGGTCGTAGCCGAGCTTGCTGATATTGTTGATAACAATCGGCACCAGCACGTAGTGCATACCGGTAATAATCATCAGCGACAGCGTGCCGCCCACGATAACCCCCGCCAGCCAGCCCATGTTCGCCACCAGCCAGATGATGCCGCCGGAGAGCGCATTGCCAAGCAGAATACCGGCCGGGCCAATGGCGATAAGGGTAACCGGCGCGACAATCACCAGGCTTAGCAGCGGCACAAACATCGTTTTCAGCACGGCGGGCATCAGGCGGTCGATAAACCGCTCGACATAACTGAGCAGCAGCACCGCCAGCAGAATGGGAATCACCGACGAGGCGTAAGAGACGCTGGAGACCGGCAGGCCGAGAAACGCCACCGGCGCGCCGGATTTCAGCAGCGTGGTGAGCGTCGGGTGAAACAGCGTGGCGGCGAGCGCCACCGCCACATAAGGGTTGGCACCGAATTTATTCCCGGCGCTGAAGGCGAGCACCAGTGGCATAAAGAAAAAAACGCCGTCGCTTATCGCCATCAACATTTGATACGTCTGGTTGCTGGCCTGCACCCAGCCGAGCGCGAGGCAGAGCGACAGCACACCCTTGAGAATCCCCGCGCCGGCGATGGCCGGAATAATCGGCGAGAAGATCCCCGCTAATCCTTCCAGCACCACGGAAACCGGGTTGCGGCGCTTTGGCGGCGCGGCTGCTTTTTTAGCCTCAAGCCCCGGTAACTGCGCGAGAATGGCCTGGCAGAGCGGCGCGACCTCGCTGCCGATAATCACCTGGAACTGATCGCCTGAAAGATTGACGCCCATGACGCCGTCGAGATGTTCAAGCGCCGTGCGGTCGACCTTTTCAAGCGAGACCAGCGAAAAACGCAGGCGGGTAATACAGTGATAGAGCGAAAGAATATTCGCCTCGCCGCCGAGAAGGGTAATTATCTGGCGGGCGGTATGCGGGTAGTTCATGGCTATTCCTCTCCAGAATGAAACCCTGCGGTTTCATTAAACAGTCGCCGGTATGATGACCGGCACGTTGCTGCCTCTGGGGTTTGCCTGAATGAACAGTAACAAGCCTAAAGGGAATGCGCTAAACGGTGTACGACATTATCGATATGCACCGTTAAATAGAGTTTTTCCGAATGCGTCATCGCGTGGCGATAATTCTTTTCCACAAATTCGCTAATGGCTTCCACGCACGCCACGGTATTTTTATACCGCTGCTGTACCATCGCGAATAATTCGCTGTCGTCGTTTTCCAGCCGCTGGCCCTCTATTACCCGCTGAGCGAAAAATTTCACGTGGGTAATAAAGCGCTGGTAATTAAGCGACTGTTCATCGGGGCCGACGGCGAACCAGTATTTTACAATATTCTGGATCTGATAAATCAGCCGGGTAATGTCGTTGATTTTGCCTTTCGGATCGTTAAGCCCGGCGTTCACAATATGCAGCGCGATGCTGCACGCCTCGCTGTCCGGCATCAGCACGCCGGTGCGCGCGGCAATCAGCGCCAGCGCCTGACGCCCGATGGCGTATTCTTCCTGATAAAAATGTCGCACTTCCCACTGTAACGGGTTGGCGATTTCAATGCCTTTCTGGCGGCGCTCAATGGCGTAAAAAAGATGATCGGCGAGCGTGACATAAATGCCTTCGCTTAATTTGATGCCGGGCGTCTGGCGCGCCAGTGCGACAATATCATCAGTGAGCTGAACGATTTCTACCGGTATTTCATCCAGCAAAACTTTAAAGCGCGCCGAGACGGTATCGTCATGCAGACGAAACGTTTTCTCAATGTGACTACTATTGACCGTTTCGCCCACGCGGGCGTTAAAACCGAGCCCACGGCCGGTGACAATCACTTCCTGGCCGCGTTCGTCGACGGCGCTGACGACATTATTATTAAGGATTTGCTTAATGATCATCGCCGACTCCTGAAAGCAAAAACGGGCAAAACATAAATACAGACGCCAGGGAATTTCCCGGGGCTGCATTCAGGTTTTGCCCGCCGAACGGTAACAAGCACAATGCAATGTTAAAAAACCTAACACCCGCCTGGTATTCGGTCAATGAATGACCCGCGATTTATGATTAGCGTGACGATAATTTGTGATCTGTCTTGCGAATCGGCTCCTGCCGCGCGGGTAAAAAAAGGTTCAGCTGGCGGTGGAAAAGTGCCACAATAGTGGCTGTTTATACAGTATTTCAGGGCTTCAGATGGCATTAACCGCCGCGCAGAAATCGCAAATCGCCGCCTGGTATAAGGCGCTTCAGCAGCAAATTCCGGACTTCATTCCCCGCGCCCCGCAGCGGCAGATGATTGCGGAAGTGGCGAAAACCCTCGGCGGCGATGAAGGGCGGCATCTGGCTATCGAGGCGCCGACCGGCGTTGGCAAAACGCTCTCGTATCTGATCCCCGGTATCGCCATCGCCCGCGAAGAGCAAAAAACGCTGGTGGTGAGCACCGCCAACGTGGCGTTGCAGGATCAGATTTTCAGTAAAGATCTGCCGTTGCTGCGCAAAATCATCCCTGAACTGCGCTTCACCGCCGCCTTCGGGCGCGGGCGTTATGTCTGCCCGCGCAACCTCGCGGCGCTCTCCACCGACAGCGCCTCGCAGGGCGATCTGCTGGCGTTTCTTGATGATGAGCTGACGCCCAACAGCAAAGAGGAGCAGCAGCGCTGCGCGAAGCTCAAAGCCGATCTCGACAGCTACAAGTGGGACGGCCTTCGCGATCACACCGATCAGGCGATTGACGATAACCTCTGGTCGCGGCTCAGCACCGATAAAGCGAGCTGCCTGAACCGCAACTGCCATTACTACCGCGAATGCCCGTTCTTTGTGGCGCGCCGTGAGATTCAGGAGGCGGAAGTGGTGGTCGCCAACCATGCGCTGGTGATGGCGGCGCTGGAGAGCGAATCCGTTCTGCCGGAGCCAAAACATCTGCTGCTGGTGCTTGATGAAGGCCACCATCTGCCGGACGTCGCCCGCGACGCGCTGGAGATGAGCGCCGACATCAGCGCGCCCTGGACGCGGTTGCAGCTCGATCTCTTTTGTAAGCTTGTCGCCACCTGCCTTGAGCAGTTCCGGCCAAAAACCGTGCCGCCGCTCTCCACGCCGGAGCGGCTTAACAATCACTGCGAAGAAGTCTACGAGCTGGTCGCCAGCATGAACCGTATCGTCGGGCTGCTGCTGCCGCCGGGCGAGGAGAGCGAGTTTCGCTTCCCAATGGGCGAACTGCCGCAGGAGGTGATGGAAATCTGCGAGCGGCTGGCGAAGCTCACCGAAAACCTGCGCGGGCTGGCGGAACTCTTCTTAAACGATCTCAGCGAAAAAACCGGCAGCCACGACATTGTGCGCCTGCACCGGGTGCTGTTGCAGATGAACCGCGCGCTCGGCCACTTTGAAGCGCAAAGCAAGCTCTGGCGGCTCGCCTCGCTGGCGCATGCCTCTGGCGCGCCGGTCTCGAAATGGGTGACGCGCGAAACCCGCGAAGGGCAGCCGCATATTTTCTTCCACTGCGTGGGCATTCGCGTCAGCGATCAACTGGAAAAACTCATCTGGCGGCAGGTGCCGCACGTGGTGGTGACCTCCGCCACGCTGCGTTCGCTGAACAGCTTCGCGCGGCTGCAGGAGATGAGCGGCCTGCGCGATAAAGCAGGCGACCGCTTCGTGACGCTCGATTCGCCGTTTAATCATATTGAGCAGGGCAAACTTGTGATCCCGCGCCTGCGCCATGAGCCGCTGATGGAGCATGAAGAGGCGCACCTCGCCGAGATGGCGGCCTATTTCCGCGCGGAATATAAAAAGGGCGAGCACAAAGGGATGCTGGTGCTGTTCGCCAGTAACCGCGCGATGCAGACCTTTTTGTCCTTTGTGCCGGATCTGCGCCTCGGCCTGCTGGTGCAGGGCGATCAGCCGCGCTACCGGCTTGTCGAGCTACACCGCAAAAAAATCGAGCAGGGCGAGGCGAGCGTGCTGGTGGGGTTGCAGTCGTTTGCCGAGGGGCTTGATCTCAAAGGCGAGCTGCTAAGCCAGGTTCACATTCACAAAATCGCCTTTCCGCCGGTGGACAGCCCGGTGGTGGTCACAGAGGGCGAATGGCTGAAAAGCCTCAACCGCTATCCGTTTGAAGTGCAAAGCCTGCCCGCGGCGTCGTTTAACCTCATTCAGCAGGTGGGGCGGCTTATCCGCAGCCATAGCTGCTGGGGCGAAGTGGTGATTTATGACCGCCGCCTGCTCACTAAATCCTACGGCAAGCGGCTGCTGGACGCGCTGCCGGTGTTTGCAATTGAACAGCCCGAAGCGCCAGAGGCGTTAATCAAAAAGGCGCCTGCAAAACGTCCGGCAACGGGCCGCAAGGGCGCGCCCGCCCGGCGACGCAACGCTTACCGGTAAGTAAACGTCACCTGTACGGCGCTTTCAAACGTGCCGGGTACCAGCGGCTCTGTGGTACGGACATAGCGTGCGCGCAGCTGAAACGTGGCGCTGTGCGTGGCCTCGTCCACTGTTTCGGTGTATTTATCGCCACCGGGTAACATGTACATATTGTTTTTACCGTCAACCAGTTGTAATGCCAGCCCTTTGCCGGTTCCGGTGCTCCTGTAAGCCGTACTGTTAGTCGGATCCAGTTCGCCGGAAAATGTCGCATCAACGGCCGTGGTGGCCACGGGGCAGTTCATCACGCTTAGTTCAAACGGTACCCAGGGGCCATAAGTAGAGGGTTGTGAAAACGCGTCAGCAATCGCGATCCCCATATCGACCGTTTTGTTTTTGCTGGCACTTTCCACATCGCAGGCACTGGCAATAATCGCCCCGTTAACCTGCAGGTTGATATCGTCGGCCAGTGCCCGGTGTGCGCCAAGCGCAAACATTATCAGCAGCAGTAACTTTTTCATCACGGGGCTCCTACCGGTAAGACACGGTAATGGTCGCGACGGCGTTTGCAACGCCCGGCGTCACGGTGTCGGCAGTTTGATAGTACTGAACAGCAAACGGGATATTGAGCGTTGAGTTCGGCCTCAATGAGGCAACAAAGGTGTAATGGTCAAAATCGATGTTTTGCCCAAAAAGCGTCATCTGAACGCCTATGCCGCTGGCGACGCCGGGTTCGGAAGTGAGATTAATCACGGATGGCTCGGTGGATGCGTAGCCATTGGCGCTGGAGACTTTCACTCCGACTTGTACCGGATCGTTGCAGGTGGCGTTGACCTCAAAGCTGCTCCAGCCCGAGCTGCTGCCCACGCCTGTAAACACGCTGGCCGGCACGTTGCCGAGAGTGACGCTGAGATTGTTACGATCGACGGAACAGGTGACGGTTTTATAGGTTATGTCGCCTGCGTAAGCGATGGTATTGGGTGCGCCAATCCCGGTCTGGTTGTAAACCCCTACGCCGAACACCGTTTGCGCCTGTTCAAGCGAACCGCTATAGATCGTTGTCGACGTTTTGACGAGCGCAAGCGTCACGGTGAAGTCGAACGTATTGTTGCCATCGCTGGAGACATAGCCCAGCGGTGTATTACGCGTGTCGCAACCGACCCCGCCGCCGATGATGCGCTGGCCTTTATCATTCATCAGCGAAATGCCGATGCCTTCCACGCCTGTTTCGTAAACGCCCGGCATTCCGGACACTTCGTTGCCGCTGCCATAGTAGCAGGCGATGATCGGCTGGCCTGAATAGCCGTTGCAGGACCCGTGAATACTCACGAGCTCGTCAGTGCCTGGTATGGTTGCGCCGACCGGTAACGTACTGGAAACGGCGACATACGCGACTGAAACCGTATACGGCATCATGGGTGCCGTACAGGACGCCTTCGCATGGGGCATAAAGAACAGGCTACCGGCAAGTACCAGCAGCGCGCTTAATAATTTGATGAATCGCATAACAAATGTCCTGGTAACGCGCGTTAAAGGCATTGCGCGGAGAGGTTAATAAACTGGCTGTCGCCATTCCCGGTGGGGAGACGCCATGCGGCGGTGCAGCGCTGGCTGGCGTTAGCGCCCCAGCTCACCTGCAGCGTGCCTTTCGGCTGAAGACCGGTCAGATAAACCTGGCCATCTTCGCCGACGATAAATCCTTCTGCGGTATCATCCGCGGTTGCGGTCGCGCCAAACGGCACCGGGCGACCATCAGCCAGATGCAGCGTCATCAGTACGCGCGCGCCGGTTCGGGTATCGAAACGGGCCCGTACTACCGCGCCGCGCGTGGGCGTTACGGTCTGTACCGCCTGCGTCACATCAGCGTCGGCGGGCAGCGTTTCGGTATCCAGCGCGACGGTATTGCGCCGGTAGGGACTGATAAACGGTAAAATGGTGTATCCACGACCATCGGTTCTGACGCCGGTCTGGTTATGAATAGCGGTATCATTTGCGCCCGGCGCTTCGACCAGCGCCACCGTTTCACCCATCGGCTGGCCAAGTGTGATGCCGTTAGCGTGGGCGATAAGCCCGCCCTGAATGCCGTAATGGATTTGCCGCTGGCTGACATCCTGGCCGTAACCCGCGCTCAGTTCGCCGTAAGCGCCTTTGTAATCGGCATTAAGTGAGGTGTTACGCGTCTGGCCTTGACTGTCATGGCTCTGCTGGATATTCCAGTTGAGGTTGTTATCCGAAAGCGCCGTTCCGTTAAGGCCGATGTTCTGCGTGGTGCCCTGCTTGCTGTGGCTTTGGTTGTAGCTTGCCCAGGTATTGGGCAACCAGCGTTCAAGCGGAATGGAGAGGGTGAGAGAAAAGACGCTGTCCTTTTCATGCTCCGGTTCGCCGTAGCCATTTTCACTGGTATTACGGTTCAGGCTGTAATTAAGCCCGTAACTGATATCGTGCCAGCTATTGTTGTAACCGACGCTGAGTGAAGACATCGTTTTGCTGCTGTTCCAGTAATTTTCCTGAATCAGGCTGGCGTTCAGCGAACCCAGCGCGTCGCCCAGCGGCTGCTCAAGCGTCAGCTCTTCGCGGCTACGGCGATGCAGCGTGTCTGCCCACTGGTTATCGCGGCGCATCGTGTCAAAAACATCCTGCATGGCGTAATAGTTCTCGCTGCTAAAGCGGTAACCCGCCACTGAGAGCGTGGCGCCCGTCAGCGCGATATCCTTGCTGTAGCGGGCACGCCACGAACGGCCTTTCTGTGTCTCACCTGACGATAATGTGGCTTTCGCTTCAGTGACATCCAGCGAGAACGCGCCAAAATCCCCCACGTTTTCTCCGACGCCCAGCGCCAGCGAATGGTAGGGCTGGCTTGCCTGAATGCCGCCGTAAAGCGTAAACCCGTGTGGCAGGCCATAAACGGCCGTGCCTTGCATAAACGCAGTGGGTAAAACGCTTTCGTCATACGAACGGTAGCGCCCGCCGGTAAGGCTATATTTCAGCCGTCCTTCGCGTTGCAGAACCGGAACAGAAGCATAAGGCACGACAAAATGCTGTTCGCTGCCGTCGCTCTCTTTCACCGTTACGTTGAGATCCCCACTGCTACCGCTCGGGTAGAGATCGTTAATTTCAAATGCGCCAGGCGCGACGTTAGTCTGGGAGATGAGATACCCGTTCTGGCGAATAATCACCTGGGCGTTACTGCGTGCGATGCCATGTACCACTGGGGCGTAACCGCGCAGGCTGTCAGGCAGCATGTCGTCGTCAGAGGCAAGCTGCGCACCGGTAAAAGGAATGCTGTCGAAGACATCCGCGGGTGAGCTGCTCTGGCCCAGGGTCAGCTCGCTTTTCAGAGCAACAATGTCGCGCTCTGCGTAGGTATAGACGCTGGAGAACTTCTCCTGAGCGCCCGAGTGGTCTTCGTTGCGGCTCCAGGTAGAGTAGTTGCGCAGCCGCCAGGGGCCGAGATTAATGCCCGGACGCAGGTTGGCGTAAAGATTGCGGCTGTCCTGCGCATCCGGCGTCAGCGCTTTCTGGCGCGAGCCGTTCACGCTGTAGTTAAACAACAGCGCGTTAATGCCTTCGTTAAATTCCTCAGGCGGTATATACCCCTGCGGCACCTGGCCCAGCGCGCTTTGCGCAATGCTAAGCTGGAGTTGCTGGCGGCCGACATCAAAACGCGCGCTGGCAGAGGGGATGGCCGAAAGGTCAACGCATTTCGCATCTGCATCTAACGCATCAAACTCGTCAGTCTTCACTCCCAGGCTTTTCAAATCTTCGAGAGTGAAGCAGGGTTGCAGCGTGCTGCTACCATCGGACGCGGTTTTAAGCGTAAATTCTATCTCACGGGTATCGATGCGTTCATTATTAATATAAACATCGACACGGTATTTACCCGGCGCCGCACCTGGACCTTTTTCATAAAGCGTTAAATCGGTTTTACCCTGCGAAGGATTATCAATATCCAGCAATGCCGGGTTGAAATAATCATCTGCCCTCGCTTGCACCAGCGGCAGGCCTGCACACAGACAGGCTATTGCCAGCGCTAAGTGACGAGCGCGAAATACATTTGGCCGTCTGGATTTATTAAAGGACATGATGATTACCGTATTATAAAATTAACGGGTGTGGATTATTTTCAGAAGTTTTGAGACCAGCTTTTCGAAATGGCACCGAAATCATTAATTATTGTCCAGGAGACAGCGTGAACATTTGTCATATTCGCAAGCTGAAAGCGACTTTCGCTTTTGGGGGCCGCGATGTTGACTTTTTCAACTTCTTTTCCGTTAACCTTGACGCTGTTAAAATTCATATAAAACGGCGTTGGGTTTTCAACCACCAGCATGTTTCCTTCGGTATGCCATTTCAGCATGCCTGCGACATCGTCAGGTTTGCCGGTGACCAATGCCGGGCGATACAGTAATTTAATGCGTGTTCTGACGGCGATTTGTAAATCATTAACGCCTGCTTTTTTAACTGAGGAAGGAATGGATTTAATATTTAACCAGTAGAGCGATTCACGATCTTTTGGCAAATCGCCACCAGTGCGTACCACGCGTAGTGTATTATCCTGATGTGCATTAATACGAAAAAGGGGCGGAGTCACCATAAATGGTGCTTTAGCCGCGCCGGGCGCATCGGTATCAACCCAGGACTGAATAAGATAGTTGATATCGTCATTATTGGTCACGGGAACAGACGCTTCTTTTTTATCGCCAGGATAAATAACACGGGTCCCGCCAATAATGACGCCTGCCTGTGCCGCTGTCGTCGCCATGAGTAAAGCTGAAATAACGAGTAATTTACGCATAATAATATCGTCTCTTTAAATAGGGGCTATTCGCCACGACAGAAGTAGCAAATAGCCCATCGGGAATCAGTTATAGGTCACTGTAAACGTAGAGGAGCCATTGGCGACCCCTGCTGTAACGGTTGCGCCTGTCTGAATATAACGGGCACCAAATTCCAGATTATTGGTGGCGGTTCCTGTATCCAGCGCGTAATCGGCCGACGCGGTATAGAGATTCAGCGGCGTGCCGTCGGCATCCACCAGTTGAATACCCACCCCACTGGCGGCTCCCGTGCCACCCGTCAGGGCCAGGACATCGACATTATCGGTGTCTGCGGTGCCACCGAATTTGATAGAGGCTTTGGTCACGGTTTCCGGACAGTTTTTTAACTGCAAGACAAAACTGGTGATGTTGGTCGTGGAGCCGATGCCGGTAAAGGCAGTTTTCGAGATTTTCCCCAAATCAACGGCCAGCGGACTGCTCTGGCTGTTGACGACTTCACAGGCGGCATCAAGGATTTCGCCGGTAAAATTCACCTGGCCTTCACCGGTTGTGGCGGCCCATGTGAGCGAGGAGGAGCAGGCCAGCGCGGCCATCGTGGTCATAAGCAATATCTTTTTCATCATGGATCCTGAATCAGGAGAGAACAAAGTCTTAAATAATTAAGACGAGAATAATTTCGATGAAAAATATGCTTCCTGTGAGGTAAATGCTCCAGTTATGAACACTTAACGATTCTTTTAGTAAAAAAATACAATTTGAATTCGGGCGGATTTATCTTATCGGCAGAGGCGTCTGACGACCCGATGATTGCGCCAGATGCTTGTCATATCAGACGTTTAACTTGTATTGTGCGCTAAGGCGGCGCGTCGTCGGCGGTAAGCACGCGGCAACGCATCACAGAGTATGATTGACCGGAGCTATGATTAAGAGCACCTGTCGGGAGGATAAGATGGATTATCGTGCGATCGTTAAAGAGATAGGCCGGGGCAAAAATCACGCCCGCTCTCTGGACCATGAAACGGCCAGAGCGCTCTACAACCATATGCTGGATGGCGATGTGCCGGATCTGGAGATGGGTGCCATCCTCATTGCGTTGCGCATTAAAGGCGAAGGCGAACAGGAGATGCGCGGCTTTTACGATGCGATGCAGCAACATACGCTGCGCCTGACGCCGCCGGTGGCAAAACCGCTGCCTGTGGTTATCCCAAGCTATAACGGTGCGCGTAAGCAGGCCAACCTGACGCCGCTGCTGGCGCTATTATTGAGCCGTCTCGGCTTTCCGGTTGTTGTACATGGCGTGAGCGACGATCCGACGCGCGTGCTGACAGAGACGATTTTTACGCTGATGGGCATTTCGCCGACGCTGCATGCAGGCCAGGCGCAGGCGAAACTGGACGGGCGCGACCCGGTCTATATCCCGGTTGGCGCGCTCTGCCCGCCGCTTGAAAAACAGCTGGCGATGCGCTGGCGACTTGGGGTGCGCAACAGCGCCCATACGCTGGCGAAGCTCGCCACGCCGTTTGGCGAGTCTGACGCGCTGCGTCTGTCCAGCGTCTCGCACCCGGAGTATGTGAATAAAGTGGGGCAGTTTTTTATCGATATCGGCGGACGCGGCCTGCTGATGCACGGCACGGAAGGCGAAGTGTATGCCAACCCGCAGCGCTGCCCGCAGATAGCGCTGATTGAGAATCAGACGATGCGTATTCTGCTGGAGCGCCAGAGTGAGGCGGCAACCAGCCCCATAGCGCTGCCAGAGGCGAAAGACCCCGAAGTGACCGCCCGCTGGACCGAGCGCTGCTTATCCGGGCTTGAGCCGGTGCCGGAATCGTTAAAAACGCAGATGGCGTGCGTGCTGGTGGCAAGCGGTGAGGCGCAGGATATCCCGTCGGCGCTGGCGCGTATCGCACAGACCTTTTGATAAAAAAAGCCCGCAGCATCCGCCGCGGGCAAAAAGGGTAACAAAGGGTCAATTAAGGGTAATGAAGGTATCTGTCAGTCGGCGCGTGGCAATCAGTTGTAGATAACTGCGGTGCCGCTCGCCAGATCGTTGGTACGGGCAGAGGTGATGCTGTAGGCCTTCGCACCCGCCGCTTCGGCCTTCGCCGCCAGCGTATCGTTCAGTTCATCCAGCGTGCGTGCGCCCTGAGCGGATACGACGCCGATTTTGTTCAGGTTCTGCGCCTGAGCGGGACTCACCTGCTCAGCAGCGCCAGCCGCAAAGGTAAAGGCGGAAAGGGTCAGGGCAGCAACAACATATTTGATGGCTTTCATAGGGATTCTCTCGCAGTTTATTCTGTAAATAACGGGTTGTTCCGTTGATGTGATGATTGTCACATTCATGAGCAGAATATAAAACCGAAGAGAATTGACAGGCTTATTCTAAAAATTTGAATGTAATATAACCAGTTGAATGAGTTGGAAATATCTCACTTCTCCCACGCTTCTTTACACGCTCTTACCGTCCCGCTGCTTGAGGGCACAAATGGACACATCGAAACGGTAAAAGAGTGTATGTGGACCGCCGAAAGGCCTAGCGGAGCTGGCTGTCTTTCGAGCCGCGGCGGTTATAGAGGGAGTAGCGCTGGCGGTGTTCATCCTCTTTTTGCTGACAATTCACGCACAGACGCACGCCCGGAATCGCCTTGCGGCGCGCCTCGGGGATGGGCTCGTCGCACATCTCACAAAACGCAAGACTTTCGCCGCGTGGCAGGTCGCGTCGCGCGCGCGCCACGGCATCTTCCACGGTGCTGTCGATTTGATCCTGCACCGCGCCATCATTTGCCCAACCTGAAGCCATAAGACCTCCTCTGTGGTTAAACACAGTAGTGATTATAGCAAAAACGGGGGCATTCTGCCGGGGAATGCCCGCCGCGGCGGGCGTGGCAGCGGTTAACGGGCGTCAGGGCGAATCAGATCGAAGCGCTGGGCATCATCGATACCGTAATAGGCGCTCGGGCCGCCCGCGCGCAGGATCGGCTGCGCTTTGGAGGTCTGGTAGATGCCGTCTTCAAGCAGCGTGTCGGCAATATGCACCGCCACCACTTCGCCCAGCACCAGCCAGGTATCGATGGGTTCGCCGCTCGCGGAAGTGAGCTGAATGCACTGGCTTAAGCGGCACTCAAAGTTCACCGGGCTTTCAGCGACGCGCGGGGCGCGTACCAGACGCGAAGGCGCGGCGGTCAGCCCCGCGCGTACGAACTCATCTTCATCGTGGGGCAGCGAGGCGGAGGTTTCGTTCATCGCCACGGCCAGGTCGCGCGTCGCGAGATTCCAGACGAACTCTTTGGTTTCGGCGATATTTTTCACGCTGTCTTTCCAGCCGTTGCTGGAGAAGCCAATAATCGGCGGGCGATAGTTAAAGCAGTTGAAGAAGCTGTAGGGCGCGAGGTTGCGATGGCCTGCGGCGTCCTGCGAGGCTATCCAGCCAATCGGGCGCGGGCCGATAATGGCATTCAGCGGATCGTGCGGCAAACCGTGGCCGCGTGCCGGTTCGTAGTAGTAGCTCATAGCATTTCCCTGGGCAAAAAAACTATCATAGCCGCCCCGCTAAATTTTGCCGCGCTTATTTACCAGGGGCGGGTCAGCGGGTATTGTACGCGCCCACACAGGAGGAAGCCGATGAACCGCAAACCGGGCCTGCACCCACGCAACCGCCACCACAGCCGCTATGATTTCGACGCGCTGACAGAGAGCTGTCCGGCGCTTGGCGCTTTTGTCCGCCCGTCGCCCGCAGGCGAGCCGACAATTGATTTCGCCGATCCGCAGGCGGTGAAAACCCTTAATCAGGCGCTGCTGGCGCACTTTTACGGCGTGCGGGAGTGGGACATTCCTGACGGTTTCCTCTGCCCGCCCGTACCGGGCCGCGCGGATTATATTCATCATCTCGCCGATCTGCTTGCCGAAGGCAATGGCGGCGCACTGCCCGCGCAGGCGAGTGTGCTGGATATCGGCGTTGGTGCCAACTGCATTTATCCGTTGATCGGCCAGCATGAATATGGCTGGCGTTTTACCGGCACCGACACCAGCGATGAGGCCATCCGTAGCGCGAGCGCGATTATCGACGCCAATCCGGGGCTCAACCGCGCGATCCGCCTGCGTCGCCAGAAAACCCCCGGCGCGATTTTCAACGGCATTATTCACAAGAATGAGAGTTACGACGCCACGCTGTGCAACCCGCCGTTCCATGACTCCGCCGACGCGGCAGAAGCGGGCAACGCCCGCAAGCGCCGCAACCTGGGGCTTGCGGCGAATTCGGGACTTAACTTCGGCGGCCAGCAGCAGGAGCTGTGGTGCGAGGGCGGCGAGGTCGGGTTTATCACGCAGATGATCGCCGAGAGCAAGCTGTTCGCCCGTCAGGTGCTGTGGTTTACCACGCTGGTGTCGAAAGGCGATAACCTGCCGCTGCTCTACCGCGCGCTGGAGCAGGCGGGCGCGGTAAAAGTGGTTAAAAAGGAGATGGCGCAGGGGCAGAAGCAGAGCCGCTTTATCGCCTGGAGCTTTCTCGATACGGCCCAGCGCGAACGCTGGGCACAAAACCGCTTGCGGTAATCAGACGGTCGGGTTGGCAGGCGGCAGCGCGCCGCCTGCCGCGGCCTGTGCTTCGGCCGCCGCCGCAGCATTGGGCATTGGTTGCATCACCTGCACCGTCTGTACCGGCGGGCGAATGCCTGCCAGATCGAAGTGTTTTTTCACCATCCCGTCGAGCGCGAAGCGCACCGTCCACTGCTTGAGCGGCTGGGTGGTGAAGGTCACGCGGATCGTAAAGGCCGTATTGGTCAGCCCCACAATGCCTACCACGTTTGGCTCGCCTATCACCAGCATGCGGATATCTTCCTGCTCCATCAGTTCATCCACCGCGGCGCGCAGAGCGCGGTTAGCTTTCTCGGTCTCTTCAAACCTGTCGACATCATAGTTCGCCACAAACGAGCCGATACCGCGCACGAAATTCGCGAAAGTGGTGATCGATGACCACGGAATAATGTGATACGCGCCGGTATCCTGGCGCACGCCCACCGAGCGGATCGACATACGCTCAACCGTTCCCGTAAGCGGGCCGATCGTCACCAGATCGCCGGTGTTCATCCCATTTTCAAACTGAATAAAGATGCCGGTAATAATATCTTTCACCAGCGTCTGGGAGCCGAACGACACGGCGAGGCCCAGCGCGCCTGCGCCCGCCAGCAGCGGGGCGATGTTCACGCCAATCTCCGAGAGCACAATCATGATGGTGATGGTGCTGATAATTACGGCGAGGGCGTTGCGAAACAGCGTCAGCAGCGTGCGGGTGCGGGCGCTCGGCATCGGGCGGCCATGGATATCGGAGGCGAGGCGGCTCTCGATCAGGCTCGCCAGCAGCGTCCAGCCGACGGCGGAGAAGAACACAATCAGCGAGATGCGAATTAAAATATCGACGGCTTTCTCGCCCGCGCCGACGGTGAGCCACGTCCAGAAATCAAACAGTCCCCAGGCGTTCAGCAGCAGCATCACCGCCACGCAGACGGTAAGAAAGCGCGCGAGCTTCAGCGAAACCGACAGCCAGCCGTTCAGGCGCTTTTGCAGCTCCGGATAGTTGCGCTGCACCGGCGGCGAGAGCGTGATGGTTTTGCTGAGCCAGCGGGTGAATACGCCGCAGATAAACGCCGCGACGCTCACAATCGCCAGCGTTTTCAGCGACGCGCCCATCATCGTTTTCAGGCTGTTGCCCGGATCGAAGAGGGAAAAGAAAAAGAGCACGATGAAATAGGCGCTGGCGAGCCAGTGCCAGATGAGCGCGAAGGCGCGAATAAACAGGCTAAAAAAGGCGAGCGAGCGGTCCGCGAGGCGCGTCAGCCCGGCGGTGATGGCGCGCTTGTTATGGAAGATAAGATAAAGCGCCCAGGCGGTCATCGTCAGCATGATGATGACATTCGCCAGCGCGCCGACCTGCACGTTAACCTGTGCTGAGATAATCGGCACGGCCACCAGCAGGCCGTAGCCAATGAGACTGCTCAGCCCGCTCAGGCGCAGGTGCCAGTAACGCGCGCTGGCGTCGCTGATGACAAACGGGCGCAGCGACGGAAAACGCGGGGAGAACATCAGGCGCAAAATCGCTTTGAAGAACTCAATAAGCGCGAAAGCGTTGAGGAACAGCCCTTGCTGGCGGGCGATAGTGCGGCTGCCTGCGTTCATCATCTCAATGGCGAGCTGGCCGACGAACAGCGTCAGCGCCAGCAGCGCGAGGTCGATAAGAAACGCGAGAATAATCATCAGCGGCAGCTGAACCCAGCTCGCCCGGTGGATGTTTTTACGCCGTCCCCACTGGCCCATTTTGCGATACAGCGGAATAGCGCAGGCGCGCACTGCAAAATAAAAGAGGAAGACCGAGACCGCGAGCAGGCTGAAATGGCTCAGCGCGTTGAAGAACGTTTTTTCGTTGAAAGGTTTATGCGGCGCATTAGTGATATTGCGATGGAGTTGCGCAAAGCGTCCGGCAAATTCGCCGCCGTAGTGACGGGTGACCTCGGTGACGTTCTCCAGTACCGTTTTATCTTCTTCATTATTCACCGGCGGCTTGATGACCGGCGTCGGCTGATCGGCGGGCGTCGCCGCCGCCTGGCGCAACTGTTCGATAAGCGCTTTGCGGGAAGCCTCGTTTTCCAGCACGTCCGCGAGCGCCGCGTAAGCGGCTTTCTTTTTATCGGCATCAGGCTCGGCGGGCAGCGCCTCGCTTTTCTGGGTGGTCGACGCGCCGACCACCGCGGCGGGCAGGCTTACGGCGTTGGCTGAGACGCTAAACAGGCTGACAAGCAGCAGCAAAATCCACGGCACGCTCTCCTCCGGCTGAGAAAGTGACACAAAGAGGTAAGTATAGTGCCCGGATAAGCGAAGCCCGGAAAAGAGGAGTATTCCGCAGCGGGTTTAATGTAACCGTTGGATACAGCGACTGACGATAAAGGTGGGTGCGCTGCGCTTACCCACCCTACGAAAACATACATGCAGCAAGGTAGGGCGGGTAGGCTTGCGCACCCGCCTTAAAAGCGCCATACCCACCGCAAACCCATAAAAAAACCCTCTCCGGGGAGAGGGTTCGTCATGATGAAAACCTTACGACACGTGCTGCAAAAACTCCTGCAGGCGCGGGCTTGGCGGGTTCTCGATAAGCGCCTGCGGGTTGCCGTCCTCGGCGATGCGGCCTTTATCGATAAAGATCAGACGCGAGGCCACTTTCTCGGCAAAGCCGATTTCGTGGGTCACGATCACCATCGTCATGCCTTCTTCAGCCAGATCCTGCATCACTTTCAGCACTTCGTGGCGCAGTTCCGGGTCGAGCGCGGAGGTCGGCTCATCAAACAGCATCATCTTCGGCTTCACTGCCAGCGCGCGGGCGATCGCCACACGCTGCTGCTGGCCGCCGGAGAGCTCGGACGGATAATGGTGACCGCGCTCGGCAAGGCCCACTTTCGCGAGCAGCTCTTTCGCCAGCTTCTCGGCTTCCGCTTTGCTGGCGCCGCGCACGCGAATTGGCCCGAACATCACATTCTCCAGCGCCGTCAGATGCGGGAACAGGTAGAACTGCTGGAACACCATGCCCGCTTCCTGGCGAATCAGGCGCTCGTCGACTTTCGGGTCGTTGACTTTCAGGCCATCGACAATCAGATCGCCGCTGGTAATCTCTTCGAGCTTGTTAATGCAGCGCAGCAGCGTGGATTTGCCGGAGCCGGACGGCCCGATAATCACCACCACTTCACCCTGGTTAATTTTTAAATCGATATTGTGCAGCACCTGGGTTTGACCAAAGTGCTTGGAGACATTTTTAAATTCAATCACAGGATTTTCATCCTTCTTTCCAGACGACGCAGAACAAAGCTCAGAACGAGGGTAATGATCAGGTAAATCACCGCAACGGCGCTCCAGATCTCAAGCGCACGGAAGTTGCCCGCGATGATCTCCTGGCCCTGACGGGTCAGCTCGGCGACGCCGATAACGATAAACAGCGAGGTGTCTTTGATGCTGATGATCCACTGGTTGCCAAGCGGCGGCAGCATACGGCGCAGCGCCAGCGGCAGGATCACGTGACGAATGGTTTCGCGCTTCGACAGCCCCAGCGCCAGGCCCGCTTCGCGAAAGCCTTTATGAATAGAAAGCACCGCGCCGCGGGTGATCTCCGCGATATACGCGCCGGAGTTGATCATGATAGTGACCACTGCCGCGGTGAACGGGTCGATACGCAGGTCGTTAAACGCCATCGGCAGGGCGAAGTAGATAAACATCACCTGCACCACAATCGGGGTGCCGCGGATGATTTCGATAAAGACCAGTGCGATATGATTCGCAATCCAGCCGCCAAACGAGCGGGCGAAACCGGCCACCAGACCGATTATCAGACCGCCCACCAGACCGAGGACCGAAATCCACAAGGTCATTTTGGCGCCTTCAAGCAAGAGGGGAATGGCAGGCCAGATGGCGCTCCAGTCAAACTGCATGATAATTTCCTGTGTTACCGTGGTTCAAAAATAGCAGGGGCGAAGGCCGCCCCTGACTGATGATAACTGCTTAATAAGAATTATTATTTTGGCTCGGTGCCGAACCATTTTTTGTAGATTTCGTTATAGGTGCCGTTCTCTTTCAGGGTTTTCAGCGCGCCGTTGACTTTGGTGCGCAGTTCGTCGCTGCCTTTCGGGAACGCGATGCCATACTGCTGGCCCGCCAGAGAATCACCTACCGCTTTGAACTGACCGTTGCCTGCGGTTTTGATGAAGTAAAGGATGTTTGGCGTGTCGTGCAGCACGGCGTCCGCACGGTTGGTGCCAAGCTCCATGTACGCGTTATCGATGTTCGGGAACTGACGCAGATCTTTCGTTTTGATGTTCGCTTTCGCGTAATCCACCGAGCCGGTGCCGCTCTTCACGGCCACCACTTTACCGTCGAGATCTTTTACGCTTTTCACGTCGTTGTTATTCGCTTTCACCATCACCAGCAGGCCGCTGTTGTAGTAGCCGTCGGAGAAGTCGATCGCTTTTTTACGTTCGTCGGTAATGGTGATGCCGGCCAGCGCCAGGTCAACGTTCTTGGTTTGCAGCGCCGGAATAATGCCGCTGAAATCCATCGGTTTTAAGGTGTAGTCGAGCTTAAGCTCTTTAGCGATAGCGGCCCACAGGTCGACATCAAAGCCGACATACTTATCGCCTTGTTTAAATTCGAAGGGAACAAACGCGGTGTCGGTTGCTACAACCAGCTTATCCGCCGCCTGAGAAGAGACCGCAAAGGCCAGAGTCAGGGCTGCCAGGGAAACTTTAAAAACAGACTTCATAGCATTTCCTTTATTTATCCGCGGGGCGATCCCCGATAAGAACATAGCGCTGCATGAAAAAATCATGCCAGTTTTACAAGCCGCTGTTTTGAAAGGCAAGAAAAAAGTCCTTTTGCACAAATTGCGCGCTTTTTCAGCAGTCATGCACCACAATGGCGCACCAAAATAGTGCGTCAGGGCGAGCCATCGAGTGGATAGCCTTTTTAGCCTGAAAAGCGGTGATAAAACAATCTCTGGTTAACGATTGTGTGAGGGGATTATTACAAATAGATAACGTTTGCGGTGGGAGAGGGCAAAAGCATGCCCCTTTATAGTGCAAAACCCCCTCCGCAAGGGAGGGGGCGTGATAAGTAAAGCGTCTGGTCGGTTATCGAATTATTCGATGTTCGATTCGATAAACCACAGGAATTTATCCAGGTCGCGGGACGCGGCGGTAAAGATATCAGCCGTGTCTTCGTCCTGCGCTTCGCTGATGGCTTTACGCACATCGTTGGCGACGATAGCGTAACGATCCGCCAGCTCTTTCAGGTGATCCTGAACGCTGTGGATGTCCAGCGGGTAGCTTTTCAGCGGAGTTTTGCTGTTGATCACCTGTGTGGTGCCCAGCGCCACGCCGCCCAGCTGTACAGCACGTTCAGCGATGGTATCCATATGACCAGTCAGCGCGGTACGGAAGCCGTCCAGCATTTCATGCACGCCAATGAAGTTAGCGCCGCGCATATTCCAGTGTGCCTGTTTAGTAATCAGCGACAAGTCAATGAAATTAACCACCTGGCGGTTTAACAGCTCGATGGTGGCCTTTTTGTCGCTGTCAGCTACATCGTTACGCGTGTAGAGCAGATCGGAAGCCTTTGTTTTAACCAGTTTAGCGGTACCCATAATTTCATATCCTCTTGATGATTGTGTCCCAGGAAATTACGGAATTAAGTATAGCACCGTGTTTTGGTTTTGCTGGCGAGGCTGTACCTATCAAATAAATAGCAAGGGTGTGTTTGCTTTATTTTTGCTTAAGGAACAGATGGTTGTGTAATTTTGTAAGTATTTTTATAGCGCTAAAATCAGGGCGTGATTAATGACGAAACGCGTGCATAGATATTTTAAAAGCGAATGAGTCGCAACGCGGAAATATCTTAAAAGTGTCATAAAAGGTTATTCCGGCACAGCATCAACCGTGCCGGGAAATAATTATTTTTTTTAATCAATGTCGAGGCTTTTTATCTGCGTTTCACGTCTGAGCGTCAGCGTCGAACCGACAGAAGCGATAATAATCGACAGCAGCGCCAGCCATTGCACCAGTGTCAGCGTCTCACCCAGAAAAATCATGCCGGTAAAGGCTGCCAGCGCCGGCTCCATACTCATTAGCGTACCGAATGTACGCGTGGGCAGACGCGTCAGCGCCGTCATCTCCAGCGAGTAGGGGAGCGCGGTAGAAAGAATGGCGATCCCAATGCCGGCGGGCAGTACTGACCAGTGCCAGAGCGCCTCGCCCGCCGCCGCCGCGCCGATGGGCACGAAAACGATAGCGGCAATAAGCGACCCGAGGGCGACAGTCGCCGGGCCGTGCTCCGCGCCCGCTTTCTGCCCGGCGATAATATAGATGGCCCAGCATACGCCCGCGCCCAGCGCACAGGCGGCACCGAGCGGATCGACATGCGTGACGTCCTGACCGAGCGGCAGCAGAAACCACAGCCCAAGCACCGCAAGCGCTACCCACAGAAAATCCACCGGACGCCGCGAGCCAAACAGCGCCACCGCCAGCGGGCCGGTAAACTCCAGCGCGACGGCGATACCCAGCGGCACAGTACGAATCGACAGATAAAAGAGATAGTTCATCGCACCCAGCGCCAGGCCATAGATCAGCAGCGGCATGCGCTGGCTGCGGGTAAAGCGCAGCCGCCAGGGTTTAAACACCACGGCCAGAATCAGCGTGCCAAGCGCCAGACGCAGCGCGGTGACGCCAGGCGCGCCCACTACCGGGAACAGCGATTTGGCAAGCGAAGCGCCGCTCTGAATCGACGCCATCGCAACGATGAGCACAATAACGGGCAGCCAGAGAGGCGTTTTACGGGGTAACGTTGGCATCCTGCACCTGTAAAAGTTAAAGATAAGTAAATGCGATAGCTTACTGTATTTAACTCTCTGGTGGTTGAGCAATCATTGATAAACGCACCCGAAATAACCGGTATCATACTTCTGTCAGCGCAAAAAATGCGCATTCGCGTTTAGGAATAATCCGGATGCAGTCGTGCGTAACCTGAGACGATAATGATTCCCGCCTGGTAAAATCCAGTGTTTTTAGCAGGATAGACGCGGGCGGAAATGTTCTGTTACAGGAAAGAGCGCATTAGACAACGCGAACAACAAAGAGTTTCCTGCTGGGTTTTGATATATTTAAATCTTAGGACTTACTTGAAGCACATTTGAGGTGGTTATGAAAAAAATTGCATGTCTTTCAGCACTGGCTTGTGTTCTGGCCGTTTCCGCAGGTTCTGCTGTTGCTGGCACCGCTACCGTTACCGGTGGCTACGCGCAGAGCGACGCTCAGGGCGTGATGAACAAAATGAACGGTTTCAACCTGAAATACCGTTATGAGTTCGACGACAGCAACCCGCTGGGCGTGATCGGTTCTTTCACCTACACCGAAAAAGACCGCACTGAAGATGGCGTATATGGTAAAAACCAGTACTACGGCATCACCGCGGGTCCGGCTTACCGTATCAATGACTGGGCAAGCATCTACGGCGTAGTGGGTGTTGGTTACGATAAAGCACAGGCTACCAACGGCACTGATAAAGCAGACACCAGCGACTACGGCTTCTCCTATGGCGCAGGTCTGCAGTTCAACCCGGTTCAGGACGTAGCTCTGGACTTCTCCTACGAGCAGAGCCGTGTGCGTAACACCGACATCGGCACCTGGATCGCAGGCGTGGGTTACCGCTTCTAATCACTTCGGTGATGAAAAAATCCGCCCACGGGCGGATTTTTTTTATCTGCGCATCATGCAGCGCATCGCATTTGCCGTATTAACGGGTACGCGCGTCAAACAGATCCGTACCGAGGTGATCATAGCTCACCTTGTTAAGTTTAAAGTTAGTGACAAACACCGGCCCCGCCTTTTGCCCGGAAATAAATTTATATTTCGGCGCAATCTCTTTCACTTTGATTCCCGTCCACTGAACAAAAAAGCTCAGGAAATCATTGGCTGAACGCCGCGCTTTAATAATGCGGTGGGCTTTGTCATCGCTCGACAACACCATAAACGGCACCTGGAAATTCTGCTGAAATTTATCGTCATGCGCCAGGTACTGCACCGCCTTGCCGCGCTCTTTGATGGCAAGCCCGTGATCGGAAAAGTAAACCATTGAGAAACTCTGCCCGCTGTTTTGCAACTGCTGGTACAGCTTGCTTAGCAGGTCGTCGGTCTGACGAATGCTGTAGAGATAGCAGGAGGTCTCTTTCGACTGCACAAACTCGTCATATTTGCCCTGGGTGCGGTCGCAGGCCTGGGGGTGTGAGCCCATCAGGTGCAGCACGATAAGCTGGGGCTGCGGGCGTTGCGTTGCCAGCACCTGAGCCGTCATCTTCAGCAGCGCTTCATCGCGCGTGTTTTTATCCGCCTCGAAATCACCGCTTTTTAAGAAATGCACTTCATCGGCGCGCTTAGCGATGCTGGCGATGGCAGTGTCATATTCGCCAATCTGCCCCTGGTTGGAGAACCACCAGGTCTGAAAACCGGCGCGGTTAGCGAGCGTGACGAAGTTATCCTGATATTGCGGTTTATTATCGACGACGCGGTTAAGCGTCAGCCCCAGTGATTTCTGTGTTGACCCGCTGGCCGCGATGTAATCGGTAAAAAGGTAGCCATTGACGTGGCTTGCAAACGGGCTGTTATCCCACTGGCCGCCAAAGGCGCCTACCGCGTCGCGGCGCACGCTCTCGCCTATCACCACCACATAGGTGTGATATTTCGGTGCGACCGCCAGCACATTCCAGGAGTCTTTCATTCTGGAGAGAGCCTCCATGCGTTGCTGCTCTTCCAGCACTTCGCGGTTATTCACCACCACATCTTTCACAAAGCGAAACACCGGATAGCCGCTGTCCTTCAGCGCGAAAACGCCGCCGTAAAGCTGGTTTTGCACTGGCGTAACGAAAAAACTCACCACGCTGACGGCAAGGCAGAGGCTATCGAACGGCTGCCAGCGCGAGGGTGCCTGCGGTGTGCGGCGCAACGCGATTATGCCGAGCGTAAAAATAAACAGCGACACCAGATAGCTGTACCACGGGAAAATCGTCAACAGCTCCGTTGACTCTTCCATATTCGTGGCGTGCAGGGCCAGCAGCGTATTGAAGTTCGGCGCGCCGTAGGTCTGCCCGAAAGGCAAATAGAGCCCGGCCACCAGAGAGCAGACGGCTAAAAGGCCTTTCTGCGCGCGCGGCGCGGTTTTCCACAGCAGCAGCAGCACGCAGCAAAACGCGATGGCGTACAGCAGGCTGAATTCATAACCCAGAGCGAAATTAATTAATAACGATTGCAGAAAATAGAAGCCAATCCACGGATCGAGAGCGATGCCGCGCGCAGCAAGAGTATTTTTTAGCGTTAGATTCATAGTACGGATTCAACGAAACGCCATGCGTAAACCCTGGCATCAAGGGTATTCGCCCGTCAGAGTGCTGGACCAGAAGGGAGGGAGATCCGCATTCGGTATCGTCGTAAGAGCAGGGCTGCAAGAAGATAGAGCCGCACGAAAAGAATAGCAACGGGGGGAAACCAACTAGTTTGCGAGAAAGGCTGCAAATTTCGCCAAAAGAGAGGTTAAAGCCAACGTGAGGAGCGCCAGGGCTCAGGATAACGCAAAAAAATGACAAAAAAATGGCAAGCGCGTGGGAAAGGGGAGCGGGTTATTGTTGCCCGTTATCATCCTGCCCTGGCTGGGGTTTGGGATTAAACATATCGCACAGCATATTCAGCAGCCGCAGCCGCACCTGAAAGGGGGAGTGAGTAAACACGTTCAGACACCTCATTAATTCGTTCATACCACACCTCCGCGTCTCACAGTCAGTAAACATCACGACTGTTCGCATTACATACAGATATAGCACAGGCTATGTTATATAGCTATGGCTAACGCGTTAATTTTTTGTGCTCGTGAATCTGTGGTTTACAATGGCCCGCAAACAGCGTTAACCGTATCGCGCCACTGTAATGAGGAAGTATCAATGAGCCGTCGGGCAGGTAAGCAGAGCAGCATGAAAGTGACGCAACTGGTCAATGTCGAAGAACATGTGGAAGGCTTTCGCCAGGTACGTGAAGCCCACCGCCGCGAACTTATCGACGATTACGTCGAGCTGATTTCCGATCTCATTCGGGAGGTGGGCGAAGCGCGTCAGGTAGATATGGCGGCGCGTCTTGGCGTTTCGCAACCGACCGTTGCGAAAATGCTCAAGCGTCTTGCCTCTGTAGGGCTGATTGAGCAGATCCCGTGGCGCGGCGTGTTTCTGACGCCGGAAGGCGAAACGCTGGCGCAGCAGAGCCGTGAACGACATCAAATCGTCGAGAACTTCCTGCTGGCACTCGGCGTTAACCCGGATACCGCACGCCGCGACGCCGAAGGGATGGAGCACCATGTCAGCGAAGAGACGCTTGAGGTCTTTCGTCGTTTCAGCCAGCAAAACGGGTTCGAATAATCATGTTACTTCGCCTCGCGCGTCCTTTTCTGCACGACCGGTTTTTCCAGCTTTTACTGATTACCGGCGTGATCCTCTCCTTTTTTGTGCCTTTCGCGCCGCGTGAGTGGCCGCAGGCCGTCGACTGGCGCACCATCATTACCCTTGCCGGGCTGATGATGTTGACCAAAGGCGTTGAACTGAGCGGCTATTTCGACGTGCTGGGCCGCCGTCTGGTGCGGCGTTTTTCGACAGAGCGCAGCCTGGCGCTCTTTCTGGTCTGCGCCGCCGCACTGCTCTCCACTTTTTTAACTAATGACGTGGCGCTGTTTATCGTGGTGCCGCTGACGCTGACGCTGAAAAAACTCTGCGCCATTCCGGTTAACCGCCTCATTATTTTTGAAGCGTTGGCCGTGAATGCCGGTTCGCTGCTGACGCCTATCGGCAACCCGCAAAATATTCTCTTATGGGGCCGCTCGGGCCTCGCGTTTGGAGAATTTATTCTGCACATGGCACCGCTTGCGCTGGCGCTGATGGCGAGCCTGCTGCTGCTCTGCTGGTTTTGCTTTCCGGGCAAGGCGCTGCATTATCAGTCGCACGATAAACAACACGAGTGGCAGCCGCGCCTGGTCTGGAGTTGCCTTGCGTTCTACATCGTGTTTTTAACCGCGCTGGAGCTGAATGTCGCCCTGTGGGGGCTGGCGCTGGTGGCGGTGGGGTTCCTGCTGGTGGCGCGCCGGGTGCTTATCAGCATTGACTGGAGCCTGCTGCTGGTCTTCGTGGCGATGTTTATCGATGTGCATCTGTTGACCAAACTGCCTGCGCTTACGTCCAGTTTGCATCATGTTTCGCAACTGCCGCCCGCAGGCCTGTATGCGCTGGGCATCGGCCTGTCGCAGTTTATCAGCAACGTGCCCGCGACCATTTTGCTGCTCAACTATGTACCGCCGACGACGCTGCTCGCCTGGGCGGTCAACATCGGTGGATTCGGGCTCCTGCCAGGCTCGCTCGCGAACCTGATTGCGCTGCGTATGGCGGCTGACCGCCGCATCTGGTGGCGCTTTCATCTCTATTCGCTGCCGCTATTACTGTGGTCTGCGCTGGTGGGGTATGCACTGCTGTGGGGACTGTTTCTCAGATAATGCTAATTTGTCAGTTTTTCCTGGCAAATGTATAGACTGCTCCTAAGTTTAGTAAACGGTATTTTGTGATGGTGTTAACTTACAGGACTGTTGCTGAACTATGGCGGAAAATCACAATAACAACGCTGACGAAGAGAAACGTCAGGATCAACAAGACGATAACAGCAAAAACGAGGATAACGGCAAGGGCAAGGGGAAAGGCGACGGTGAAAACCGCAAGCGCCCCGGTAAAAAGCCGCTGATTATTCTCGGTATTGTTGTTGTCATTATGGTTATCGGGGCCATCATCTGGTGGTTTATGACCCGAAACCTTGAAACCACTGACGATGCCTTTATTGAAGGTGATGCCGTGACCGTCGCGCCGAAAGTGGCGGGGTATGTCACGGAACTGCGCGTGAAAGATAACCAGCGGGTGAAAAAAGGCGATCTGCTGGTGGTTATCGACCCGCGCGACGCCACCGCACAGCGCGATCAGGCGCAGGCGCAGTTGTCGCTTGCCGAGTCGCAGCTCCATCAGGCGCAGGCGCAACTGGCGCTCGCCAAAGTGCAGTACCCGGCCCAGCGCGATCAGGCCAAAGCGCAGGTGCTGCGCGCCCAGGCGGAGCTTGCCAACGCCCGCGCCGAATATCAGCGCCAGCGCGGTGTTGACCCGCGCGCCACCTCGAAACAAAACATCGACGCTGCCAACGCCCAACTGCGCAGCGCCGAAGCGGGCCTTGCTAACGCGCAGGTGCAGCTGGAAGTGGCCGAGCAGGTGCAACTGCAAATTCGTCAGCAGGAAACCAACGTCGAAGCGCGCCAGAGCCAGGTGGAACAGGCCCGTGCGCAGTTAAAAACGGCCGAGCTGAATCTCTCTTATACCGAAGTGCGCGCGCCGTTCGACGGCTATGTCACGAAGCGTAACGTCCAGAACGGCACGCTGGTGCAGGCGGGCAGCGCGCTCTTTTCGATTGTCTCGCCGGATATCTGGGTGGTGGCGAACTTTAAAGAGTCGCAGCTTGAGCGGATGCGGCCGGGTAATAAAGTCGAGATCTCCGTAGACGCTTTCCCCGACCTGGAACTTGAGGGCCATGTCGAGAGCATTCAACAGGGCAGCGGCTCGCGCTTCTCGGCGTTCCCGGCGGAAAACGCCACCGGCAACTTTGTGAAAATCGTCCAGCGCGTGCCGGTGAAAATCGTTATCGACAAAGGACTTGAGAACTGGAACCAGCCGCTGCCGCTGGGGCTGTCCGTCGAGCCTGAGGTGACGGTGGAATGAGCGAGCAGGCCCACAGCGGCTGGCGTCCGGCCAGCAACCCCTGGTCCGTCGCGATTGTCGTGACGATCGCGGTGTTCATGGAAATTCTCGACACCACTATCGTTAACGTGGCGCTGCCGCACATCGCCGGGTCGCTGTCGTCGAGCTATTCCGAATCGACGTGGGTCCTGACCTCGTATCTGGTGGCGAATGGCATCGTGCTGCCGCTGTCGGCGTTTTTCAGCCGGCTGTTCGGGCGCAAACAGTTTTTCCTGATTTGCATTGTGATGTTTACCGTCTGCTCGTTTCTGTGCGGCATCGCCACTGAGCTCTGGCAAATTATTCTGTTTCGTATTTTGCAGGGCTTTTTCGGCGGCGGTCTGCAGCCGACGCAGCAGTCGGTGCTGCTCGATTACTTCAAGCCGGAAGATCGCGGCAAGGCGTTCGGGCTTTCTTCCATTGCGATTATCGTCGCACCGGTGCTTGGCCCGACGCTCGGCGGCTGGATAACCGATAACTACTCCTGGCGCTGGGTCTTTTTCATCAACATTCCGGTCGGCATCGTCTGCGTGCTGGCGGTCTATCAGTTGCTGGAAGATCCGCCGTGGGAGAAAAAATCGGAAGAAAAAATCCCGGTCGACTGGACGGGCATCGGGCTGATTGCGCTGGGCCTCGGCTGCCTGCAGGTGATGCTCGATCGCGGCGAAGACGAAGACTGGTTCGCGTCCGATTTTATCCGCACCTTCGCGGTGCTGACGCTTATCGGGATTGTCGGCGCGATTTACTGGCTCATCTACACCCGCCGTCCAGTGGTGGATCTGCACTGCGTACGGGATAAAAACTTCGCCGTCTCCAGCGTGCTGATGGCGGGCATGGCGCTGATCCTCTACGGCAGCTCGGTCGTTATTCCGCAGCTGGCGCAGCAGGATCTCGGCTACACCGCCACCTGGTCGGGGCTGATACTCTCGCCCGGCGCGGTGCTGATTGTCTTTACCATCCCGATTGTGCTGAAGCTGATGCCGCTGGTGCAGACCCGCTGGATCATCGCGTTCGGCTTCCTGTGCCTTGGCGTGTCATTTTTCTGGTCACGCAATCTGGTGCCGAACGTCGATTTCGAAACGCTGGTGCTGATGCGCAGCGCGCAGTCTATCGGGCTAGGCTTTTTGTTTGTGCCGCTTACCACGATTGCGTTTATCACCATTCCGCAGAAGCTTAACGCCGACGCGGCGGCGCTGTTTACGATGTTCCGTAACGTCGCAGGCTCGATAGGGATTTCGCTCTCCACCGCCGCGATTACCGAACGTTCGCAGGTGCAGAGCGCGCATCTGAGCGCGCACATGACGCCTTTTGACGAACAGTTCCAGCAGGCGATACGCAGCGGTGCCGAGGCGGTGCGCAATTTCACCGCCCAGCTCGGCGACCCGACCGGCATCGCCACCGGGCAGCTTTATAAAACCATGATTGCCCAGTCGCGCATTCTCGCGTATGTCGACGTGTTCACCATGCTGAGCGTGGTGGCGATCCTGTTGATTCCGTTTTGTTTATTGCTTTCGCCCATCAAGAGCGAAGGCTCCGCAGGAGCACATTAATATGTCCGGGAGAGTGACCTTCCCCTTATCACTGACGGCGCTGGCGCTGCTGCTGGCAGGCTGCGCGGTTGGCCCCGATTACCAACGGCCTGAGCCCGTAACGCCGGGCGCTTTCGGCGAAACCGCCCGGCAGAACGCGCCGGATGTGGCCTCAAAGGCGCGCAGCACCGCGCCAGACCCGCGCTGGTGGCGCACGTTTAAATCGCCGCAACTCGACAGCCTGATTGAGCGCGCCATCGCCGGTAACTTATCGCTACAGCAAACGGTGCTGCGTATCGCCGGGGCCCGTGAACAGATAAACCAGGCGGGCGGCGCGTTTTTCCCGGCGGTCAACGGCAACGTGCGCGCCACGCGCCAGCAGCTTGGTCTCGAAGGCGAGCTGAAATCGCATGACGTCTATGGCCAGCTTGATGCGGTCGATCCGCAAATCAGTTCCGCGCTCGGGCCGCTGACGCAGCCGATTAACCTCTATCAGGGCAGCTTTGACGCGCAGTGGGAAATTGACCTGTGGGGCAAAGTGCGCCGTCAGGTAGAGGCCGCAGACGCGCAGCAGAAGGCGGCGATTGAGCAGCGCAACGACGCGCTGGTCTCGCTTGAAGCCGAAGTGGCGCGCGCCTGGCTGCAACTGCGCGGCGCGCAGAGCATTCTCGCCACCATGAATCAGCAGATCGCCTCAGCGCAGCAGACGCTGGAGCTGACCGAAAGCCGCCAGCAAAGCGGGCTGTCGCCGCAGCTGGATGTGGAAAACGCCCGCGCCCAGCTTGGTTCGCTCCAGGCGCAACTGCCGCAGTATCAGGCGCAGGAGCGTCAGGCGATGAACGGGCTGGCGGTGCTGCTTGGCAAGCCGCCGGGCGCGCTTGATGCAGAATTGCAGGCCGCGCAGCCGTTACCACCGCTGCCGGAAATCGTGCCGGTGGGCATTCCCTCAACGCTCGCGCGCCGTCGCCCGGACGTGCGTGAAGCCGAAGCACGGCTCCACGCCGCAACCGCGCAAATCGGGGTGTCAGTGGCGCAGCTCTTCCCGAGCCTGTCGCTCTCGGGCCAGCTCGGGATGCGTAACAGCGAAACCAGTTACCTCACCGACTGGAGCAGCCATTTTTACAGCTTCGGCCCGCAGATTTCGATTCCGATCTTCCAGGGCGGGCGACTGGTCTCCAGCGTGAAACTTGCCCGCGCGGAGCAGGGCGCGGCGGCGTTGCAGTATCGCCAGACGGTGCTGACAGCGTTAAGCGATGTGGAAAATGCGCTGGTCAGCTACCGCACCGACCAGCAGCGCGAGGCCGGGCTTGAGAAAACGCTGGACGCGCTGCAAACCTCATTCGATCTGGCGAGCGACAGCTACCGTAAAGGCATCGCCACGTTTATCGACGTGCTCGACGCCCAGCGCCAGCTGGCACAGGCCGAGCAGCAGCGCGCGCAGGCGCGAGTGCAAAGCAGTCTCGATCTGGTCGCGCTCTACAAAGCACTCGGCGGCGGCTGGGAGCCCTATCAGAACGTGCGTCTGCCGGACTACGACGTGTTTGGCCCCGCGCCGCGCGGCTAGGGCATTCAAAGCCAATAAAAAACCCCGCGGGCAGCGATGCACGCGGGGTTTTTTATCGCCTTGCGGCAGATTAGTTCAGACGGACCGGCATACCGGAACGGTTCTGTACCGCCTGTTCAACGACGTTCTGATCGACATCGCTCTGGCTTGTGACTGTCGTGACCGCTTTGGTCAGCGTAATTGGCACCAGTTCGTTGTTGTTGATCTGATCTTCGCTGGTAGAGAGCGGGTTATGCACCTCGATGTAACGGCTGCCATCCGGCTCGGTGGTCGCTTTCACCGGCTCGTTGACAAACTGTACGCGGGTGCCGACCGGCACGTTCTCAAACAGGAATTTAATGTCTTCGTTACGCAGACGCACGCAGCCGTGGCTCACGCGAAGGCCGATACCGAAGTTAGCGTTAGTACCGTGAATAGCGTACAGGCGACCGATGTAGAGCGCGTAGAGGCCCATCGGATTATCCGGGCCAGCCGGTACCACCGGCGGCAGCGGTTCGCCCGCGGCCGCATATTCCGCATGCATCTTGGCGGTTGGCGTCCAGGTCGGGTTCGCGCGCTTGCGCTCCACTTTGGTCACCCAGTTGATCGGGGTGTCTTTACCGAGCTGACCGATACCAATCGGCAGCACGATAACGGTGTTGGTGCCTTTCGGGTAGTAATACAGACGCATTTCGGCGCTGTTAATCACAATCCCTTCATGCGGCGTATCCGGCAGGATCAGCTGCTGAGGAATGTTCAGAATGGTGCCGCCTTTCGGCAGATACGGGTCAACGCCCGGGTTGGCTTCCAGCATGTTGGAAAGCCCCATCTGATACTGAGCGGCGAAATCCTCAAGCGGCAGCGTATTGCCATCCGGGATCGTCACTACCTGGTTTTCACCCACCAGACGGCTACCGTCGGTCGGCAGAGGATAAGTCACCGCAGAGGCGGATTTACAAAACCCGACGACTGCGAAGGCTGCCACTAAAAGCGTGCGTAATTTCATCTTCATGTTATGCAAATATCGTTGCCAGACCGGCCGTTAGAGTGAACGAAACAATACAGGGAGCGCATTATATGTGCATTCTCCGTGGCAGGGAATTGAGTTGTGTGCTTATTCACATTTTTTTCCCATTCCTGAGTCAGTGTAGTCAGTCCATTGACGGGGGAAATAAATTCGGAGTTATGGCATAATGCGTTGTTTATCACACATCTTACCCAGGAATTACGCGTGTTAGTTACCAGCAACGTCACCATGCAGTTCGGCAGTAAGCCGCTGTTTGAAAACATTTCCGTCAAGTTTGGCGGCGGCAACCGTTACGGTCTGATTGGCGCCAACGGGAGCGGCAAGTCCACTTTCATGAAAATCCTCGGCGGCGATTTACAGCCGAGCGCGGGCAACGTTTCGCTCGACCCTAACGAACGCATCGGTAAGCTGCGTCAGGATCAGTTCGCGTTTGAACAATATACCGTGCTGGACACCGTAATTATGGGGCACAGCGAACTGTGGGAAGTGAAGCAGGAGCGCGATCGCATCTACAGTCTGCCGGAGATGAGCGAAGAGGACGGCTATAAAGTGGCCGATCTCGAAGTGAAATATGGCGAAATGGACGGCTACAGCGCGGAATCCCGCGCGGGTGAGCTGTTGCTGGGCGTCGGCATTCCGCTGGAGCAGCACTACGGCCCGATGAGCGAAGTCGCTCCTGGCTGGAAGCTGCGTGTGCTGCTGGCGCAGGCGCTGTTCTCTAACCCGGATATCCTGCTGCTCGACGAACCGACGAACAACCTGGACATCGACACCATTCGCTGGCTGGAGCAGACGCTGAACGATCGCGACAGCACCATGATTATCATTTCGCACGACCGTCACTTCCTGAACATGGTCTGCACCCACATGGCGGATCTCGATTACGGCGAGCTGCGCGTTTATCCGGGCAACTACGACGAATACATGACCGCGGCGACCCAGGCGCGCGAGCGTCTGCTGGCGGACAACGCCAAGAAAAAAGCCCAGATTGCGGACCTGCAGTCGTTTGTGAGCCGCTTTAGCGCCAACGCCTCGAAATCCCGTCAGGCGACCTCCCGCGCCCGCCAGATTGACAAAATCAAACTGGAAGAGGTGAAAGCCTCCAGCCGTCAGAACCCGTTTATCCGCTTCGAGCAGGACAAGAAACTGTTCCGCAACGCGCTGGAAGTGGAGGCCATGACCAAAGGCTTCGATAACGGCCCGCTGTTTAAAAACGTCGGCCTGCTGCTGGAAGTGGGCGAGAAGCTGGCTATCCTCGGCGCCAACGGCGTGGGTAAATCCACCATGCTGAAAACGCTGGTGGGCGAACTGCAACCGGACAGCGGCACCGTGAAATGGTCCGAGAACGCGCAGATTGGCTACTACGCGCAGGATCACGAGTATGAGTTCGACAACGATCTCACCGTTTTCGACTGGATGAGCCAGTGGAAGCAGGAAGGTGACGACGAGCAGGCGGTACGCAGCATTCTCGGACGTCTGTTGTTCAGCCAGGACGACATCAAAAAGCCCGCCAAAGTGCTTTCCGGTGGTGAAAAGGGCCGTATGCTGTTCGGCAAGCTGATGATGCAAAAACCGAACATTCTGGTGATGGACGAACCGACCAACCACCTGGATATGGAATCGATCGAATCGCTGAACGCCGCGCTGGAGATGTACCAGGGCACGCTGATTTTCGTCTCCCACGACCGTGAATTCGTCAGCTCTCTTGCGACCCGCGTGATTGAAATTACCCCGGAACGCGTGGTGGATTTCTCCGGCGGTTACGAAGATTATCTGCGCAGCAAAGGCATCGAATAACGATTCGCCGCATTAAAACAATAACGGGTAGTCAGATGACTACCCGTTTTTTTCGTCAGGTTTCAGAATCGCAATAATCGATTAATAATCGTGCAGATCGTAATACCCTTCGATGCGGCCATGATTCACAAAGCGATCGGTAAAGATCTCATTATCGTCGCTGGAGATTTTAGCACCGCTATGGTTCGTGACTTTATGTGAGCGCAGCGTGATCGTATCGTAGGAATAGAGCGAACCTTCGTTATCCAGCGTATTAACCGCCTCAATCGACAGTCCGTTGCGACCGTTGATATAACCGTGGTTTTCATTCTCGAACGATTTTGCCGCGTAAATTGCGATTTTATCGCCGGTAGAGATGCTGCCTTTGTTGGAGAATGTGCTGCTATTAAGGTTAATCGCCCCGGTCGCTTTGATGGTGCCGTCGTTTGAGAAATTGTCGGCAGCGTTGATGTTAATATTTCCTGCTTTCGATTCCACGGAGCCGTGGTTATTGACATAGAAATCGTCATCCGCGTTAACCGTAATATCGCCGGTTGCCGCAATATGACCGTTACCGACATCAAACGTATCGCCCTGCAGATAGATCTTATTACCTTTCACTGTCCCTTTGTCATTATTGAAATACCCGCTGCTGACCGTGACAGTGTTACCGGCGATAGTTCCTCCCTCGGTAAATAAACCTGCGCTGTTATCAATCTTGTCGGCGACAATATCCAGCTGTCTGGCGCTAAAAATGCTACCTGCGGTATTGGATAATGTTTTGGTATCCAGCGTCATATTCCCGATGGCCGCAAGGGTGCCCTGTTCGTTATCCAGCGAATGGGACGCATAGGCATCCAGCGCGCCTTGCGCATAGATTTTGCCGCGGTTGCGAATGTCATGAGTCTGAAGCCGTGTGTCGGTTCCACTGCTGATAAGCCCGTCTTTTTCGTTTTCCAGCGTGTCACTCACAATCGTCAGCGCCTGCTGCGCCTGAATCAGATCCTGGTTGTTGAGTTTTCCTGCGGTAATGGACACCGTGTTGGCGCTTATTTCGCCGCGGTTATTCAGCGTTCCGGCGCTTATCGTAAGGTCATCATTGCCTGTGATACGGCTGCCGTTGGTAATATCATCCGCAGCGATGTTGATACTGCCGCTCGCAATAATACCCCTGCCGTTATTATCCAGCGTATTGCCGTGCGTGTTGATATTAATGTCTTTAGCAGTAATCAGGCCGTTGTTGTTGTTATCAAGCTTGCTGCTGGCGATAGCGAGATTACGTTCGGCCTGAAGGCGGCCATTATCGTTATCGACATCATGCTGGTTGGTATCGATCAGCAAATCGGTATTCGCAGAAATAATATTGTTGTTTTCGAGCTTACCGTCTACTGAAATAGAAATGTCCTGCGCCGCAGTAGAGATAATGCCGTTGTTGCGAACCCCCACGCCGTTTTCCGTACCAATAAGCTGAATCTTATTGGCATACATCCCCCCAAGACTGGATACATCCAGTGCCAGGGATGGCTCGTCGCTAAAGAGATCCGGCAGGATTTTCTTCGTATTCAGCGTTTTATAATTAACTTTATTGGTGCCGGTGACGATACGCAGTTCGCGCGCCGTCAACTGTGCGTTAATAATCGCGGAGCGAGAGATGAGATCGGTGTAGTCCGTTCCACGATCGTCCATCCCTTTGCCGGTAATCACGATTTTGCCATCAGTGACCTTAAAGTTGCTGACTTTGCCGGCGGTCATGTCAACGGTGCCGGTGACCAGCGTTGAGCGACTGGTATTAATGAAACCGCAGCCGTCACAGGTAATACCCGACGGGTTAGCGATAATGACCGCCGCTTTTTTTCCTGCGACTTCCACCATGCCGTTTAACTGGCTGGGGCTGGATGACGCCACTTCGTTTAAAATGACGCTGGCGCTACCGTGTGACATATTCGCGTTGCCGTTGACGTTACCCGCAAGCGTCGTGTTACTGCTGCCGGCACCGTTATTGAGCACCACACCTGCGCTGTTAACGTCGAACTGTTTGTAGTAGTTATGGGAAACGCCGCCACTGGAAGGGGCGCTCACATCAACGACTGTCGCACCATTACCCGCAACATTGACCGTGGTATCAGGCGATTTTTGTTGATCGACCACAATGGCGGCATTCGCGTAAGTCACTATTCCGAGCGCCATCCAGGTGCCCAGGCAAAGCGCGCTGATGCGATATTGTGGCGACGATACAGACATTTTCATAAATAATCCTTCATTTAACAGAAAATAAAATAGCCTGCCGCCTTAATTGCAGGCAGACCGGTTTTCTCTTACTGAGAAACATAAAAAACACTATGGCGCGCTGGTTATTCCGCGCAAAAATAAGCAGTAATGAAATTAGCCGGGGATATTCCTCCACGCTCCATGTGGGTGATTAAAACGCGCTTGCGTAATAACGATAATGTAAATGCAGCCTTTCGCCTTATTTTCTTAATCATGGCGTTATAGGTAAAAAGCAAAAGGCCGCTGCAAGTTCCAAAAAAAGTACCAGAAAAGCACTGGCGGTGACGGTAACAAAGAGATTTTATCAAGTCAGATGGTTAATACCGATGGGTAGGGGGCAGTTAAATGTTTTTACTTATCAATCAATGACTCATTGAAAGTTATCAGATAAATGAATAATTTTTGAAAAGGATATTTATAATATTTTATTGATTTTTATAAAGATAATGGAGGTTTAGCTCGTTGAGTGAAGCGCGAAGAAAAGTCTGATTCCGGATGATGTATCGTCGTGAATAATCATCGGGATTAATAACAAAAATAAAATGTGACGCACCGACACACTTTTTCGTCGTCATTATATTTTTGGATATTTATGCCGAATGGATTAATTTATTATGCCGTCATTAATAATGGAATTAACATGACGGCGCGCGTTATTCAAAAAGCCAAAAAAACGCCGCAGCAAAATAGCGGCGGCGTAAGGATAACAGCGGTTTGTGACGTCTTAGCGCGTCCAGCGCTGCCCGGGTTGACCGTTGATATAGAGTGTACGGCGCTCATTTTCAGGCAGCGTCACGTCAATGGTCTGCCACGCGGGCTGGTAATCGCCGGTTCTCGCGAATGTCAGGTGAATAGCATCGGCGCTGCATTGCATCTGCCAGTTCACCCACAGCGCGTTCCCCTCGCGATAGCCCCAGCTTTCGCCGTCATCCTCAAACAACAGGCCCGCACTTTCGCCGCTGCCCGGCAACGGGTAGAGCTTCAGCTCGCGCGCGTCGTCGCGCTGCGCATCCACATGACGCAGGCGCGCGCTAAGCGGCAAGCCGCTGCCTGCGCGCACCAGCAACGGCAGACGTTCCAGCGGCGCGTCCAGCGTCACCCACTGGCCGCCGGCATACCACTGGCCGGTATGGAAATCGTACCAGCCGTGGTCATTTGCAGGCAGCCAGAGCGTGCGGTTGCGCGCGCCTGGCTCCACCACGCTCGCTACCAGCACATCGCGCCCCAGCATAAACTCGTCGCATTCGCGGAAGGTCTGCGGGTCGTGTTCGTGGTCGAGGAACGTCGGGCGCAGCATCGGCTCGTCATCGGCATGCGCCTGCCACAGCAGCGTGTAAAGATAAGGCAGCAGACGGTAGCGCAGTTCAATGGCGCTGCGAATAGCGGGCGTTACCGCCGGGTACATCCACGGCTCGTTAACGGTATGATCGTCATTCCACGAGTGAATCGTAAAGCGCGGATGCATCACGCCGTTCTGTACCCAGCGCACGAAGAGTTCCGCGTCCGGTTTATCGCCGGAGAAACCGCCGACGTCGTGGCCGACGTTGTAGAGCCCTGACAGGCTCATGCCAAGCCCCATGCGAATGTTGTAGCGCAGCGTCTGCCAGCTGGTGCGGTTATCGCCGCTCCAGGTCTGTACGTAGCGCTGCATCCCGGCGCAGCCGGAGCGTGAAATCAGGTACGGGCGTTTCTCTGGTGCGAAGGCCTGCTGGGCTTCCATCGAGGCGCGCATCATCAGGAGCGGCATCACCGGGCGGATATGTTTAATGGCTACCGGCTCGCCGAAGCCGTGGCAGCGCGCTTCGCCATCCCAGACTTCATATTCGTTATTGTCATTACAGGTGGAGTCGATGCCCATCTCCAGCAGCTGGGTGGTGACGCCGTTCTGCCACCAGGCGATGGTCGCCGGGTTAGTGAAATCGAGATGCGAGCCTTCGTCATCCCAGAAGCTGGAGCGCTCCGGCGCGTCGGTTTCGGAATCGCGAATAAACAGCCCCTGCTGCGCGACCTCCTCATAGCGCGGGTGATCCTGCAACAGGCAGGGCTTGATATTGGCGGCGAGCTTCAGCCCGGCGTCATGGAACGCCGCGCTCATCGCTTTCGGCTGCGGCACTTTGTCGTAGTTCCAGTTAAAGACATAGCGCTTGTTATTGATGGAGGTGTAACCCGACGAGAGCTGGAAGGAGTCGCACGGGATCGCGTGTTCTTCACACAGGCGAATAAAATTCATCAACTGGTTCTGCGCATCCGGCGCGTCGGTGTAATGCATCGTTGAGCCGCTGTAGCCGAGGCTCCATTTCGGGCCGAACAGCGTTTTACCGGTCAGGCGCACAAAGGCTTTGGTGACATCCAGCACACGCGGGCCGACGAACAGGTAGTAATCGATATCGCCCGCCTCGGCCTGCCAGCGGCGGTAGGGGAGGTGATAGTTGTCAATCTCATTGCCGAGATCGAGCCAGCAACTGCTCAGGTTGTCGTAAAACAGGCCGAAGCTCACCTGCGCGCGGCGGGTAATGGTAAACGGAATATGTTTATACAGCGGATCGGTGCTGGCGGCGTTATAGCCCATAGCGTCCAGGTTACGCATCTCGAAGCGGCGGCCGGTGCGCTCCAGGTTGCCCGCTTTTTCGCCCAGCCCGTAATAGCGGTCATCTTTCTGGCGGCGCTGATAGTGCGCCACGCCGTCGCCATGCGCGTTGATAAGATAAGCGCTGGTGGGGCGATCGCTGGTAAGAAACTGCCACTGGCCGTTATCGTCGCGGTAATGCCACTCCAGCCACAGCGGCTGATGCACCGTTACGCGCAGTTTATCGCTGCTGATGACGAGGCGCTCCGGCGTTTCGTCAAGCGTAAAGCCCGGCAGGCTAAAGCCGTCGAGACTGTCGCGCGGGCGGCCTTCCCACGGCGTGTCGTCGGAAGGTGCAATGCTCCACGTGCGGTTGAGTGCATACTCACCGCGGCGTTTCACCGCCACGCGGAACAGGCCCGGCTCCAGCACCCACAGGCAGAGCGTATGGGCATCATCGACGGTCAGCTCGACGTGGTGGTCGTCGGAATGGGTGAATTTCCAGTGTTTGAGGGTTTTCATCAACATCTCCCTATGAAGCGCGCTTGTTGCGGCGCTCGGCAATAAAGGCAACCAGGAACACAGCGCCAATCAGGTCAAAGAACCCCATGGCGACAAACAGCGGGTTGAAGCCGATTTTGTCGGCGGTCACCCCGATAATCAGTGAGAACAGGAAGCTCGCAATCCAGGCGCAGGAGCCGCGCATCCCGTTCACGGTGGCCATCTGGCCGCGATCGAACGATTCCACCACCAGCGCGCTCAGCATGCAGGAGATAATCTGATGCCCGAAGCCGCCGATGGAGATAAGAATGATGGTGGTGTACGGGTCTTTGGTGATAGTGACAATCGCGAGCGACACCATGAGGAACGCGCCGGTCACCGAGCTTGCGACCACCGAGTTGATCTGCGTACAGCCAAAGACGCGCACATACAGCTTCGTGAGATAACCGCTTGCGACCGAGCCTAAATCGGCGGCGAGAAACGGCAGCCAGGCGAACATGGCAATCTGCTTGAGATCCATGCCGTGTTCTTTAGCGAGGTACAGCGGCACCCAAAAGCTCATCACCGCCCAGGCGGGTTCGGCCATAAACGCCGGGATGGCGATGCCGTAAAAGCGTTTGTTTTTGGCGACGGTTTTCAGCGCGGTGAAGAAGGGCAGGCGCACCGGCGGCGGCTCGTTATCCTGGCGGATGAAGGCCAGCTCTTCCTGGCTCAGGCGCGGGTGTTTTTCCGGGTTGTGATAAAAGAGCCACCACAGCACCACCCAGGCCAGCGCCAGCACGCCGGTAAAGAGAAACGCGCCCTGCCAGCCGAAGGAGATATGCGCGAAGTAAATAATCGGCGGTGCGAGCATCGCGCCGATGGAGAATCCGACGCCCGCCCAGCCTGCGGCGACCGGACGCTCTTTTTTCGGGAACCATTCGCCGAGCGTCTTGGCGTTGGCGGGCGTCGCCGCCGCTTCTGCCGCACCCATAAAGAAGCGCAGGATAGCCAGATGCAGCCAGCTGCCGGCCCCGGCGTGGAAAATACACATCAGCGCCCAGATGGAGGCGCAAATCAGAAAGCCAAGCTTTAGGCCAATCACGTCAATCAGCCAGCCGCACAAAGGCTGAAACAGGGTATAGGCGAGCTGGAATGCGCCGACGATATAAGAGTATTGCTCAGTGGTGATGCCCAGGCTCTCTTTCAGCTCCGGCGCAAGAATGCCGAGGGAGTTACGGGTGATGTAGTTGACGGTCACGCCCATTAAAAACAGCACCAGCACCCACCAGCGCAGATGGCGGATGGCGCGGCGGGTTCGGGTTTTCACCGCGCCGACATCCTGATTAATGCTCTGACTCATTTATTCTTCTCCACGGTTAGCCTGACGGGTATAACAACTCGCATTCCGGGCGCGCCGGAAACCACAGCAGAGACCGCTATCTATTTGAATTAAAATGCTTTTTGTAGGGTTTGTCATACACGTTTTCGATAAAAGTTGTACGACAACCTGAGAGTAGAGCAGCATCTGGAATGGTAGTAGCCTCTTTTATGCAAAAATTTTCATCATTCACAGTGATGTGTTAAAAGAAGCCCAGCTGGCACGGATATATCGTTAAAACCAGCCGTGAAAAATTTTTCATTTCACAACCGGAGATGGATCACAAAATGAGTAAAAAGCTCCAGGTGGCCCTGATCGCCGAACAAACCGGCCTGTCGCTCAGCACCGTTTCCCGCGTGCTGGCGGGTAAAGCCAATACCAGCGAAAAAGCGCGCCGCCGGGTGCGGGAGTGCGCCAAAGCGCTGGGCGTGCTGGAGGATATGGCGGCTGGCAGGCTGCTGCTGAACAGTCTGGTCGTGTTCGCGCCGCGCCGCGCGTTTGATGAGCGGTCCGACATCTTTTATTACCGCGTGATCCAGAGCATCAACAAAGCGCTGGAGCCTCACGAAGTGCAGCTGCGCTACTGTGCGCTGGAGGAAAACGACGCCGACGCCAATCTGTTTCTCGCGCGGATGAACGATCCGCAGACCGAGGCGGCGCTGCTGCTCGGCATCGACGATCCGCACATTCACGATCTGGCGTGTGACGTGGGTAAACCGTGTATGCTGATCAACTGCCGCGATCGCAAAATGCGCCTGCCGGCGGTCGCGCCGGATCACCGGGCGATTGGCGAAAACGCGGCGCGCTATCTCTTCGAGATGGGCCATCGCGAGGTGCTGAACGTGCTGTGCCTGCGGCGCTATACGATGGAGCTGCGTCTGGCGGGCATCCGCGACGCGTGGGAGGCGCAGAATCTGGCGTTTGACGAGACGCGCCATTTGCTGACCGCGCCCGATTTCAGCGCGCGGGGTAGCGAGGCGCTGGTCACGCGGTTTCTTGAGGAAACGCCCGCGGCGGCGCTTCCCGGCGCGCTGCTGGTGGGCGGTGATTTTATGGCGGCAGGCGCGGTAAAAGCGTTACAAAACGCCGGGCTACGGGTGCCGCAGGACATCTCCGTAATGAGCATCGACGCCTTTAACCTGGCGGCGATTGAAGATGTGCCGCTGACGGCAGTGCATGTGCCGCGCGACGCGCTCGGCGAAGAGGCGGTGTTGATGCTGCAACAGCGGCTTATCCGCCCGCAGGCGGCGGTCGGCACGCTGCTTCTGAACGGCACGCTGGATGTCCGCGAATCGGTGCGTCGGGTCAGGCCAGGGCGTGGGAGCGCCAGCGTGCAGCGCGACGGCCTGTATGATTAACGCCCGTCGCCGCAGACCTCGCAGTGCGGGTTGCGCGCCAGTTTCATTTCGCGAAACTGCGTGCGCAGCGCGTCATATATCACCAGCTTTCCGGCGCACGGTTCGCCATAGCGCGCCAGCACTTTGATGGCTTCCATCGCCTGCAGGGAGCCAATCACGCCCACCAGCGGGGCCATCACGCCCGCTTCCACGCAGGTCAGCGCGTTCTCGCCAAAAAGACGGCTCAGGCAGCGGTAGCACGGTGCGTCGGGCTGCCACGTAAAGACGCTGATCTGGCCCTCCATGCGGATAGCCGCGCCGGAGACCAGCGGCACCTTATGATGGAAACAGGCGGCGTTAAGCTGATTGCGCGTCGCCACGTTATCGGTGCAGTCGAGCACCAGGTCATGGCGGGCGATAAGTGCCGAGAGCGCGGCGTCATCGAGCTGTGCGTTTACCGTTTCGATAACGCAGTGCGGGTTAATGGCGGCAAGTGCCTCACGCGCCGATTCCACCTTCGGCTGGCCGATGGTGGCGTCGCGGTGCAGCACCTGGCGCTGGAGATTGGAGAGCGCGACGGTATCGAAATCGAGCAGCGTCAGCCTGCCGGTGCCCGCCGCGGCCAGATAAGGCGCGGCCGCGCAGCCAAGACCGCCGAGGCCCACCACCAGCACGCTGGCAGCCTTCAGCCGTTCCTGCCCGTCAAAATCGAAATCCCGCAGGATGATTTGCCGGTTATAGCGCAGCATCTCGGCATCGCTTAACGCCTCGGTCATCTCAGCCTCCGAACAGGTGGTTAAAGAGCTCAACCTCAACCCATTCGCCCGGCTCGACGTTGCCGCGCTCGCGCTCCAGCACGATAAAGCAGTTGCCCTGGGTGAAGGAGCTGAAAATATGCGAGCCCTGATGGCCGGTGCTCACCACTTCCGGCAGGCCGTCCGCGCCGGTGCGCAGCACGCCGCGCTGGAAATCGAGCCGTCCGGGGGATTTTTTCAGCCGCGTCGCCGCCCGCACGCGCAGGCGCGGCGTGAACACCTCCTTCTGGCCGCTCAGTTTCGCAATCAGCGGGCGCACCAGTTGATAGAACGTGACGGCGGCGGAAACCGGGTTGCCCGGCAGCCCGCAGAACCAGCTACTGGCAAGGCGGCCAAAGGCGAACGGTTTGCCAGGCTTGATGGCGAGTTTCCAGAAGCCGATTTCGCCAAGCTCTTCAAGCAGCGTTTTGGTGTAGTCCGCTTCGCCGACGGAAACGCCGCCGGAGCTTAACACCAGATCGGCCTCGCGGTCGGCTTCCTGAAACGCGGCGCGCAGGGCGTTCGGGTCGTCGCGTATAATGCCGAGGTTCACCACGTCACAACCGAGCGCGTCGAGCATCAGGTGTACCGCGAGACGGTTGGTGTCGTAAATCTGGCCTTCCGCGAGCGGCTGGCCGGGAAGCTGGAGCTCATCGCCGGTGGAGAAAATCGCGACGCGCGGCTTGCGCACCACGTCCACTTCCGCGATGCCGAGTGAGGCAAGGAGCGGCAGTTCGGCGGCGCTCAGTTTCTGGCCTGCTTCCATTACCACCGCGCCCTGGCGAATATCTTCGCCGCGACGGCGGATATGCTGGCCCGCGCGCACGTCAGCGGTAAAACGCACGCCCGCGTCGCTGGTCTGCGCCTCTTCCTGCATGATGACGGCTTCACAGCCCGGCGGCACCGGCGCGCCGGTCATGATGCGGATAGCCGTGCCCGCAGGCCATTCGCCGCTAAACGGCTGGCCCGCGAACGCTTTGCCCACCACCGGCAGCCACGCGCCGGACGCGACATCCGCGAGACGCACGGCGTAGCCATCCATCGCGGCGTTATCAAAACCCGGTACGTCCAGCGGCGAGGTCATGGCGCGCGCTGTCACCCGGCCCATGCTTTTAAGCAGCGGCAGCGTCTGCGTCTCATTCAGGGGAATGATGCGGGAGAGCATCTCCTCAAGGGCGGTTTCCAGGGACATCAGTCCGGCGGTCGGTTCCATGTTTCACTCCAGCGCGACAATCACAAAGCGCCTATTATGACAGAAAGGGCGGTAGGGATGTATGTTTCGCCCTTTACGCCGCCCGCCGGGCTTTACATCACATTTGCCTCTTTCTATATTCAAAATTCGTCTGAAAGCGCGGCGACGATAATGATATTTATAGAAAAAACGCAGCCGCCTGAGAATAATTTTGCTGAATACTTATGCGCCGAACCATCACCAGCGAGGAACCGCAGTGCCTAAAAGTGACGTTTTGCCTGAAGAACAGGTGTTATCGGTTTCCGGCCTGAGCGTGCGTTTTAAAGATGAAAGCGGCACTACCGACGCGGTGCGTCAGCTCTCGTTTAGCCTGAAACGCGGCGAAACGCTGGCGATTGTCGGGGAGTCCGGCTCGGGGAAATCAGTGACGGCGCTCTCGCTGATGCGCCTGATTGAACAGGCGGGCGGCGAAATGGAGAGCGGCCCGCTGCTGCTGCGCCGGCGCAGCGAACAGGTGATTGATCTGCGCACCTTCAGCCAGAAACAGATGCGCGACGTGCGCGGCGCTGATATGGCGATGATTTTTCAGGAGCCGATGACCTCCCTGAACCCGGTCTTTCCGGTGGGTGAGCAAATTGCCGAATCCATTCGCCTGCATCAGGGGTTCGGGCGCGAAAGAGCGATGCGTGAAGCCAAACGGATGCTCGATTTAGTGCGTATCCCGGAGTCCGAAGCGATGCTGGCGCGCTTTCCACACCAGCTTTCCGGCGGGATGCGCCAGCGCGTCATGATCGCGATGGCGCTCTCGTGTCGCCCGGCGGTGCTTATCGCCGACGAACCGACCACGGCGCTGGACGTCACCATTCAGGCGCAAATCCTGCAGCTTATCCGCGTCTTGCAGCAGGAGATGTCGATGGGCGTGATTTTTATCACCCATGATATGGGCGTGGTCGCCAATATGGCCGACCGGGTACTGGTGATGTATCAGGGCGAGGCGGTGGAATCCGGCAGCGTCGAGGAGATTTTTCGCCGCCCGGCGCACCCGTATACCCGTTCTCTGCTGGCCGCCGTGCCGCGCCTGGGGGCGATGAACGGCACCGATCTGCCGCGTAAATTCCCGCTCAATCACGCGCCGCGGTGTGACATGGACCCGCCCGACGCCGAGCAGGATACCGTGGTGCCGGACAGCGAGCCGATTCTTCAGGTGCGCGATCTCGTGACGCGCTTTCCGGTACGCAGCGGCATCTTTAACCGCGTGAAGCGCGAAGTGCATGCCGTAGAGAAAGTGAGTTTTGACCTCTGGCCCGGCGAAACGCTGTCGCTGGTGGGCGAATCGGGCTGTGGTAAATCAACCACCGGGCGCTCGCTGCTGCGGCTCGTGGAAACGCAGGGCGGCTCGATTACCTTTGGCGGCAGGCGCATCGATACGCTCTCCGACAGCGCCATGCAGGCGGTGCGCCGCGATATGCAGTTTATCTTTCAGGACCCTTACGCCTCGCTCGATCCGCGCCTGACGGTGGGTTATTCGATTATGGAGCCGCTGCTGGTGCACCGGCTGCTCGACGGCGAGGCGGCGCGCAAGCGCGTGGCGTGGCTGCTGGAGCGCGTGGGGCTGAAGCCCGAGCACGCCTGGCGTTACCCGCATGAGTTCTCTGGCGGGCAGCGTCAGCGTATCTGCATCGCGCGCGCGCTGGCGCTCAACCCGAAAGTGGTGATCGCCGATGAGTCTGTCTCCGCGCTCGATGTCTCAATTCGTGCGCAAATCATTAATTTATTGCTCGATTTGCAGCGCGATTTCGGCATTTCGTTTCTGTTTATTTCGCATGATATGGCGGTGGTGGAGCGCATCAGCCATCGCGTGGCGGTGATGTATCTCGGACAGATTGTCGAGATAGGCCCGCGCCGCGCGGTGTTTGAAAACCCGCAACATCCTTACACCCGCAAGCTGATGGCGGCAGTACCGGTGGCCGACCCTGGTCATCCGCGCCGTCAGCCTGTGCTGCTTTCCGATGAAATTCCAAGCGCCACGCGCCCGAAAGGCGACGCGCCGTTTGTCGCGCCGCTGGTGCAGGTGGGGCAGGGGCATTATGTGGCGCGTCACCCCGTCGGGGCGACGGACCACCACTTTTAATTTTCAGGTACGGCTTTCAGGAGAAGACGATGACACAACGAATCGCACGCCGCTGGCTTGCCGCGGCAGGGCTGGCTTCTGCGCTGGCCGCCGCGCCCGCCTTTGCGCAGAAAGAGATTGTCGTGGCTGTGGGTTCCAGTTTCACCACGCTCGATCCGTATGACGCCAACGACACGCTCTCCCAGCAGGTCGCCAAATCGTTCTATCAGGGGCTGTTTGGCCTCGATAAATCGATGAAAGTGCAGAATGTGCTGGCGGAAAACTACAGCGTGTCGGATGACGGGCTGGTCTACACGATTAAACTGCGCAGCGGCGTGAAATTTCAGGACGGTACCGATTTCAACGCCGCGGCGGTAAAGGTGAACCTCGATCGCGCCAGCAATCCGGATAACCACCTGAAGCGTTATAACCTGTATAAAAACATCGCCAGCACCGAGGCGGTAGACCCGACCACCGTCAAAATCACCCTGAAACAGCCGTTCTCGGCGTTTATCAATATTCTGGCGCACCCGGCGACCGCGATGATCTCCCCGGCGGCGCTGGAGAAATATGGCAAAGAGATCGGTTTTCACCCGGTCGGCACCGGGCCATATGAACTGGTGACCTGGAATCCGACCGATTTTGTGAAGGTGAAGAAAAACGCCCACTACTGGCAGCCGGGGCTGCCGAAGCTTGACGCCATCACCTGGCGCCCGGTGGTGGATAACAATACGCGCGCCTCGATGCTGCAAACCGGCGAAGCCCAGTTCGCGTTCCCGATCCCTTACGAACAGGCCGCCCTGCTTGAGAAAAACAGCAAGCTGGATCTGGTGGCGACGCCGTCAATCATGCAGCGCTATATCAGCATGAACGTGACCCAGAAGCCGTTCGATAACCCGAAAGTGCGTGAGGCGATCAATTACGCCATCAACCGTCAGGCGCTGGTGAAAGTGGCGTTCGCGGGTTACGCGACGCCCGCCACCGGCGTGGTGCCGCCGACGATTGAGTTCGCGCAGCAGTATCAGCCGTGGCCGTACAACCCGGCCAAAGCGCGTGAGTTGCTGAAAGAAGCGGGCTACCCGAACGGCTTTAGCACCACGCTCTGGTCGTCGCATAACCACAGTACCGCCCAGAAGGTGTTGCAGTTTACGCAGCAGCAGCTGGCGCAGGTGGGCATTAAAGCGAAAGTGACGGCGATGGACGCAGGCCAGCGCGCCTCGGAAGTGGAAGGCAAAGGGCAGAAAGAGAGCGGCGTGCGGATGTTCTACACCGGCTGGTCGGCATCGACCGGCGAAGCCGACTGGGCGCTTTCTCCGCTTTTCGCCTCGCAGAACTGGCCGCCGACGCTGTTTAACACGGCGTTTTACAGCAACCCGGCGGTGGATAAAGATCTCGCCGACGCGTTGAAAACGACCGACAAAACCCGTAAGGCCGCGCTGTATAAAGCCGCGCAGGATACGCTGTGGAAGGAGTCGCCCTGGGTGCCGCTGGTGGTGGAAAAACTGGTTTCGGCGCACAGCAAATCGCTGACCGGGTTTTACATGATGCCGGATACGGGCTTTAGTTTTGAGGACGCGGATCTGAAATAACCGTCGCCGGAAGGTGGGGATGAGCGTAAATGGCCGGAAGGTGGGTGCGCTACGCTTACCCACCCTACATTTTATGCGGCCAACCGCTTTGGGGCGGGTAAGCGAAGCGCACCCGCCAGCCAGGGTTAGTGATGTAAACCGTAGGGCGGGTAAGCGCACCCGCCAGCCAGGGTTAGTGATGTAAACCGTAGGACGGGTAAGCATAAGCGCACCCGCCAGCCAGGGTTAGCGATGTAAATCGTAGGGCGGGTAAGCGAAGCGCACCCGCCAGCCAGGGTTGGCGATGTAAACCGTAGGGCGGGTAAGCGAAGCGCACCCGCCAGCCCAGGGTTGGCGATGTAAACCGTAGGGCGGGTAAGCGAAGCGCACCCGCCAGCGGCACAATATCAATCCCATACAAGAAGACGCGTTCATGAAGGAAAACAGGGTTTCGCATGTTTAGCTACATCATAAAACGCCTGCTGGGGCTCATCCCGACGCTGCTCATCGTGGCGGTGCTGGTGTTTTTGTTCGTTCATCTGCTGCCGGGCGATCCGGCGCGCCTCGTCGCCGGGCCGGAGGCCGACGCTCAGGTCATTGGTATGGTGCGCCACCAGCTCGGCCTTGATCAGCCGCTCTGGCAGCAGTTCTGGCACTACATCAGCAACGTGGTGCGCGGCGATTTCGGCACCTCGCTGGTCTCGCGCCGTCCGGTCTCAGAAGAGATTGCCAGCCGCTTTATGCCGACTTTCTGGCTGACGCTTGCCAGCATGAGCTGGGCGATGGTCTTCGGGCTCGCCGCCGGGATTATCGCGGCGGTCTGGCGCAACCGCTGGCCAGACCGTCTGAGCATGACGCTTGCGGTCTCCGGCATTTCGTTCCCTGCGTTTGCCCTCGGTATGCTGCTGATGCATATCTTTTCGGTGCAGCTCGGGTGGCTGCCCACCGTGGGCGCCGACAGCTGGCGGCACTATATTCTGCCGTCGCTGACGCTTGGCGCGGCCGTGGCGGCGGTCATGGCGCGCTTTACCCGCGCCTCTTTTGTGGATGTGCTGGGCGAAGACTATATGCGCACCGCCCGCGCCAAAGGCGTGAGCGAGAAATGGGTTATCCTGAAACATGGCTTGCGCAACGCGATGATCCCGGTTGTCACTATGATGGGCTTACAGTTCGGCTTTCTGCTTGGCGGTTCAATTGTGGTGGAGAAAGTCTTTAACTGGCCGGGGCTGGGGCGTCTGCTGGTCGATTCCGTAGAGATGCGCGACTACCCGGTCATTCAGGCCGAAGTGCTGCTGTTCTCGCTCGAATTTATTCTTATCAACTTAGTGGTGGATGTGCTCTACGCCGCCATTAACCCGGCTATCAGGTACAAGTAAGGATGCGACTTTTCAACTGGCGCCGACAGGCGATTTTAAACGGCCTGCCTACCGTTCGCCCGCACCAGACGCGCACGCCGTGGCATGAGTTCTGGCATCGTCTGAAGCGCCAGCCGGTGGCGCTGGTGGCGGGCGGTTTTGTGCTACTGCTTATCGCGCTGGCGCTGTTCGCGCCGTGGATTGCGCCGTTCGACGCCGAAAACTATTTCGATTATGACCGCCTGAATGAAGGACCGTCGATGGTGCACTGGTTCGGTGTCGATTCGCTGGGGCGCGATATTTTCAGCCGCGTGATTGTCGGCGCGCGGATTTCGCTCGCCGCCGGGGTGTTTGCGGTGCTGACGGGCGCGATTATCGGTACTGTGCTGGGGCTGCTGGCGGGCTTTTACGAAGGCTGGTGGGACCGCGTGATCATGCGCATCTGCGACGTGCTGTTCGCCTTCCCGGGCATTTTGCTCGCCATCGCCGTGGTCGCGGTAATGGGCAGCGGGATGGCGAACGTCATTATCGCCGTGGCGATATTCAGTATCCCGGCCTTTGCTCGCTTGGTGCGCGGCAATACGCTGGTGCTGAAGCACCAGACGTTTATTGAATCGGCGCGCAGTATCGGTGCGTCTGATGCCACCATTCTGTTCCGCCATATCCTGCCGGGCACGGTGTCGTCGATTGTAGTCTATTTCACCATGCGTATCGGCACGTCGATTATCTCCGCCGCCAGTTTGTCGTTTCTGGGGCTTGGCGCGCAGCCGCCGACGCCGGAGTGGGGAGCGATGTTGAACGAGGCCCGCGCGGATATGGTGATGGCCCCGCACGTGGCGATTTTCCCGAGCCTTGCGATTTTCCTGACGGTGCTGGCGTTTAATCTGTTGGGCGACGGGCTGCGCGACGCGCTGGATCCGAAGATTAAGGGGTAGTGCGGGAAGTGGTGGATGCGCATCGGGATGGCGGGTGCGCAAGCTTACCCGCCCTACAGCCAGGTCGATTGTGAATGGCGGGTGCGCTTGCGCTTACCCGGCCTACGGCCAGGTTGGTTGTGAATGGCGGGTGCGCTTGCGCTTACCCGCCCTACGGGATCGGTTGGTTCTGTGTAGGGCGGGTAAGCGCAGCGCACCCGCCGATGTCATGCACCCGCCATAAAAAAGGCTGCCATCGGCAGCCTTTTCACTTTCACGGCGCGCAGAAACCTTATACCAGGCTTCCCCACAGATCATACTCGTCGGCGTTCTCCACCTTCACGCGCACCACATCGCCCGGCTTCAGTTTGGTTTCACCGTTCAGGTACACGGCGCCGTCGATTTCCGGGGCGTCCGCCATGCTGCGGCCAATCGCGCCTTCCTCGTCCACTTCATCAATGATGACCAGGATCTCGCGGCCCACTTTCTCCTGCAGACGCTCGGCGGAAATCTGCTGCTGCAACGCCATAAAGCGATTCCAGCGCTCTTCTTTCACCTCTTCCGGCACCTGATCCGGCAGATCGTTGGCGGTTGCGCCTTCAACCGGGCTGTATTTAAAGCAGCCCACGCGATCCAGACGCGCCTCTTTCAGGAAATCGAGCAGCATCTGGAAATCGTCTTCGGTTTCGCCAGGAAAACCGACGATAAACGTCGAGCGCAGGGTCAGCTCCGGGCAAATCTCACGCCACTGCTTAATGCGCGCCAGCTGGCGGTCTACCGAACCAGGACGCTTCATCAGCTTCAGAATCCGCGGGCTGGCGTGCTGCAACGGAATATCCAGATACGGCAGGATTTTGCCTTCCGCCATCAGCGGGATCACATCGTCCACGTGCGGGTAAGGGTAGACGTAATGCAGACGCACCCAGACGCCAAGCTTCGCGAGCTGTTCGCACAGGCTCACCATGCTGGTTTTAACCGGGGAGCCGTTCCAGAAGCCGGTGCGGTGTTTCACGTCCACGCCGTAAGCGGAGGTGTCCTGCGAAATCACCAGCAGCTCTTTGACGCCCGCTTCCACCAGACGTTTCGCCTCGGCCAGCACGTCGCCAATCGGGCGGCTGTCGAGATCGCCGCGCATCGACGGGATAATGCAGAAGGTGCAGCGATGGTTGCAGCCTTCGGAAATTTTCAGGTAGGCGTAGTGGCGCGGCGTCAGTTTTACACCCTGTTCAGGCACGAGGCTCAGGAACGGGTTGTGCTTCGGCTTCGGCACATAGTGATGAACATGTTGCAGCACCTGCTCGTAGCTGTGCGGCCCGGTGATTTCCAGCACTTTCGGGTGCACTTCGCGGATCTGATCTTCTTTCGCGCCGAGACAGCCGGTGACGATCACCTTGCCGTTTTCATTCAGCGCTTCGCCGATCGCCTCGAGCGACTCCTGCACTGCGCTGTCGATAAACCCGCAGGTGTTGACGATAACCATGTCGGCGTCGTCATAGCGTGGCACCACGTCATAGCCCTCGGTGCGAAGCTCTGTCAGGATGCGCTCAGAGTCCACCAGGTTTTTTGGGCAGCCCAGCGAAACGAAGCCGATCTTTGGCTGCTGCATTACATTGCTCATAGGTTAAAAATTCATCATTTATGGAGTTATCAGGGCGGGGATTTTACAGAGGTTGGTGGGAAATTTGTACTGGTATCTTGCGCCTGCGCGATGTTAAAGATTTTGTAAAAGTCCGCCGGGCCGTTCTGCGGCTGGCTACCCTTAATCGGGACTGCCATAAGGAGAACGCCATGCCGCTACGCTCGCCCCGTTTACTCGCTCTGTTGCTCGTTGTGAGCGCCTCCGCCGCCGCGCTGCCTGCAAAGGTGGATGTGCTTGCCGATAATCTCGAAAACCCGTGGTCGCTGGCGTTTCTGCCGGATAACCAGGGCATGCTGATAACGCTTCGCGGCGGCGCGCTGAAACGCTGGCAGCCGGGCAAAGGGCTTTCCGCCGCCATTGCCGGCGTGCCGACGGTCTGGCATCAGGGGCAGGGCGGGCTGCTGGATGTGGTGCTGGCACCCGATTTTAACGAGAGCCGCCGCGTCTGGCTGAGCTATGCCGAAGGCGACAGCGACGGTAAAGCGGGCACCGCGGTGGGCTACGGGCGGCTTAGCGACGATATGCAGCGGCTGGAGAATTTTAAGGTGGTGTTCCGCCAGCAGCCGAAGCTCTCGGTCGGCAACCATTTTGGCGGGCGTATGGCGTTTGACGGCAAAGGCCATCTGTTCATCGCGCTTGGCGAAAACAACCAGCGCCCGACGGCGCAGGATCTCGACAAGCTTCAGGGCAAAGTGGTGCGTCTTACCGAAAATGGCGACGTGCCGAAAGATAACCCGTTTGTCGGCAAACAGGGCGTGCGCCCGGAGATCTGGTCTTACGGCATTCGCAACCCGCAGGGGCTGGCGCTCAACCCGTGGAGCCAGACGATATGGCTTAACGAGCACGGCCCGAAAGGCGGTGATGAAATCAATATTCCCGAAGCGGGCAAAAACTACGGCTGGCCGCTTGCCACCTGGGGCATCAATTACAACGGCGAGCCAATTCCGGAGGCCAAAGGCGGTAAAGCGCCGGGCACCGAACAGCCGCTGTTCTACTGGAAAGTCTCGCCCGCGGTGAGCGGCATGGCGTTTTATAACGCCGATAAATTTCCGCAGTGGAAAAATAAGCTGTTTATCGGCGCGCTCAAGGAGCAGAACCTGATCCAGCTGTCGGTGAACGGCAATCAAGTGACGGAAGATGGCCGACTGCTGGAGAAAGAGAATAAACGCATTCGCGACGTGCGCGTCGGGCCGGACGGCTTTCTGTATGTGCTGACCGACGAAACCGACGGTCAGCTGCTGAAAGTCAGCCCGGCGTCGTGATCAGCTCACCGGGATCATCACGATATTGCGAAACGCCGGGCGTTCGGTGAGCTGCTGATACCAGCGCTCCAGGTGCGGGCGCGGCGTCCACTCGATGCCAACGTTAAAGAGATTATAGATGTGCGGGGCAGGGGCCATATCGGCGATGCCGAACGCGTCGCCGGAGAGCCACGGGGTTTTCGCCAGTTCGGCGTCAAGAATGGCGAACAGCGCATCGCACTGCTTTTTGCTCTCTTCAATCAGCGCCGGGTCGCGCTGCTCGGGCGGCGTGCGCACCAGGCTGAAGACGACGCCGCGATGCGGCGCAGGCAGCGTGCTGATGGCCCAGTCCATCCACTTTTCGCCGCGGGCGCGCTCAACGGGGCTTTCCAGCCACAGACGGCCCTGGCCATACTGCGCTGCCAGATAACGCACAATGGTGTTGGATTCCCACAGCACCAGGCCGGTTTCATCGTCGCGCAGGCAAGGCACCAGCCCGTTCGGGTTCATCTCCAGATAATCCGCGTCGTGGTTAATGCCATATTTGCCGCCCGCCGGAATGCGGTTGTACGGCAGCTCCAGCTCTTCCAGACACCACAGCACCTTCTTCACGTTAGTGGAATTTTCTCGACCCCATACGGTAATCATATCTTGCTCCTTTGCAGATGAACGATGCCGCGGCGACGGCGCGCCACGAAGATATTCCATGGTGGAATAATCCCCGCGCTTTCGCAACTGCCTGAAAATGCCGTGTCACTTTGTGACCGGAAAGTGAAACTTTAAAAACTTTACCCCCGTGCTGTTTCATTGATGGCGTTTGTGCGTTATTACTCATCTTTTCACCGATACGGTTGATTTGTAGTAGTTTCTGGAATGGATATTCAGGTGGCTCTTATGACCTCATTCTCACGCTCCGGCGCTCGTCGCGTGCTGGCTCTCTCAGGCGCGTTTCTATTGATTTCTCTCTCCACCGCCCACGCGGCCGACCCGATTGCGCCCGCCGCGCCAGAGGTCGACGCCCGCGCCTGGATCCTGATGGACTATCACAGCGGCAAAGTGCTGGCAGAAGGCAACGCGGATGAAAAACTCGATCCGGCAAGCCTCACCAAACTGATGACCAGCTATGTGGTCGGCCAGGCGCTCAAGGCGGGGAAAATTCATCTCGATGATAAAGTGACCGTCGGCAAAGACGCCTGGGCGACCGGCAACCCGGCGCTGCGCGGCTCGTCGCTGATGTTCTTAAAACCCGGCGATCAGGTGTCGGTGGCCGATCTCAACAAAGGCGTGATTATTCAGTCCGGCAATGACGCCAGTATTGCTATCGCCGATTATGTGGCGGGCAGCCAGGACGCGTTTGTCAGCCTGATGAACGGCTACGCCAAACGCCTGGGGCTGACTAACACGACCTTTAAAACGGTCCACGGCCTCGATGCGCCGGGGCAGTTCAGCACCGCGCGCGATATGGCGCTGCTCGGCAAGGCGCTGATCCACGACGTGCCGGATGAATACGCCATCCATAAAGAGAAAGAATTTACGTTCAATAAAATTCGCCAGCCTAACCGCAACCGGCTGTTGTGGAGCAGCAGCATGAACGTCGACGGAATGAAAACCGGCACTACAGCGGGCGCGGGCTATAACCTGGTCGCCTCGGCGACGCAGGGCGATATGCGCCTGATCTCGGTTGTGCTGGGCGCGAAAACCGACGGCATTCGCTTTCGCGAATCGGAAAAGCTGCTGACCTGGGGCTTCCGCTTTTTTGAAACCGTCACGCCGATTAAGCCGGATGCCGCGTTCGTTAACCAGCGCGTCTGGTTTGGCGACAGCAGCGAAGTGAAACTCGGCGCGGGCGAGGCGGGTTCGGTGACGATCCCCAAAGGCCAGCTGAAAAACCTCAAAGCCACCTATACGCTCAATTCGCCGCAGCTTACCGCGCCGCTGAAACAGGGCCAGGTGGTGGGCACTATCGATTTCCAGCTGAACGGCAAGAGCATCGAGCAGCGCCCGCTGGTGGTCATGGAAGCGGTAAATGAAGGCGGCTTCTTCAGCCGGATGTGGGATTTCGTGCTGATGAAATTCCATCAGTGGTTCGGTAGCTGGTTCTCGTAACCGTGCGCTCCCGGTTTACGGGAGCGTTTACCACATCACGCTGACGTTCGCCGCCTGCGCCCAGGCGATAAACGCGTCGTCGGGCATCCGGTCGGTCGTGATGGTATCAAACGCCTCAAGCGGCCCCATACAGGCGGGCCGCACCTGTCCAAATTTGCTGTGGTCCGCCACGATCACATGACGCTGGGCCATCTCCAGCGCCCAGTGTTTCACCGGCAGTTCGTCGAGATTAAAACAGGTCGCGCCATATTGCGGATGCAGCCCCGCCGCCGAAAAAAACGCGATATCGGGGCAGAGATTGCGCAGCGTCTCCTGGAAATTGAGCGGCTTGAAAATCGCGTTGCTCGCGTGGAATTCGCCGCCGCAAAGGATAACGCGACAGTGCGGTTTCTCCTGGAGCGCCAGAAAGGTGTTGAGCGAATAGCAGATGCCGGTGAAGGGCAGGGCGTCGTCCAGCGCGTCGATGACCCACGGCGTGGTGGTGCCACAGTCGAAAAAAAGCGTCTGGTGCGGGCGGGCAAGCGACGCCGCGAGCGCGGCCGCGTGGCGTTTCTCCTCCACCAGCCGGGTCTGCTCATCGCTTAACAGGTAGCGGCTTACCGCCACGCCGCGCGGCTCCAGCACAATATAGCCGCCAAGCAGCGTGACCGGCGCGTCATTACCCTGCAGGTCGCGGCGAATCGTCATCTCCGAGACGCCAAGCAGCGCCGCCGCCTCTTTGAGATGCATTTTATCCTGTCGCTTTAGTGCCTGTAGCAGTTGCGCCAGTCGCTCGTCACGCCGCGTTTCCATAGTTCCTCTTGCTCAACCCGGCACCACGCCCGTCGCGCGGTGCCTGAAAAGTCGTGCAATCTTACCTGTGGACCTGCGGTTAGTCACGCACCCAGCCTTTACGGATGGGCAGTGCGAAGCAGAGACGATAGAGCTGGCGCAGCGTGCGGTAGAGCGGTTCGCCAAGCGGTGCCCAGAGGATCTGCGCGCTCAGGCAGGCGAGCATCGCCACCAGCAGACCGCCCGCCATATCGAGTGGCCAGTGGACGCCCAGATAGACGCGCGACCAGGCAATCGCGCAGGCGACGGCCATTAACAGCGCGCCAGACCAGACGCGGTGCCAGAAGAGAAACGCCAGCGCGAAGGTGAAAATCACGGTGCCGTGATCGCTGGGATAGGAGTCGTCAGGCGCGTGCGGCAGGAACTGATGACCGAGGCCGACCACAAACGGGCGCGGATGCGGAAACAGATGGCCCGCAAGCCAGGAGACGGCGAGGCTGATGAGCAGCGCCAGCGCGAACTTCACCACCAGCCTGCGCTCGGTCGGACGCCAGAGCCACAGTACCACCGGCAGCAGCGGCACAATCGAGATAAGATCGCGCGCGATAAAGGTCGCCAGCGCGATAAGCCAGCCCGGCGACGCGGGCGTCGCGTTAATTTGCAAAAACAGAAATTGATTCAACGCTTCCATCATAGGGTTGCGGGTTCCTTATTCATCAATGTGGTAGTCACGCCCCACGTCACCACCTGCGTGAGCCACACCCACCAGCCTGCCCACAGGTTATGGGTGAAGAAATGCGCGCCGCGCATCACCTGGCCGAAGCCCATCGCGAGCCCGAGCGCAATGCCCGCCGCCAGCGCCAGCCGGGCGTATCCCGGATGCTCACGCTTAAGGCCGAACCAGAGGCCCATCACCATAAAGCCGCTGGAGGCGTGGCCGCCAGGGAAACACCGACCCGGGCCGCTGCCGTCCGGTACCGCGCCAAAAAGCGGATAGGAGAGCGCCTTTCCGCCATACTCAACAAGATCCCACGGACAGCTGTGATGGCTGGTGGCCTTCAGGATGCCGACGACGGCAGCGCCAAGACCCATCAGCACCGCGACCATCATCCAGCGCGGATGGCGACGAATCACGCCATACAGCAGGCTCCCGACCGCGACCGCGATGGCGCAATATTTGGCGAGCCGGTGGTTGAGCAGATCAAGCCAGTGGTTGTCCTGCCAGGGAAAATTCCCTGCGGCGGCGTCAAACCACATCTGCGTCAGCCAGCGGTCCAGCGTTTCGGTGCGTGAAAGCCAGGTGAACAGCACGCCCAGCGCCGTTAACAGCGCAAGCTGACCAACATAAAAGCGCACGGGAAGGGAATAAAGGGAGATTGTCTTATTTATCCGGGGCCTGGCGGGCCAGAAAAGCGGAGATAAAGTACGCATCGCGGCGTCATCCGGAAGCTGAAAAGGGCCAGCATAAAGCGGCTAACTTAAGAAAACCTTAAACAATCGGGCGAAAGGCGCGCCACGCCGGTTTGTCGCACATAATTCACTATCGCGCGGCGCGGCAATTCATTACACTTTGCGCGATTTTATTGATGGATGACTCATGCAAACTCACGCAAACCGAACCGGACGTCTCGGACGCCAGGCGCTGCTGTTCCCGCTCTGCCTGGTGCTCTACGAATTCTCGACTTATATCGGCAACGACATGATCCAGCCGGGCATGCTCGCGGTCGTCGAACAGTATCAGGCGGGCGTCGAATGGGTGCCCACCTCTATGACCGCCTATCTCGCGGGCGGCATGTTTTTACAGTGGCTGCTCGGCCCGCTCTCTGACCGTATCGGCAGACGCCCGGTGATGCTGGCGGGCGTGGCGTGGTTTATCGTCACCTGTCTTGCCACGTTGCTCGCCCGGGACATTGAACAGTTCACCGTGCTGCGCTTTTTGCAGGGCATCAGCCTGTGCTTTATCGGCGCGGTGGGTTATGCCGCGATTCAGGAGTCGTTTGAAGAGGCGGTGTGTATCAAAATCACCGCGTTAATGGCGAACGTCGCGCTTATCGCGCCGCTGCTGGGGCCACTCGTCGGGGCCGCATGGGTACACGCCGCGCCCTGGGAGATGATGTTTGTACTCTTCGCCGCGCTGGCGGCCATCTCGTTCTTTGGCCTGTGGCGCGCCATGCCGGAGACGGCCACGCGGCTTGGCGAGAAGCTGTCGCTGCGTGAACTGGGCCGTGACTATAAAGCCGTGCTGAAAAACCTGCGCTTTGTGTCCGGGGCGCTGGCGATAGGTTTTGTCAGCCTGCCGCTGCTGGCGTGGATTGCGCAGTCGCCGGTCATTATCATCAGCGGCGAGCAGATGAGCACCTATGAATATGGCCTGTTGCAGGTGCCGATTTTCGGCGCGCTGATCATCGGCAACCTGGTGCTGGCGAAGCTCACCGCCCGGCGCTCCGTGCGCTCGCTGATTGTGATGGGCGGCTGGCCGATGATGTTCGGGCTGGCGCTGGCGGCGCTCGCCACGGTGATTTCATCGCACGCGTACCTCTGGATGACGACGGGGCTCAGCATCTACGCTTTCGGCATCGGCATTGCTAACGCGGGCCTGGTGCGCCTGACGCTCTTTGCCAGCGACATCAGCAAAGGCACCGTCTCGGCGGCGATGGGCATGTTGCAGATGACCATTTTCACGGTGGGTATCGAAATCAGTAAACACGCCTGGCTTGGCGGCGGCAACGCGCTGTTTAACCTGTTTAACTTCGCAAGCGGCCTCCTGTGGCTGGGCCTGATGGTGATTTTCCTGAAGGACAAAACCGTCGGCACCCGCCCGGAAGCGTAACGCAAAACGCGACGGCCCACCTGGGCCGTCGTCTCAGGCGAACGGCGCTTCGCCGTTCAGCACCTTGTCGATAACATCCAGTACACCATCCTGATTATTGGCTGGCGCACGATAGCGCGCGACCTTGTGAATCGCCTCCGGCGCGTTGTCCATCGCGAACCCAAACCCCGCGTGGCGCAGCATCTCGACGTCATTGCCGCCGTCGCCAAACGTCACGACCTCGCTATCCGCAATGCCCCAGCGCTGTTGCAGCATCTGAATGCCGTTGGCTTTGTGAAGCCCCGGAATGATGAGATCGATAGAGCCGTGGCCGCTGGAGACCGGCACCACAATGCCTTCAAACGCCTCGGTCAGTTCGTCCATTCTTTTTAGCAACTGGATATCCGGCAGGTTGAGCGCGAATTTAAAGAAAATGTCCCGCGCGTCGTGCAGGTCGTCGACAAAATCCAGGCGGTGATAGTAGCGCGCCGCCATGTTTTTGAAGCGCTCATCGTAGCGCTTAAGCGTGTAGCCGCTGTTTTTTCCGCAGGCGATAATCTCTAAATCGTCGAGCGTCATCAGGTGGTCAATGACGTGACGATACTCGTCATCACTCAACTCGCCGTTAAAGACATCTTCGCCTTCGCATACCACCCACGCGCCGTTTTCCGCCACGAAGGCGATGTCGTCGGCGATGTCCGGAAAAAACGACGTCAGTTGGTAGTATTGGTTGCCGCTCGCCACCACAAAACGGATGCCGCGCGCTTTCATTTCGGCGTACTGCTTAAGAAAACGCTCACGGTGATAGGTTTTGTCGTCGCGTAAAAACGTGCCGTCCATATCCACGGCGATTAACTTAACTGTCATAAACGCTCCTTAAGGATTTACCAGGCCGGACGCGGTAAAAGTGCGGATAATGGCCTGTTAACATAAGCTGTGGTTATTAAAAGGATTTTCACTTAATTCAAATTTACACCTAAAGCTAAACTGCCTGGGGGCCGATAGTAGCCTTGTTAACGACTCTCCGATGTGCGAAACGGCAACCCTATGGCGACTATCTTCAACAACCTGATGTCCGGCAATGTCCTGACGCAGCAGAAAAAAACGGCCGCTAGCTTAAGCCAGTCCATCGAGCGGCTCTCATCCGGCATGCGCATTAACAGCGCGAAGGACGACGCTGCCGGGCAGGCTATTGCCAACCGTATGTCTGCCACGCTCAGGGCGAATGACGTGGCCTCGCGCAGCATGAACGACGGGATAAGCCTCTCGCAGACGGCCGAGGGTGCGCTCTCTGAAGTCACCGATCTGCTGACGCGCGCAAAATCGCTGGCGGTGCAGTCCGCAACCGGCACGCTGGATGCAAGCGATCGCGCGGCGATTTCCGCTGAATTCAGCGAGATCAAAGCGCAGATAGACGCCATTTCCACAGGGACGACGATTTTCGGCAAATATCCGCTGGCGCCCGCGGCATCCCCGCCACCGCCCGCGTCGCAGCTCGGTAATATTCCGTCTATCAACCAGCGCTTCCCGGTGCCGGGCCAGCAATACACCTTTACTTCCGGACTGGTGCCGCTGGCCTATATTCCCGCTGGCGCAACTGACATTACGCTGACGATTAACTCGGGCTGGATGGATGACGATATCCAACTGTTCAGCCGTGATGGCAGCCATCTCGTCGGTACGCCGGTGAATGGCCCCACGCGCGACTTCACCTGGACGAATAACGGCGTGAACAGCACCGCGACGGCGAATACCAAAATCATCTCCACCGATAACGGTTTTTTGCCGGGTGCCAGCTACAGCGACGCGAACCTGACACAGGGGCCGCCCACTTACAACGTGAGCGGCGGCGCGGTGAAGCAGTACAACGGCATGACCATCACCTATAGTGGCGACGGCGACCGCTACGAGACGCCCGCGACGGGCTGGGCCAACAACGGTACGGTGTCGCCGGGCAACTATCTTGAGCGGTTGTCCATTGATAAGGTGACGGAAGATGTGATCATCATGGTGGTGGGCAACGGCTCGTTTTACGGCGAGATGACCTGGACCAAACTGCCGAAGCCAACCGATCCGCCGGATAACGGGCCGGTCAGCACCGATACGGATATTGTGATGAGCGCCGACTACGGCGAGGCGGTGCAGTATAAAACCATTCCCGGCACGCCTTCGGACACCAAAACGCTCGGCCTTGATACCGCGCGGCTTGATAATCAGCAGAGCGCGTCGCAGGCGATAGATGCTATCGATCATGCGATCGATACCGTAAGCGCGTATCGCGGCACTTACGGTAGCCTGGTGAACACGTTTGACTCGGCGAAAGAGGCGATGGCGCAGAAGACCGTCGCCACGACCGCCGCGCGCAGCCGCATCGAAGACGCGGATTTCGCGCAGGAGGCGAGCAACCTCAGCCGGACGCAGATCCTGCAACAGGCCGGGAACGCCGTGCTGGCTCAGGCGAACCAGCAGGCGGAGAGCGTGCTCTCGCTTCTTAAATAACGTCACGCGCCTGCCCGGACGCTGACTCAACCGGCGTGGCGGGTTTCGCCACCGCGCGGGCCACCAGAGCCGCCAGCACCACCAGCGTTAATACCACCAGCATCGCGCTGCGTAATCCGTAATGTTCCCCCAGGAAGCCGAGTAACGGCGGGCCCACCAGGAAGGCGACATAGCCTGCCGTTGCCACCACGCTCACGCGCACCGGCGCATCCGGCCCGGTATCGCTCGCCGCCGAAATGGTCAGCGGGAAGCCGAGCGACGCGCCCAGCCCCCACAGCAGCACCGACACGCTCGCGATAATCGGGTTATCAACAAAGATAATCAGCCCGATGCCGAGCGCGCCCATCATGGCGCTGGCGCGCACCACGTTAACGCGGCTATAGCGGTCGATAAACCAGCCGCCAAAGAAGCGCCCAAGCGTCATGCCGAGCGTGAAACCGGCGTAGATCAGCGAGCCGGAAGTGGGGCTAAAACCGTGACCGTCCACCATCAATAACGGCAGCCAGTCGTTGGCGGAGCCTTCGGCAAACGCCATCGCCAGCACAATCAGGCCAATCAGCAGCAACTGGGTATCTTTCCAGAACGGGATATGACCGGCAGGGCGCTGCTGGCGCGCTTCTTTCGCCTCTTTACCGACGCCGTGTGGAATAGCCCGCAGCCCGATAATAATCGGGATGACCGTCACCAGCGTGGCGATAGTCAAATGCAGATCGGCGCGGAAATGGAACGCCGTCAGGCTCAGGCCGATGCCTGCGCCAATCAGCGTGCCGAGACTGTAAAAGCCGTGCATCATCGGCAGCACGGTTTTGTTCTGTAACTGCTCGACCGTCGCGCCTTCCACATTGAGCGCCACTTCGGCGGAGCCCATCCCCGCGCCCAGCACCGCCAGCCCGCAGGCGAACAGCAGCGGCGAGGCGAACCACAGCGCGAGCGCCATCAGCAACATGCCGATAACCCCAAGCGCCATGCCGTTGCGGATAACCGTATGCGTGCCGAGGCGCTTCACCAGCCAGCCGGAGCAGAGAATACCGCTCATGGAGCCAACGGAAAGCCCGAACAACACGATGCCCATCCCGGCGGTGGAGACCGCCAGCACATCACGAATGGACGGCGTGCGGGTCGCCCAGGAGGCCATCAACAGGCCCGGCAGAAAGAAAAACAGAAACAGCGCCCACGTCCGGTGACGCAGCGCGGAAGAGTGATTCACGTCGGATGACATAGCCCATTCGCCTGGAGTGAAAAAGAAACCTTTAAAACGTAGCAAGGTTGTGTACATTTGTACACATACAGAAAATGCTTTCCGGCTGAGAATTCGACACCCTATGGCGACACGACAAAACGACCCGCAACGCCGCGAGCGCATTCTGGAAGCGACGCTCGCCTGCATCGCCACTCACGGCTTTCATCATATTACGCACCGCAAAATCGCCCTTGAGGCAGGCGTGCCGCTGGGCTCCGTCACCTACTATTTCACTTCGCTGGAGGCATTGCTGGCGGAGGCGTTTACGCGTTTCGCCGAGAGCATGTCGCGCCAGTATCAGGCGCTGATGGCGCAGGCGCAGAGCCGCGAGGAAGCCTGCGAGGCATTAACGGCGCTGATTTGCGGCGCGCAGGTGACGACGCCTGAAAATATGGAGCTGATGTACCAGCTCTACGCCTACGCGAGCCGCCAGCCGCAACTTAAAATCATCATGCAGGACTGGATGCGCCGCAGCCAGCAGACGCTCGAAACCTGGTTCGACCCGGCGACCGCCCGCGCGCTTGATGCGTTTGTCGAAGGGATGACGCTGCACTACGTCGTTGACCGCGAGCCGCTGAACCGCGAAACCATCCGCAGTATGGTCGGGAGAATTGTGGGGGAGGGGTGACAGGAACTGGATACACGAAACCAGGAAAGATACTTCTGGTCAATTAAGGCTAATTAAAAAAATGCAAAATCTCTTAAGCGGAATATCACTTTAATACACGGGTATAAAAAGGACAGAAACGGATGAGGACGGTATCTGATAAAGAGATTCAGGCAATGATCTTAAAAGAATTGCCACTGGTGACGTCTTTTACACTTAAAACACAACAGCATGATATCGACAGCCCTTTGCAGGAAACGTTTGACGCTGAGGATATCGCCGAGATGGCACAGGCGCTTTTTAGTCACTTCCGTACAGAGCACAGCCGCTTTGATCTCACCGTTTATTATCCATGGAAAATTCCACGCCTGTTTTCACGCAAGCCAGTGATACAAGATAAACCGCCGTTGACAATCAGGATGTTTGTGGAGTCGGTGAAGGCGGGACGATGGTTGGATGGGAATTGTATGGAGTAGTTATAATCTGATTCAGCGTTAGCTATTATTAAAAATGCAGGAATGCGCACGAAAATCCATCCTTTTTTAAATCACATTTTTTGCAAATGTGATAAGTGAGGTTTATTAAGGATGAGTAAGCGTGAAGATATTGTAGATGGGAAGTTGAGTTCTGGTCTTAAATATGGGCTTGTCTATACTGAGGTTCTGGGCTGGATTGATTTAGGCCACGCACAGGGTAACGATATAAGGAAATTATTAAGGGATTTTGCAGTCGGGGAGTCATCTGGCAAAAAAGAATACAACGTGTCTTACTCGCAATCGATGGTTGATCCCACAAGGTCTATAAAAATGGGAAAGTTCCTTACCTGGACTATCAAACGCGGACGTACTTATAACGAGCAATTGAGCATCGCCTTAGCCATGATGATGATTCTGGCCGGAAAGTTTGAAGGATTACAAAGTTCATTTTTTATCCGTTTATTTACAGACAGTGGATTTAGTGGTGAAGATTTGATTTCAGATTTGTTGGGCTTTTATCGTGTAGTCGCTATATATAATCCTTTCGACTTGTTGCGGCCAGTCAGTAGAGAGGATGCTTTAACTCGCTGGGACTACTACGGTAAAATTGGTAACTGGAAGAGTGATGATTTCAGACCATGGCTTTTTCCTGACCCAGAACGGTTTCCTAACGCAAAACCGCGTAAGGGATATCTGCCTTATTTTATGCGAACTGTCACTCCATGGCATGACTTCCGCTCTGGCATTGTTAAAATTAACACTATGAACGGGAATTATATCGATAGGGCTAAAGGAGGTTCGCTACCTTATGCGTAAGAAGACAAAAGTCTTTATTGGTCTGGTTGTGCTTTTGGCTGGTGCATTCGGCTGTGCTATTCCGTATATCAAAATGGAATTTACAGAAAGTGCTTACTATACCGAAAAAGATGAAAGGGAGTATCGCTTCTTCACGCCCCAAATCTTACAGGAAATGCCACGGATTTCTGAAAAATACGAATTTAGCTTTATCAATGTTAGCGGGCCTGCTTCTCAGGTGCATGTGGTCAAATTCTATGGGACATCTGATACCAGGCAGGTGGACCGTTACCTCACCTCTAAAGGCTATAAAAAACAGGCAACCTGCGATATCGAGGCAACTTGCTGGCGCGGCAGTGATCCACAAGAAACGCTCTATGTTGGAACTTTCAAGGACAAAAATATGGTCATGGTTCAGGTCGTTATTGATTTTACATAGACAGTAAAACGGTTTTTTTACCAGGAAAATAGTTTTTGAACGGGTGGTAAGAACCGAAAGACCCTTGAGTGGCATCCGAGGCCATGTTTGGTCACTGAGACATAAGTGCATAAGCGGCAATACCAAACCCCGGACAACAAAAAACCCATCAACCTTGAACCAAGATGGCGGGGTTGATGGGCTCCACAAAATGGGGACATCAAAGAAAAGCAGTGGCACTAATTGAGACTGATGCTTTTTCGAAAAGTTCGCGCCATCTGCAAAATTTCTCGTTTTTTTATGTGCCGGGCCAGATGATGACGATAAACGTACCGGCAAGCGTCAACAGCACGTTGGCTATCGCATAGGTGCCCGCGTAGCCGAGCGCCGGGATATTGCTGCGCGCGGTATCGCTGATGATCTCCATCGCAGGTGCGCAGGTGCGTGCGCCCATCATCGCGCCAAACAGCAGCGCGCGGTTCATGCGCAGCACATACGCGCCGAACAGGAAGCAAATCACCACCGGCAGCAGGCTCACTATCAAACCCGCAAACAGCATCTGGCCGCCCACAGCGCCGAGGCCGTGGCCGATGCCGCTGCCCGCGCTCAGGCCCACGCCCGCCATAAACACCATCAGGCCAAACTCTTTCACCATCATCAGCGCGCCCTGCGGGATATAGCCGAACGTCGGGTGGTTGGCGCGCAGGAAGCCGAGCATGATCCCGGCGAACAGCAGACCGGCGGCGTTACCGATACCGAAGCTGAACGAGCTGAACTGGAAAGTGATCATCCCGATCATCAGGCCGACAATAAAGAAGGCGCAGAAGGCGAGAAGGTCCGTTACCTGGCTGTGGATGGAGATAAACCCGATACGGTCGGCGATGGTTTTCACGCGTCGTGCGTCGCCGCTCACCTGTAAGACGTCGCCTTTGTTAAGGACGATGTTGTCGTCAATCGGCATCTCAATCTGGCTACGGATGACGCGGTTTAAGAAGCAGCCGTGGTCGGTGAGCTTGAGCTGGCCGAGACGGCGGCCCACCACGTTGTGGTTTTTCACCACGATCTCTTCAGTGACGATGCGCATGTCGAGCAGATCGCGGTCGAACACCTCTTTACCGTTGCGAAAGCTCGGGTCGAGGCGCGCGTGGGCGTCCGGGTAGCCTACCAGCGCAATCTCATCGCCCATCTGCAAGACCGCGTCGCCGTCCGGGCTCGCAAGAATGCCGTTGCGGCGAATACGCTCGATGTAACAGCCGGTCTGGCGATAGATGCCAAGCTCGCGCAGGTTTTTGCCGTCGGCCCAGGCGACCAGCTCCGGCCCCACGCGATAGGCGCGGATAACCGGCAGATAGACTTTGCGGTTGGCGTCGGTATCGAGACCGCGCTCGCGCGCAATTTGCTGGGCGCTGGTTTGCAGATCCTGGTGCTGGAGTTTCGGCAGGTAGCGCGCCCCGAAAATCAGGCTTACCAGCCCGATAAGGTACGTCAGCGCATAGCCGAGGCTCAGGTGATCCAGCGCCTGGGCAAGCTGTGCGCCTTCCATACCAGCGTGGCGTAATGTGTCGCCCGCGCCCACCAGCACGGGGGTGGAGGTCATTGAACCCGCCAGCATCCCGGCGGTCAGGCCGATATCCCAGCCGAACGCGCGGCCAAGCCCGAGCGCAATGAGCAGAGCGCTGCCGACCATGACCAGCGCCAGCATCAGATAATTCTTACCGTCGCGAAAGAAAATAGAAAAAAAGTTAGGGCCGGCTTCGACACCGACGCAAAAAATAAACAGCATAAAGCCGAGGTTAAGCGCGTCGGTGTTAATCGAAAAATGCTGCTGGCCTAATAATAATGAAACGACTAAAACGCCAATGGAATTACCCAGTTGCACAGAACCCAGGCGTAATTTACCAAGACACAGGCCGAGCGCCAGCACCACAAATAATAACAGGATGTAATTCCCGTTTAACAAATCTGCGACGTTTATATTCACGGAGGCTAACTTCTTGTTTACCAGTAAGTTGTTGAAAAGGAGAGGCTTCTGGGCTAGGATTTTGCTTATGTTTTACCGGAAGTTCGCTTTTTCCGGAGCCATTATTTCGTCTGCATAAGCTTTTAGCCGCCGCTAGTTTAATCGTTATGAATAGTATCGGCCAGCAAGAATATTCTATTACCCGCAGTTAATTATGAGGCACGGACTGCCGCCATGCTTTATCTGACTAAACATCCGCACCGGCGGAGAGGAGATCAGGTTGATACAGGCACTATCAGGGGGATATTTGTTGATGCGACGTCATAGCCGGGCTGCGACCGCCTGCTGTTTTATTCTGTTTCTGGCGGTATTCATGGCACAAAAAATGGTGCCGGGTACGTTCGCGCCAGGTGCCGGAACGATGGATCTGGGGATTTTATCTTTTATGCTGCCTGGCGCTGTGGCGGGTGTTTGCGCCAGACGGGGCCGTGAACTTAAGCCGCTGGCAGGCGCGCTTATCGCCGCGCCGCTCTGCCTGGTGCTTTTGCATCTGTGGGGCGGGGAAGCGCGCTCCTTCTGGCAGGAGCTGGCGTGGATTTTCAGCGCGCTGTTCTGGTGCTCTATCGGCTCGCTCTGCTGGCTGTTCCTGCTTACGCTGCGCCATCGCGGGGATAGCAGACGCCGGCTGTAACGGCCGGTTTCATTTTCGTTTCTTAACGCAACGTTCCGTTAACCGCCATCCGGCGCATTACGATTATACTGATGTGTTTGGGCAAGCTTTCGCTTGCTTTTCAACACACCAGGAATAAGGAAAACGTGATGACGCCAACGATTGAGCTGCTTTGCTCGCACCGTTCCATTCGCCACTATACCGATGAGCCCATCAGCGACGCCCAGCGTGAAGCGATTATCCACGCGGCGCAGTCCGCCTCCAGCTCCAGTTTCCTGCAGTGCAGCTCCATTATTCGTGTAACCGACCGCGCGATGCGTGAGCAACTGGTGACGCTGACCGGCGGTCAGCCGCACGTCGCGAAAGCCGCCGAGTTCTGGGTTTTCTGCGCCGATTTCAACCGTCATCTGCAAATCTGCCCGGATGCGCAACTGGGGCTGGCTGAACAGCTTTTGCTTGGCGTGGTAGATACCGCGATGCTCGGACAAAACGCGCTGGTCGCGGCGGAATCGCTTGGCCTCGGCGGGGTTTACATCGGCGGTATTCGTAACAGCATTGAAGCGGTCACAGAACTGCTGGGCCTGCCGAAACATGTGCTGCCGCTGTTTGGCCTGTGCCTCGGCTGGCCGGCGGACAATCCGCAGGTGAAACCGCGTATGCCTGCGGGCCTGATGGTGCACGAAAACCGCTACCAGCCGGTCGACCGTGAACTGCTTGCTGAATATGACGAAGAGATAGCCGACTACTACCTGCATCGCGACAGCAACGCCCGCCGCGACACCTGGAGCGATCAGATCCGCCGCACCATCATTAAAGAGAACCGTCCGTTTATTCTCGACTATCTGCACAAGCAGGGCTGGGCGACACGCTAAGCCTTTTTACACTCCCCCGCCCGCGCGGGGGCGTGTATGATAGGCCGGTTTTCACGACGTGTTCAGAGAGGTGCAGGGTGAAAATCGCCATTTTGTCCCGGGACGGTACGCTCTATTCTTGTAAACGCCTGCGCGAAGCCGCCACGCGGCGCGGCCATCAGGTGGAAATTCTCGATCCGCTTTCCTGTTATATGACCATCAACCCTGCGGCGTCCTGCGTGCATTATAAAGGCCGTCAGCTGCCGCATTTCGATGCGGTGATCCCGCGCATTGGCTCTGCCATCACCTTTTACGGTACCGCCGCGCTGCGCCAGTTCGAAATGCTTGGCAGTTATCCGCTGAATGAATCGGTCGCCATTACCCGCGCGCGCGATAAGCTGCGCTCGCTGCAGCTGCTGGCGCGTCAGGGCATCGATTTGCCCATCACCGGCATTGCCCATTCGCCGGACGACACCAGCGATCTTATCGATATGGTGGGCGGCGCGCCGCTGGTGGTGAAACTGGTGGAAGGCACGCAGGGCATCGGCGTGGTGCTGGCCGAAACCCGCCAGGCGGCCGAAAGCGTGATTGACGCCTTTCGCGGGCTCAACGCGCATATTCTCGTGCAGGAGTATATTAAAGAAGCCAGAGGGCGCGATATCCGCTGCCTGGTGGTGGGCGACCGCGTGGTCGCGGCCATTGAGCGCCAGGCGAAAGAGGGCGATTTCCGCTCGAACCTGCACCGCGGCGGCGTGGCACGTATTGCGGAGATTAGCGAGCGCGAGCGCGACATCGCGATTAAAGCCGCCGCCACGCTCGGGCTTGATGTTGCAGGCGTCGATATTCTGCGCGCTGACCGCGGCCCGCTGGTGATGGAAGTCAACGCCTCGCCGGGCCTGGAAGGCATTGAGAAAACCACCGGTATGGATATCGCCGGGCAGATGATCAACTGGATCGAACGCCACGCGCGCCCAGACTACTGCCTCAAAACCGGTGGTTAACCTGGCATCATGGTATAACGCCCGTTTTTTGCGTAAGCTATCCGATTGACATGTTTGTTGACTAAGAGGCTACAGGTTTTATGGATTCACTCGTCGTCCCGACGCTGGACACCCTGCGCCGCTGGCTCGATAACCTCGGCGTGAGCTTTTTCGAGTGTGATACCTGCCAGGCGCTCCATCTTCCCCATATGCAGAATTTCGAAGGCGTATTCGACGCCAAGATAGATCTGGTGGACAACGTGGTGATGTTTTCCGCGATGGCGGAAATCAAGCCCTCGGCGCTGCTGACGGTCGCCGCCGATCTCTCAGCCATTAATGCCGGTTCGTTGACCTTAAAGGCTTTTCTCGATATCCAGGATGATAACCTGCCGAAGCTGGTGGTGTGTCAGACGCTGCTCGTGGAAATGGGCGTGACGGTGGCACAGTTCGAAGCGTTTTACCGCCAGAGCGAACAGCAGACCTCGATGGTGCTTATGGAAGCGCGCGCGCATCACCTGATTTATACCCCCGAAGAGGATGAAAAAGGGGAACCCGAAGTGAATAACCATTTTCTTCACTGATCCCGCCTGCTTTTAGCGCAGTCGCCACCAGGGCGGCTGCGTATTTCCCGTTTTTATCCTGTAAATAAACTGTTGCGATAGCATAAATCACCGCTCACATCGCTATTTTGGCTTATCACATAGACCAAATCTGGCTAAAAAATTGTTAAATGGAGTTTTTTATTCCGGGCTATAGCCTCGGGGTCAGGCTACAGTTATCCTTGCGAAGCTGCATACAGCGTGCAATGTCTGCCGGAGAGCCGCGCTCTTTTTTCTGTGCAGAATGACCATCTATGCATGAATATTGCATATGTTTAATTGCGTAAATTTAGTTCGCGCCGACGCGGACTTTTACCCTTTATTCAGAAGGAAAACAGATATGTCCACCCAGAGTAAAAAATGGTTATCGGGTGTGGTTGCCGGTGCGTTGATGGCCGTTTCTGCGACGACCCTGGCGGCTGAACAGAAAACGCTGCATGTGTATAACTGGTCAGACTATATTGCCCCGGACACGATCGCGAATTTCACTAAAGAGACCGGCATTAAAGTCGTCTATGACGTGTTCGATTCCAACGAAGTGCTGGAAGGCAAACTGATGGCGGGCAGCACCGGTTTTGACCTCGTCGTGCCGTCCGCAAGCTTCCTTGAGCGCCAGCTCACCGCCGGCGTGTTCCAGCCGCTTGATAAGAGCAAACTGCCGAACTGGAAAAATCTCGATCCGGAAATCCTCAAGCTGGTGGCAAAGCACGACCCTGATAACAAATACGCGATGCCTTACCTGTGGGCGACCACCGGCATCGGCTATAACGTGGACAAAGTGAAAGCCGCGCTCGGCACCGATGCCCCGCTGAATAGCTGGGATCTGGTGCTGAAACCGGAAAATCTCGAAAAACTCAAAAGCTGCGGTGTCTCCTTCCTGGATGCCCCGGAAGAAATTTTCGCGACCGTGCTGAATTACCTCGGCAAAGATCCGAACAGCAGCAAAGCGGATGACTACAGCGGTGCGGCGACCGATCTGCTGCTGAAGCTGCGTCCGAATATCCGTTACTTCCACTCCTCCCAGTACATCAACGATCTGGCGAACGGCGACATCTGTGTGGCCATCGGCTGGGCGGGCGATGTGTGGCAGGCGGCGAACCGCGCGAAAGAGGCGAAGAACGGCGTCAATATCTCTTACACCATTCCGAAAGAAGGCGCGCTGGCGTTCTTTGACGTCTTCGCGATGCCGGCGGACGCCAAAAACAAAGACGAAGCGTACCAGTTCCTCAACTACCTGATGCGCCCGGACGTCATGGCACACATCAGCGACCACGTCTACTACGCGAGCGGCAACAAAGCTTCCACGCCGCTGGTGAGCAAAGAGGTGCGCGACAATCCGGGCATCTACCCGCCGCCGGACGTGATGGCCAAACTCTTCACCCTCAAAGTGCAGGAGCCGAAGCTGGATCGCGTCAGAACCCGCGCCTGGACCAAAGTGAAAAGCGGTAAATAAGGCCGTTTTGCCGTAAATGGTGTGCATCGGGGCGGTGCAACTGCCCCATAACAGAACAGAGGACACGCGCCTCTGTTCTGCCATTTGTGCGGCAACCGGGCCGCACAGGTACTTTTGCTTTTTGCCGGAGAGCAATGTAGTGAACGACGCTATTCCCCGCCCACAGGCGAAACCCCGCAAGGCGCTGACCCCGCTGCTGGAAATCCGTAACCTGACCAAATCGTTCGACGGCCAGCACGCCGTCGATGACGTCAGCCTGACCATCTATAAAGGCGAAATTTTCGCGCTGCTCGGTGCCTCCGGGTGCGGAAAATCAACGCTTCTGCGTATGCTCGCGGGCTTTGAAATTCCCACCGCCGGGCAGATTGTGCTGGATGGCGTGGATCTCTCCCACGTGCCGCCCTACCAGCGCCCCATCAATATGATGTTCCAGTCCTACGCGCTCTTTCCGCATATGACGGTTGAGCAGAATATCGCTTTCGGCCTGAAACAGGACAAACTGCCGAAGGCGGAGATAGCAGGCCGCGTCGAAGAGATGCTCGGCCTGGTGCATATGCAGGAGTTCGCGAAGCGTAAGCCGCACCAGCTTTCCGGCGGCCAGCGGCAGCGCGTGGCGCTGGCCCGCAGCCTCGCCAAACGCCCGAAACTGCTGCTGCTCGACGAGCCGATGGGCGCGCTCGATAAAAAGCTGCGCGACCGTATGCAGCTTGAAGTCGTCGATATTCTTGAGCGCGTCGGCGTGACCTGCGTGATGGTGACGCACGATCAGGAAGAGGCGATGACGATGGCAGGCCGCATCGCCATCATGAACCGCGGCAAGTTTGTGCAAATCGGTGAGCCGGAAGAGATTTACGAGCATCCCACCACCCGCTACAGCGCGGAGTTTATCGGCTCGGTGAACGTCTTCGACGGGCTGCTGCGTGAACGTCGCGACGACGGATTAATCATCGACGCGCCGGGGCTGGTGCATCCGCTGAAAGTGGATCCGGACGCCTCGGTGGTGGACGGCGTGCCGGTTCACGTGGCGCTGCGCCCGGAGAAAGTGATGCTCTGCGACGAGCCGCCCGCCGATGGCTTTAACTTTGGCGTGGGTGAAGTGGTGCATATTGCCTATCTTGGCGATCTCTCTATCTACCACGTGCGGCTGCACAGCGGGCAGATGATCAGCGCGCAGTTGCAGAACGCGCACCGCTACCGCAAAGGCGCGCCCACCTGGGGTGATGAAGTCCGCCTGTGCTGGGACGCGGACAGCTGCGTTGTGCTGACGGTGTAAGGAGCGACAGATGAGCACTATTGAACGTCAAAGCGAGTCGCCGTCTGCCGCGCCCGGCGGTTTCCGGCTCTGGCTCGCGCGCCTGCAAATGGCGCATGGCCGTAAGCTTGTGGTCGCGCTGCCTTATCTGTGGCTGATCCTGCTGTTTATGCTGCCGTTTTTAATCGTCTTCAAGATAAGCCTTGCAGAGATGGCGCGCGCGATCCCGCCGTATACCGATCTGGTGAGCTGGGCGGACGATCAATTATCGGTGACGCTGAATATCGGCAACTTCCTGCAACTGACCGACGATCCGCTCTATTTCGAGGCGTATTTGCAGTCGTTACAGGTGGCGGCTATCTCAACGCTGTTCTGTCTGCTGCTCGGCTATCCGCTCGCCTGGGCGGTGGCGCACAGCAAGCCGTCGACGCGCAACATCCTGCTGCTGCTGGTGATCCTGCCGTCGTGGACGTCGTTTCTTATCCGCGTTTACGCCTGGATGGGCATCCTTAAAGAGAACGGCGTGCTGAATAACGTGCTGTTGAGGCTCGGGGTTATCGATCAGCCGCTCACCATCCTGCATACCAATCTCGCGGTTTACATCGGGATTGTGTACGCGTATCTGCCGTTTATGGTGCTGCCAATCTACACCGCGCTAACCCGCATCGACTACTCGCTGGTCGAGGCGTCGCTCGATCTGGGCGCGCGTCCGCTGAAAACCTTCTTCAGCATCATCGTGCCGCTCACCAAAGGCGGGATCATCGCGGGCTCGATGCTGGTGTTTATCCCGGCGGTAGGGGAGTTCGTTATCCCGGAACTGCTCGGCGGGCCGGACAGCATCATGATAGGCCGCGTGCTCTGGCAGGAGTTCTTTAATAACCGCGACTGGCCGGTGGCCTCGGCGGTGGCGATCACCATGCTAGTGGTGCTGATTGTGCCCATCATGTGGTTCCACAAATATCAGAACAAAACGATGGGAGACCATGCATGAATAATCTGCCTGTGGTGCGCTCCCCGTGGCGCATTCTGATTTTGATTCTCGGTTTTACGTTTCTCTACGCGCCGATGCTGATGCTGGTGGTCTATTCGTTTAACAGTTCGAAACTGGTGACGGTGTGGGCGGGCTGGTCGACCCGCTGGTACGGCGAGCTGTTTCACGATTCGGCGATGATTAACGCCGTGGGGCTGAGCCTGACGATTGCCGCCTGCGCGGCGACGATGGCAGTGGTTCTGGGCACCATCGCGGCGGTGGTGATGGTGCGTTTCGGGCGCTTTCGCGGCTCCAATGGTTTCGCGTTCATGCTGACCGCGCCGCTGGTCATGCCGGATGTGATAACCGGCCTGTCGCTGCTGCTGCTCTTTGTGGCGCTCGGCCATGCGATCGGCTGGCCGTCCGATCGCGGGATGCTCACCATCTGGCTGGCGCACGTCACGTTCTGTACCGCTTATGTGTCGGTGGTGATAAGCTCGCGCCTGCGTGAGCTGGACCGATCGATAGAAGAGGCGGCGATGGATCTCGGGGCAACGCCGCTGAAAGTGTTTTTTGTCATAACGCTGCCGATGATCATGCCTGCCGTGGTTTCCGGCTGGCTGCTCGCCTTTACGCTCTCGCTTGATGACCTTGTTATCGCAAGCTTTGTGTCGGGCCCAGGGGCCACGACGCTGCCGATGCTGGTCTTCTCCAGCGTTCGTATGGGCGTCAACCCGGAGATCAACGCGCTGGCGTCGATTATCCTTGGCGTGGTTGGTGTTATCGGTCTGATCGCCTGGTTTTTTATGGCGCGGGCAGAAAAGCAGCGACTGCGCGATGTCCAGCGTGCAAGGCGTAGCTGAACCGCCTAAAATCTGCAATCATGTGCACCCGGCGCCGCGCACGACGCGGCGCTGTTTCACAGGGAAGGCGAGATTTGGACATTTTCAGCAAAGCGCGACAATCACACGCCCGAATGAACGCTCCTACGCTGGTACAGGTGGCGGCGATAGGCATTATTTCTACGCGCTGTCTGGATCTGCTGATGATTTTCAATCTGCTGGGCGTGCGCGGCGTGATGGATTTTATCCACCGCAGCGTGCAGACCTGGAGCCTGACGCTGATTTTCTTCGCAAGCCTCGTTTTACTCTGTATCGAATTCCGCTGCGCGTTTGTGATCCTCAAGGGCCGCGCCTGGGGCCGCTGGGTCTTTCTGCTTACCCAGATTATCGCGACCGGCTATCTGTGGGCGGCCTCTCTTGGCTGGGGATACCCGGAGCTGTTCAGTATCGCAGGCGGCTCGCGGCGCGAAATTTTCCATTCGCTGGTGATGCAAAAGCTGCCGGATCTGCTGGTGCTGGCGCTGCTGTTTATTCCTGCCCGCAGCCGACGCTTTTTCCGGCTACAGTAATCCTGCGGCGTGATAGAATCGCCGGTCCGCGTTTTTCTTAAGGTTTTTAGCTATGCACTGCGCACTCTATGACGCCGGGCGCTGCCGCTCCTGTCAGTGGATTGAACAGCCCCTCGACACCCAACTTGCCGCCAAAATGACCGACCTGCGAACGCTGCTGGCAGCGCTGCACGTGGGCGAGTGGGGCGCGCCGGTAAGCGGGCCGGAGCAGGCGTTTCGCAATAAAGCGAAAATGGTAGTGAGCGGGAGCGTGGAAAAACCGCTGCTCGGCATGCTGCATCGCGACGGCACGCCGGTGGATTTGACCGAATGCCCGCTCTATCCGGCGTCGTTTTACGCCGTGTTTGCGGCGCTGAAGCCCTTTATCGCCCGCGCGGGGCTGACGCCGTACAACGTCGCCCGCAAACGCGGCGAGCTGAAATATCTGTTGCTGACGCAAAGTACGCTCGACGGCGGGCTGATGCTGCGTTTTGTGCTGCGCTCGAAGGAGAAACTTGAGCAACTGCGCGCCGCGCTGCCTGGGCTGTTGGCGGAATTGCCGCAGCTTAAGGTCGTGACCGCCAATATTCAGCCGGTGCATATGGCGATTATGGAAGGCGACGAGGAGATTTGGCTGACGCAACAGCAGGCGCTCGCGGAAAGCTTCAACGGCGTGCCGCTGTGGATCCGTCCGCAGAGCTTTTTCCAGACCAACCCGACAGTCGCGAGCGCCCTGTACGCCACGGCGCGCGACTGGGTGCGCGCGCTACCGGTGAATCATATGTGGGATCTGTTTTGCGGCGTCGGGGGCTTCGGGCTGCACTGCGCCACGCCGGAGATGACGCTGACCGGCATCGAAATCGCGCCGGAAGCGATTGCCAGCGCTCGTGCGTCGGCGCAGGCACTGGGGCTTCGCAACGT